>NZ_JASJEB010000035.1 GCF_030064895.1 Crocosphaera sp. | reverse complement strand
ATGGGTTCCTTTGTAACGGGTAATGGCTTGAAGCCAACGAATAGGACTCTGTAAAAAGGTTGCAGGAGACATCATGTAACAAGGGATGCCTTTATAGAGTGGTTGCAAGACCCCATAAATCAAACCCATGTCATGAAAGGTGGGTAACCAAGTTACAATGACGCTATTAGAATTATGTTTCCATCCTCGATCTAAATCGGCAGAATTAACTAATAAATTTTCGTGAGTAACCATTACCCCTTTGGGATTTCCAGTTGAACCTGATGTATATTGCAGAAACGCTAAAGAGTTACTGTTAATTTCAGGGTAATACCAATTTTCTGCCAGATTCTGTTCATAATTATCTGTCGTGAACCAGTTGAGTGCGGCTAAATCTGGTGTGTTAATAAAATGTTTGTCAATGTTGTCTAAAATGCTCTGGGTTGTTAAAGCGAATTTTGCTCCAGCGTCAGCAACAACAGATTGAACTCTTAATACATTTTGATTGCGTTTAGGGGGATAAAGTGGAATGGGGATCATACCAGCATATATACAACCAAAAAAAGCGCTAATAAATTCAATTCCTGGTGGATACAAGAGCAAAGCTCTGTCTCCAGCAACTCCTAAAGATAACATTTTTGTTGCAATATTTCTTGCTTGTATATCTAGCTCTTCGTAGGTAAGAGTAATTAACTCTGTTTCTCCATTTTTCAAAAATGTATAAGCTTTTTGATAAGGTTGGTTGATAGCTCTATGTCTCAGAAGATCCACTATATTTGAGAATAATTTTATTTTTTCTTTTGTATAAGAATAATGAGATATGTTACTATAACCTGCTTTGTGAGATGTAGAAACCATAATATTGGCACCTTCTTCTTGTTATTCAAGTACCTATATAACATTTTTAATAAAGCTTCGATATCCGTTTATTTTCGGACTTTTTTGCAATGTCAGAAAACCATTAAAGTAATTACACGGCAGTAAAAATACTACCAATTAATTAATGTTTTCTTGTAACACTCACATCTTGCACCTTACAGGACAAAGTTCCAAACCCTGTTCATAAAACCAAGGATTCAGTAACTTTAATTTCCTGAGAATAGAAAGTAGTAAAATGTGGGTAAGAAGTAAGATTAAGGCTTGTTATCCTGGTACCTGTATTTCTCACAAATTAATTTGAAAGCCCAATTTATAGTTCCTTTATCTAGATTATTACTATTATCAAAAATTTCAGTAAACTCCTCTTTAAGTTGATGCACAACTTCAATACCTGGTATTTGATTGCTGAATCCAAATATTCAGGTTGTAGTCGTTATACATCAGGTTCAACTGGAAATCCCAAAGGGGTAATGGTTATTCACGGAAATTTATTAGTTAATTTTGCCGATATTGATCGAGGATTTGAACAGTCTATTTTACATGGCTAATAATTTCTCAGTAATTACCTGTAAAACAAATAACCCAAATGGGTGAGCTACCTGGGGGAAGTACGGAGATAGAAATTTTTATAATATAGGGTGTATAAGTGAGATCGCACTAGCTGCTCACAAAAATAATAAATGTCTTTCGTTTAGTTTGAGTAGGAGCAACCCCATGGAACTTATTTCTCTATTTTTGATCTTAGCAGGAACTTTTTTAGTAGATTTTTTACTCTACCAATAACTAAATCGTCATGGGGCGATGTGTGTGTTATGTCAGTGTCATATCAGCGTTAATGTGATAGCTCTCTTCTGAAATCGACTAACGGGAAGGAGCTATTTTCCGCGCTAGTGCTTGCTTTTTCTAAAAGATACCAAATATTTTGTAACAGTTCCTCAACGCCGATTTTTGTCACAGCAGAAATAGCAAAGATGGGAGACTCGCTCAACGGTTGTAACTCCTCTTTAATTAATTGTAACGTTTCTTGTTCACAAGCATCAACTTTATTTAAAGCAATTATCTGGGGGCGATCGCATAATCCCCGACCATAAGCATTTAATTCTTTTTGAATCACTTCATAATCTTGGATGGGATCATCGGCTGTCACATCTACTAAGTGTAACAATAGACGAGTCCGTTCGATATGGCGTAAAAATTCGTGGCCTAACCCTACACCTTCGTGGGCCCCGGCGATCAAACCAGGAATATCAGCAAATACCGTTCCGTCCCCTGTGGGTTTTCTAACCACTCCTAAGTTGGGAACCAAAGTAGTAAAAGGATAGTCAGCTATTTTAGGGCGGGCAGCGGATAAAGAGGCGATTAACGTCGATTTTCCCGCGTTTGGTAAACCAATAATGCCAACCTCTGCCAGTAACTTTAATTCTAATCTGAGGTTACGCAACTCCCCTTCTAAACCAGGTAAAGCGTGTTCGGGGGCGCGATTTTTATTACTCAAAAAGTGTTTATTCCCTAACCCTCCTTTTCCTCCCTCAGCAACGCAAAGGGTTTGTCCTTTTTCCACTAAGTCCCCTAACATTTCATCTGTTTCTAGGTCATAAATTACTGTGCCACAGGGAACCTCAATTATTGTATCTTTACCCATAGCACCGGTGCAATTATTGGGACCACCTCGTTTGCCATCATCTGCTTTGAAACGACGAGCATAACGAAAGTCTAACAAAGTTTGTAGGTTTCCTTCTGCTTGTAGGATAACCGATCCTCCTTTACCTCCGTTCCCTCCTGCTGGGCCTCCTGCTGGGACATATTTTTCCCGTCGGAAGGCAACCATGCCATCTCCTCCTTTTCCCCCTTCTACTTCTATTTCTGCGCGATCGATAAACTGCATTTGATTGCTTCTAGATAGTCCATTATACTACCATTTTAACGCAAATATTGGATCAGTAAACAGTTCAATCACTCCTCACTCAATACTACTCGGATAAGCTTGAAAAGTTTATGAAGACGGATGATTATTTCTAGGTCAATAATACACCAGAATTGTTTGTTTGATATTGTACAGTTTGATTAAGATAAGAAAAAATATATCAAGAAATGTAAGGATTTTCATGGCGGATCAACTTATACGGGCAACAGCAGCAGACGGAGGTATTCGGGCGGTTAGTCTCATATCTACCCGACTCACAGAAGAAGCAAGACAACGACATCAACTGTCCTATGTTGCTACAGCAGCCTTAGGACGCACCATGTCAGCCGGTTTATTACTGGCTTCTAGCATGAAAAAAGAGGGTTCTCGTGTCAACATTCGTGTCAAAGGAAATGGTCCGTTAAAAGGGTTATTAGTGGATGCAGGGTTAGATGGAACGGTGAGGGGTTATGTTGCCAACCCTAGTATCGAACTGCCTCCCAACTCCCTTGGTAAGTTAGATGTGGGGGGTGCGGTTGGTTCGGAAGGGTTCCTCTATGTGGTACGAGATATAGGCTATGGTTATCCTTATTCTAGTACCGTAGAGTTGGTATCTGGGGAAATAGGGGACGATATAACCCATTATTTAGCTACTTCTGAACAAACTCCTTCGGCTTTATTATTAGGAGTGTTTGTGGGGGCGCAAGGGGTGACAGCGGCCGGTGGTTTATTGTTACAAGTAATGCCTAAAGCAGCTAGAGATGAGCAGTTAGTGGCTACTTTAGAATCTCGTATTTCTAAACTTTCCGGGTTTACTCCTTTATTACGACAAGGGAAGGGTTTACCGGATATTTTAGAGGAGTTATTGGGAGATTTAGGATTAGTTATTTTTCCCGATATTCAAATGTTAAGGTTTCATTGTCCTTGCTCTTTTAGTCGGGTTTTAGGGGCTTTGAAATTATTAGGAGAAGATGAATTACAAGATATGATTGAAAAAGATAATGGGGCTGAGGCAACTTGCGAATTTTGTGGAGAAGTTTATCGAGCAGATAGTGAGCAACTAGCTCAATTAATTGATGAGTTAAGGGCAGAATCAGTTCAATGTTAAAAGATAGGTTTTTATAATTCAGTTAATATGTTTATGACTGAATTATGAGCATTAACTATATGGGTAGAGTTACTTTAATATTTTACTCTACCTATTTTTTTATTTACGTCAATTAACCAATTAT
The DNA here is from genome assembly GCF_030064895.1 of Crocosphaera sp. GTDB lineage: Bacteria > Cyanobacteriota > Cyanobacteriia > Cyanobacteriales > Microcystaceae > Crocosphaera. The sequence goes on along the minus strand of NZ_JASJEB010000035.1, from coordinate 13,982 downwards.
CTAATCCTAAGTCAATTCCTATGGGAACACTTAAGATAGAAACTAATAGTTCTCAGAAGAATAACCTTGGATATTTTCAGGGTTTAAGGGATTAAGTATAGAAGTTGCTTTATTTTTCAAGCTAGTCGCCCCTTGAACAACAACGATGTATTTTCCTGCGTCGAGACGATTTCGATAGGGTAAAGCGTCTCCACTGCCCACGGATAAACCGACACCACCGCCAACAAAGACGCTACCCATTGCCCCTCCAATGGCACCAGCAAACCCACCTAAGATATGATTCCAGGGTTCTCCTGCCCAATCAAAACTATTGACCCCTGTGATTAGATCAAAGGAATAACCACCAATAAAACCAAAAGGGACTAGCCAGATAGCCATGAGCATGGCCCGTTTTTTAGCCTGTTGTCCAGGATCAATTAAACCAAATTCATCGGCGGTTTTGTACCCTTTCCCCAGGATACTCATTTGACTGGTAGGAATGCCACCTTTTTCTAGAGCAGTGTAGGCCTCCTCTGCTTTAATGCGATCGCTAACAACAGCTACGAGATAATCCATACAAAAAGTCTTAATCGTTGATCTCCACTTTATAATCATAACCCAGTCGTGATAGTTATCACGGCTCAAGGTTAATTAATTAATTTATTATAATTGATTTTCTTTTTTTTATTGTTGAGGTTTTCTGTACTGTTGCAAGATATTAGTTTAGATATAATCTCTAGCAAAATCTAAAGCTTCTGCTTTACTGTTTATTTTTCCTTCAATTTGAGCAATTGAGACTTCGGTTAAAAGTTTACCGAGTTGGGGACTGGGTTTAATGTTAAGAGAGTTAATTAAATCATGACCTGTAATTAGAGGAATAGGATGTGCTAGTTTATCTTGGGGATCAAGATAATGAGTAATTAGGTTTAAAATCAGGTTATTATTAATATTTTCCCCTAAAGCAACTAGGGCAAAAATAGGAAAATGATTGCCAAGTTCTAAAAATAAAAAATATAATTCTCTTAAAGATATATTTTGCTGATTTTTTTCTAACCAAGGTAAATTGTTTAAAACGTTGACAACTGCTTTGATATCTTGATTGGAATACTTTAAGTTAATTAATTGTTCTTTAGCAATTTTAGAATCATTAGAAACTAAACAAGTTAATCTTGCTCTTTGTAAGAAGGAACTACTATAAATGGTTTGCTCTCCTTGAAGCTCAAACAAGTTATTAAAATCATCTTCTTTTAACTGATTTTGTAATAATTTAATACTGCTATCAATGTCTTCTAATAGCTGTAAATTATTATTGTATATTTCAGGAAACCAAGGTTTTAATAAGCCATTTTTGGTTATTTCACTCAACCATTGACTTCCCCGAGGGTTGCCTAATAAGTAATTTAATTCGCTTTGAACTCGTTCGGCAGCTACTTGATTAATTAAAGGAGATAATTTTACAATAGTTTGTCTTGTTTCGGGTTCAATTATAAAATTTAATTGAGCAGCTTGACGATAAGCGCGTAATAATCTTAAGGGATCATCTTGAAGATTTTTGATACTAATCATTTTTATGGTTTTTGTTTCTAAATCTGCTAAACCATTGAGAGGATCAATTAATTTTTGTTGATAAAAATTATAGGCTATCGCATTAATTGTAAAATCTCTTCTGCTTAAATCTTTTTCGATACTATACCCTTCTTGTTGCGCAAAATCAACGGTTCCTTGTTCAAAAACAACTCTAGCAATGTTTCTTTCTGCATCTAAAACTACAAAACCTGCATGATATTTATTAGCAATTTTTTTAGCTGTTTCTATCACTAAGTTTGGTAAAACAAAGTCTAAGTCTAGATAATCTCTTGAACGGTTTAATAGTGCATCTCGAACCATCCCACCTACTAAATAAGCAGTGGGTGGAAGCAAGTCTAAATCAAAGGGTAGAATATTAGAGGATAAATTGAGAGATGATGTCGTCTGCTTCATGTAAATTCAAGAAATAAACCTTTAAAAATAGTCACATTTTTATATCCTACGTTACATTAATAGGTAAAACTAGCAAAGGAGAAATATATGTGTATTTGTGTTAACTGTCGTTATGTTGATAGTTGTCAAACCTATCACGCAGTGGAAGAACAACACCAACAACCCCATTTAACCGATAATCCTACTTTTGAACCGAAAGAACCTACTATTAATGTTAACATTCGTCCTAATCAAGATTACATAGAAATGGAGTGGGATGTAGTCGGTTGTGAAAGCTTTTTGCAAGAAACGGGAAAATGGATGAAGTTACGTCCCGGAGAACCAGTTCCTGCTTAACCCTCATATTTCTAGGTGATCAGAGGAGTTCAATTGAACCCCTCTTTAATTTGCATTAAATTAATATAAGACAAAATTGACGTACGTTAAAAATGACGTACAATGAAAATAACTTACATTAATAAAGTCGTATGAAAGCCATGAAAGCGAATCCTGGGGGTATCCTTGCGCCTGAAGACGTTATAGGTAGAGACAAGCTAATTGCTAAAATTTGGGCTATATTAGAGCAACAAAGCGTAATTCTCAGCGCAGAGAGGCGTATGGGAAAAACGAATATGATTAAGAAGATGCAAGCGGAGGGAAAGGATAATAAGCTGATTATTTTTAGGGATCTTGAAGGAATGCGATCGCCGATTGAGTTTGTTGAAGCAGTGTGGGAAGATGTAGAAAAATATTTAAGTAAATCACAAAAAACGACACAAAAAGTAAGACAATTTATTAGTCAATTTCAAGATGCAGAATTTAGCGGTTTTAAGTTCCCTAAAATAGCTGCAACCCATTGGAAAATATTATTAACAAAAACCATAGAAGATTTAGTTACAAATCAAGAACATCAAGTAATTTTTCTCTGGGATGAAGTACCTTATATGTTGGGTAATATAGGGGATGAAGAGTCAATGGAAATGTTAGATATCTTGCGATCGCTTCGTCAAAATTATCCTCAAGTTAGGATGGTATTTACTGGCTCAATTGGTTTACATCATGTTATTAAGAAATTAAAGGAAGCTGGTTATAAGAATGATCCAACTAATGATATGTATCCTATCGATGTTCCTCCCTTATCTTTAAGCAATGCAAGCGAGTTAACTACTCGTTTAATAGAAGGAGAAAAAATAGAAACTGATAATATTGAAATCATGGCTCAATACATTTCTGAAGAGGTTAGTGGTATCCCTTTTTATATTCATATTCTAATTAGTAAACTTAAATTTATTTATGGTTTTATAGATAAAAAAACTGTAGAAAAAACCATCAATAAATCCTTGATTAATCCCTTAAATATCTGGAAAATCGAGCATTATAGAGACAGGATCGATAATTATTATACAGAATATGAGAAAAAATATGCTTTAAAAATCTTAGATATTTTAGCCATTGAAAGTGGCTTATCTTTTCAGGATTTATGGAATAGATTAGCTTTAGACGATGAAGAAATATTCAGATCCGTTTTAAAGCTATTACTCAAAGATTACTACTTAATTAAAGAAAATACAATTTTTAAGTTTAAAATAAATATTGTTAAAAAATATTGGGTGATTTCTAGAACATTATAAATAACAATTAGTTATTAGTTACCAGTTATTATCACTACTCACTATCCGCTGTTCACCGTTCACTGTTTTTATTATGGATAATAATTTTCTTTCAACATTCACCCCTAGTTTAATGTCTGCAAATACTTTAGAAGCTATCTTTGTACAGAGACATAAATTAGTTGAAGATTTAATCGAATCAGTTTGTCATAGTGCGGAAACTGCTAATAAACATTTTCGTCTATTAATTGGGATGAGAGGTATTGGTAAAACCCATACTATTGCCTTAATTTATCATCGTCTGAAAAAAAGAGAAGAGTTAGAAGATAAATTATTAATTGCTTGGTTAAAAGAAGAAGAATGGGGTGTTAGTTCGTGGTTAGATTTATTAATCAGAATATTTAGTGCTTTAGAGAATGAAGATTCAGAATTATACGAAACTAAAATACAAGAAAAAGTTGAATCTTTATATAAATTATCTGCTGATGATGCAACTTATCAAGCAGAAAGAATCTTAAAAGAATTTATTGGTAATAAAACCTTATTATTACTCACAGAAAATCTTGATGAAATTTTTAATGGTTTAGGAGATATTGGACAAAAAAAATTTCGAGCTTATTTACAAAATAATAACCTAATTACTATTATTGCTACTAGCCAAAGTTTATTTGCTGGAGTTAGCAATAAAGATTCACCTTTCTATGGTTTTTTTGCTCCTAAATACCTAGATAAATTAACCATCGAAGCAGCAACAGAATTATTAAGAAACATAGCAGAACTTCAAAAGGATCAAGAATTAGAATCTTTTATTAAATCTCCCATAGGAAAAGATCGTATTCAAGCTATTCATCACTTAGCAGGAGGTAATCATCGAGTTTATGTTATTTTTTCACAATTTTTAACTCGTAATTCTTTAGATGAGTTAGTTAAACCCGTAATGAAAACATTAGATGAATTAACCCCTTACTATCAAGCAAGGATGCAATATTTATCACCGCAACAAAGAAAAATGATTGAGTTATTATGTGAAAAATCCAATGCTTTACCTGTAAAAGAAATTGCTCAACGTTGTTTTATTAGTCCTCAAACAGCATCGGGACAATTGAAAGATTTACGAAAAAAAGGTTATGTAACTGCTGAAGCTGTTGGTAGAGAATCCTTTTATGAGTTACAAGAACCTTTGATGCGTATCTGTTTGGAAGTTAAAAAACAGCGAGGAGAACCCATCAAGTTATTTATTGATTTTTTGAGAATCTGGTACAGCAAAAAAGAATTACAAGAAAGATTACAACAACTTCCAGAAAATTGTTTAGAAAGAGAATATATTAATCACGCTTTAGCAGTTAAAGAAAGTTTGATGAAACAGACTATGGATAAAGCGTCTATCGAAGGTGAATCGTTGCTTATTCAAGGTATTGAAGAAGGGAATGCTTTATTTAACTTAGGAAGGTTTGATGATGCCATCGCCTCATACAACAAAGCTTTAGAAATTAAACCTGATAAAGATGAAGCTTGGTATAAGCGAGGGAATGCTTTATTTAACTTAGGAAGGTTTGATGATGCCATCGCCTCATACAACAAAGCTTTAGAAATTAAACCAGATAAAGATGAAGCTTGGTATAACCGAGGGAATGCTTTATTTAACTTAGGAAGGTTTGATGATGCCATCGCCTCATACAACAAAGCTTTAGAAATTAAACCTGATAAAGATGAAGCTTGGAATAACCGAGGGAATGCTTTATTTAACTTAGGAAGGTTTGATGAAGCGCTCGCCTCATACAACAAAGCTTTAGAAATTAAACCTGATAAAGATGAAGCTTGGAATAACCGAGGGAATGCTTTATTTAACTTAGGAAGGTTTGATGAAGCGCTCGCCTCATACAACAAAGCTTTAGAAATTAAACCAGATAAAGATGAAGCTTGGAATAACCGAGGGAATGTTTTATTTAACTTAGGAAGATTTGATGATGCCATCGCCTCATACAACAAAGCTTTAGAAATTAAACCAGATAAAGATGAAGCTTGGAATAACCGAGGGAATGTTTTATTTAACTTAGGAAGGTTTGATGATGCCATCGCCTCATACAACAAAGCAATTTCATTAAATCCAAAAAACTCTTATTCTTGGTTTAATCGGATTGAAGTTATCTTTAAATTGAACAATTGGGACGAAGGATTTAAACAATTAGATGATGCTTTAAATAGCTTTGCTAATCAAACAGAATCTTATACAGGAGATATAAAGGAATATATAAAAATTATCTGGGATAGTACCAGGGATATTGATGTTTGGAAATCTTGCATTGAAACATTAGTCAATATTTATGATAAACACAAAGTTGTGTCTAATTTAAGTAAAGGAATGGTGGATCATATTCCTACTTTAATGTCAGAAATGGTCAGCGATAAACTTGCACGTACTTGGTTAGAAATTTGGCAATCTATTGTAGGAGATAAACTAGAATTATCCATTGCCTTGCGTTTCTTAAAAACAGCAGTGGAATATAAAGAAAGCAAAGGAGACAGAAGAGTATTGATGAAATTAGCTAAAGAAGAAAGAGAAATTTTAGAACCGTTGGTTAAAATTCAGTGAACAGTTACCAGTTACCAGTTTCTTATTTGATATCTAGCTAAAATGCAGGGAGATGACCTCGTTGTACCTCAAGATAATTACTCTTAAATAAATTCAAGACGCTGATACATTGATTCGGTGCTTTGAGAGAGATAAATTCGCCATAAAGCTTGTAAAATTTCTCCAATAGAACGACGACCTTGACGACAATAAATAATTCCAGCGTGTTCTACTTGTCGTTAATGAAGTCTCAAAAAATCAGCATCGTGGGTAATTTTTACCCGCTTTTGAGTCAAAGCAAATGTGGTTTTTTGTTCATCAGATGCACCAATTAAATTGACTTCTGCTGTAGTTGTTACATCAATATTCCTTCTTCTTAATCCCTCAGCAATGGCATTTTCTACATTTTCATCTAAATGAAATTTTATTCTATCAGATAAATTAGACATAAATAAAAGTTAGATTTTTAAACACATTAATTAGACGAATTATCAAGTATTGATCCTAAAAAATAAAGTTAACTTCGCTTAATTATGGAAACATTTTAAGAAGAAAATAATGAGCGCATTTCAGCTTCTAAACGGTCATCTTCTAAAATTGCTTGTCGAATTTCTTGAAAATTATCATAGTAATAAGTTAACGCTGCATAAACATCCGCTAACGTAATAGTTGGATGTCGAGAAACAATTTCATCGGGAGAAAGTCCCATTTCTTCATACCAAATGACAATATCTTGTACTTTAATTCGATGACCAGCAATACGAGGTTTTCCCCCACAAACCCCTGGAGTCATACAAATATGTTCTGAAATTACAGGTATTTTAGACATCTTTCTTTAATCTGTCAAAATTTACTATAGTTAATTCATTATAGACTCAAATGATAATAATTATCTATTATCTTCACTGTTCACTGTAATCGCGTCTTGCATCTTTTCTAACCACTCTAATAAACTTTCTAATTGTTTTTGTGGTTTCATAACTCCTAAACCCCTGACAGTAACTTTTTTGGGACTATAAACAAAACGCGATCGCAAATGTTGGGGTAATTTTTCTTGTAATAGTTTCCAAGCAGGTTCTTCCATTGGAGTTTCTAAGACAATATGTTGTTTTCCTTCTGGTTTAATGCGAGAAAATCCCAAAGATTTTGCTAACTGTTTCAGTTCAATTACTTGTAATAATTGTTGTACGGGGACTGGTAATTTTCCATAACGATCGTTCCATTCTGCTGCAATTTGACTTAGTTCTTTCTTAGAATTAGCAACAGCAATTGCCCGATAAGCAGACATTTTTTGTTCCATATCGGGAATATAATCCGTAGGAATAAAAGAAGTTAATTGTAAGTCAACTTGAGTATCTTCTACTTTTGGTATTTCTTGACCTTGAATTTCTCTAATAGCTTCTTGTAACATTTCCATATATAATTCAAAGCCAATAGACTCCATTTGTCCCGATTGTTCAGCACCTAATAAGTTACCAACTCCGCGAATTTCCATGTCACGAGTTGCTAATTGATACCCTGAACCTAGCTGACTAAATTCTTGTAACGCTCTTAATCTTTTTCGTGCCGTTTCTGTTAGTTGAGATTTACTGGGATAGAGTAACCAAGCGTGTGCTTGAATCCCTGATCTTCCTACTCTTCCTCTCAGTTGATAGAGTTGTGCTAAACCAAATTTTTGAGCGTCTTCTACAATAATTGTATTAACCCGAGGAATATCTAAACCTGACTCAACAATGGTGGTACAAACCAGAATATCTGTATCCCCATTATTAAACCCTAACATGGTCATTTCTAACTCATTAACATCCATTTGACCATGACCAATAGCCATTCTAGCACTGGGAACCATTCTCTTTAATTGTGCTGCTACTTCTTCAATTCCTTCGACTCTGGGAACCACATAAAAGACTTGTCCTCCCCGATCTAATTCATTACGAATAGCTGTTCTCACTGCATCAGGATTGTAACGAGATAAATGGGTCTTAATTGGACGACGAGAGGGGGGAGGTGTAGTAATTAAGCTCATTTCCCGTATTCCAGATAAGGACATATAGAGAGTTCTAGGAATTGGTGTAGCTGTCAAAGTAAGGACATCAACATGGCTTTTTATTTCCTTTATTTTCTCTTTTTGATTAACACCAAATCTCTGTTCTTCATCTATAACTAATAAGCCTAAATCTTTAAATTTTACGCTTTTTCCTAATAACTGTTGAGTGCCAACAACAATATCTAATTCTCCTGTAGCTAAACGTTGCAGAATCTCTTTTTTCTCCGAGGCTGTACGAAATCTATTTAATAGTCCAATATTGATAGGATAAGGAGCAAATCTTTCTTTTAAGGTGTGATAATGTTGTTGCGTTAAAATAGTAGTAGGAGCTAAAAATGCTACTTGTTTATGACCACTGGTAACGGCTTTAAAAATAGCTCTAACTGCTACTTCTGTCTTGCCAAAACCCACATCTCCACACACTAAACGATCCATAGGGCGATCGCTTTCTAAGTCTATTTTAACCTCTTGTATTGCTTTCAACTGATCAGGAGTAGGTTGATAGGGGAAAGAGTCTTCTAATTCCTGTTGCCAAGGAGTATCGAGGGGATAGGTAAACCCTGTATTTTTTGCTCGTTTTGCGTATAAATTAATCAGATCAACCGCTAGTTTCTTAATATTTTTTCGCACTTTCTGTTTCGATTTTTTCCACATTTTACCCGTCATTTTATGGAGTTTAGGGGGTTTTGAATCCGTATGACGATAACGGGATAAACTATCAAAAGAATCGGCAGGAACCCTTAAAATACCATCTTCGTATTGTAAGACTAAATATTCACGGGTTGCTAAACTTTCTAACTTCAAAAATTTACCGATTCCATGACTTTTATGAACAACATAATCCCCTGGATGTAGTTGTTGCAAGTCAACTTTTTTAGAAGCAGCACGACGACGCTTTCTAATGTACCCTGCTGTGGCTAAAACGTGCTGTCCAAAGAATTCTTTATCTGTGACAACAACAATACGAAAGGTTGGTAAAATAAACCCTTCTAATTCTGCTAAACCCGAATATTTTAAAGCGATTGCTGTTTCTTGAATGTGGGATTTATTAATAGCTGGATAATCACGGGGATTAGGAATAAATTGCGCTGGACAGTCATGTTCTTGTAATAGAGAAACAGTGCGAGAAGGTTGCGCGGAAATCAACCAAGTAGCATATTTATTGAGGGTCATGCCACTATAAATTTCGCGTTTTCCTCTTAATATTTCTGCTAGTTTAGCAAATTGATGGGGAGTTGTTGGTAGGGGACGACTGGATAAGTCTAGGGCGTTTTTATTATTAACTTCTGATAGTTCATAGAGATATAGTTTAGGAAAATTGTCTATTAACTGAAAAGAATCATCAAAACTTCTATGCACTTTTGGTAATGTTTTATTATTATCTTGCCACTGTTCTTCTATATAGTCTAACCAGCGATCGCTATGGGAGCGACATTGTTCTATTTCGTCGAAAACACAGAGAGTATTAGGAGCTAAATAGTCTAAAATGGAGCTAGGTTTATCAAAAGCTATGCCTAAAAATCTCTGCATTCCTGGAGGATAATTATACTCTTCTAACCCTTCTTTTTCTTCTTCTGATAAATAATCATCTAAGTCATAGTTATTCTCTTTAATCGTATTAGCAATAATAGTATTAAAACCAATAGGAGTTAATAAAATTTGCTCTATTTTATCAAGCGATCGCTGAGTTGCTGGATCAAATTCTCTTATTTTTTCTAATTCATCTCCAAACCATTCTAATCTGAGGGGAACCTCTGAAGAAACGGGGAAAATATCAACAATATCACCGCGACGACTCCATTGACCTTCTACCTCAACTAAATTAACCCTTTCGTAGCCTAATTTAACTAATTTTTCGTCAAACTTTTTCGATTTTTCTGTCATTCCTGCTTCTAATTTTAAGCAGTAGTTATGAAAAATATCAGGAGGAGGTAAATGAGGCTGTAAAGCTTTTTCTGTGGTAACAATAGCGTAATTATCTTCCTTAGAATCAGATATGTTCAAGTTAGATAATACCTGCATTTGTCCCCAGATCATTTCTGATTCAGGATTCAAAGATTCATAGGGAGATGCTTCCGTTGTTGGGTAAAAATTGACTGTTTTCCATCCCATTATCTCTAATTGTGCTGTCCATCTTCCTGCTTCTTCTAAGGTAGCACAGACAACTAATAGATTATCCTTTTTAGCCTGAGCTAAAGTAGAAGAAATTAAACCTTTTGGTAGTCTATTAATTCCTTTTAATCCTAATTCATTATTTCCTTTTAGTTTGTCTAATAATTCTTTACTTAAAGGAGATTTTTGTAGGGTACGAATCAGAGAAGAAAAAACCATAACCAACCATAAATCCGTTTATCATTTAAGTCTAGCATATATAGCCCTACCCATTGAATGAAGTCAACCCACCCCTAACCCCTCTCAGAAATGGAAGTTCCTCACTACGTTCCGGTGCTATCGCACAGAAGTCATAAGTGTAATTTATATTCTAAAGTTGAGATAATTCTATCAGTCAAATCCTAGTTATAACCAGAATTAGCGATCGCCTTCTAATATTTTGTGTGGATAAATTCCTTTTAAGAGTAATTCTGCAACGCACCAAAATCAGGTTGATTGGTGTATTAGCTTAGCGTAATACACCAATCAATTCTCCTCTCTCTCCTTCCCTGATAATAGTGCATTTAGATTGCTAAACTATTTAGTTCATATCTTTGCAGTAAGGATTAAAACTATAAACATTTTTCCACCGCTTGACTGTTTCTACTCCAATAGGATAGATTATACTAGAACCATCGCGAAAAGTTATTCTAGCTTTAACTTCTTGTGTTGAAGCAGACTTTAAATGATTAACTTGTTCAGAGCTTATAAAAAAGTTTTGTTCTACTCCATAGAAAGTTCCTGTCATCTGGTTTTCATCAACTCCATAGGTATAATTTTCCTTCCAGTAAGTAGTATTAGAAGAACTTTTAGCTCGTAATTTGATAATTGTGTCATCAACTCCCATATCAAGTCGAATAGGAATCAATGTTTCGGGATCAATTGGATTAGAAGAAGATGCGGATTGAAAAATCAATTTAACAAAACAGCCCTCAATTTTACTTCCCCAAAAAGAAATAAAATTTTTTTTCCCAGGACTTGGAGGATTATTAAATATACTCAAAGCACCATTTCTATTTTCATACTTATCTATAACCACCTTACCAACAAGTAAATTGATTAAACTTTCGTGAATATTAAGAACTTGACTATATCGCCAGTCTGGGAGACCCCAAGGCAATGAATTTTGGGTATTAAGATCATCCTCTATAATTGATCCTTCTGATGTTTCGGCCAAAGCATAATTAGTTTTTATAAACAAGTGAGTGATTGTAAGGAAACTTAAAGCTACCATTGCAACAGTTTTTTTTTGTAACATACAATTTACCTTTTTTTATATCTAATAATCCTAACACTTTTCTTCATAGCCTGGACAAGTTATAGAACCTGGGATTGATTCTATTGTAGGAGGACGACGTGGCTGAGGATATTTATTAGGAACATCATCTGAATCTAGTGGTTTATTTTGATTTATTGGAGTTTGTACAGGAGGAGGTGGAAACGATGGAATTGGAACAGGGGAAATCTTCGGTTGAGGATTCAAATGAAACTCACCCCCAACTAAATTAGCGTTTGTCCAAGGTTTTTGCTCTTTATTTGTCTTTTTCTGAACCGATTCACTAACCCGTCTCAACATTAACTGTACATCTAAATTTGCTGTCTTGATGTGTTGCAGTAATGCTGAAGTAAAAGGAGAATTTCGAGTATGTATTCCATCCTCTGCTAATTGATCTGGTGCAGTGGCAAATGCAATAATGGTTCCTTCGGGGAGCGACTTTACTTCTGCTAAACCCCGATTTGATGAACTACGATAAGCAGAAGGCAATTGACTATAAAAAGGCTCCCGTCGGCAAGCATCAATAATAAGGATATTGATGCTTGTTTGCGCCGCTTCCATTGCATCTAATAGCGTTTCCAGGTCAAGATATTTACGTTTTACGTCCTTTTCTCGCTTAAGTTCCGCTTTGAGGGGAGTCAAATAGTTTTTTCCCTCCATCTGTATTCCATGTCCCGCATAATAAAACAAACCAACCCCACCATATCGTAATTGTTGGCTAAACTTATCTATTTCTTCCTCCATCGTCGGTAAATCTGTGTCTTTCACCAACGTTACCTCAAATCCCAATTCTTGCAAAGCTTTTGCCATATCCCTTGCATCATTAACAGGATTAGATAGTGGTTTTTCTTCATAAGCACTATTTCCAATAACCAGCGCAACTTTAGACTGTTTTTGAGCAATTAAAGTCTGATTATGGGTAGGTTTAGTTGAGTCAGGAAATAGGACAGGGATAAAATTGTGATGGGTGGTTGCTTGGGACGCAGTAACCGTTATGAAACCTAAACCAGTGAGGATAAAGGTGCGATAGAACTGTCTTACGGGAAACATCGGAAAATTCTGGCGATTTTATTTAATTACAGTTTAATCAATTTCCATAATTTTAACCGCCATTTTCTCTGATGACTCGAAAAAAATAGCTTTAATGCCATAGTTTTTATTAAGATGTTGAGAAAATCGACTGAATCCTTCATCACTTAAACTCTCTAAATCAAGGGTTGCTTTTTCTGCATTTTTGTCTAATTTAAAGGCATTGGTTGGCAATTCTTGTAAAATTTTACTACTGTCTCGCCACGGAAATCTTCTAATTGTGCCATCAGAATTTTTAACCCAAACATCACCTTTAAAATTCATTTCTTTAACTTGAGAAATCAATATTTTTTCTGCTCCACCATGTCCTTCAATGGTTAAATAATTAGCATTGAAACTGGTTAATTTTCCTGTGTATGATTCTTGATTTAAACTTACAGTAACCAAGTCGGGAACTAATAAATTAAGGGGAGTTCTTTGTTTAGTAGTGGTTGAATTTTGACTAATTTCTAGGTTAGGGATATTTTTTGCATTTCCCATTAATCCTGTAACTGATAAGATAATCGTTGCTGTGAAAATTAAAGTATATATAAAAAACTTCATATTTTTAAGGGTAAGCTTGATTTTTAGGTAGATTATACTATAGTTAAGAAAAGTCAACTATTGGTGTAACCCATACTTATTATGTTAACCCCAATTTCTCAGAAACGCACCATCTTACTTTATCCTGATGAAGATGGCTATATTATTGCTGAAGTTCCGAGTTTACCTGGTTGTTTTAGTCAAGGAAAAACCAAAAAGGAAGCGTTAGAAAATATTCAAGAAGCTATCGATCTTCATATTGAAGTCTTACAAGAAAGGGGAGAGTTAATTCCTGAAGATAATATTGAAGTAACTTCGATTTTTTATGAGTAAACTACCCGCTATTTCTGGCAAAGAATGTATCAAAGCATTGAAAAAAATAGATTTTTTAGTTTATCGACAGCATGGTAGTCATATCACGTTAATTAGAGAAAATCCATCAACTCAAGTTACAATTCCTAATCATCGAACTATTGCCAAAGGCACACTGCGTAACATTATTCGTCAAGCAGGTTTAACTGTTGATGAATTTATTGATCTATTATAATCAATTTACTATTGTAATTCTAAAAACATATTAAATTGTGACTTCATCTCCTGAGAATAATCAAGATATTAATCCTTTAGGCAAATTAGCGAGTTTAATTGCTTTATTAGCAATTGCACTTTACTTTACTGGATGGGTTTATAGATGGACTTATTTTGGCTTTTTTCAAGTAGAAGTAATGACCTTGAATTTACCCTTAGAGTCGTTTTATTTAGCTGCTATTAAAGCAC
>NZ_JASJEB010000129.1 GCF_030064895.1 Crocosphaera sp. | reverse complement strand
AAATAAGTTTATGATAAAAGTATAACACAAGATAATAGAAAGTGGAGCCAGTGCGGTCTTGGGGTCTCCCCAAGTGGAGCAACTGGCGTGGATACTTCGTCGTTTATTTGTTGGTCGGGCATTCATCCCTAACCTGTAGAGGATAAGGGAATTCTGCCCGACATTAGGTTAAGGAAATTAAATTCAAAAATTTTTAATGTCGTTAGAAAACTTTACATATACTTAGTGTTAGTTTTAATAACACATAATGTGCTGACACAAACTAACCGAAAGTTGAATTTAAAACCGACAAATTATATTTAAAAAGATGACTTAATTCTGTGCTTTATGCTCCTATTTTCCATACTCTATTACACAACAATAAATATACTTTTCTTCAAATGCTGTTATTATTTTCTGTTGATTTTTATGCTTAATTTGATATAAAAATGACATTTTACACCAGTAAATAAAAACCAAAAAGGAAAACAATTAAAAGAGATTTTCAATTAGTTGCAGTGAAAATAAAACCTGTTTCCTGTTGTCTGTTACCTATTACCTCTCTAAATTAGCTAGTTTGAGCGAAGCTTTAAGATGTTAGTAAAACTGACATATTCTCAGCCAAACAAGAGCATTAAGGGAGAGGAGAGAGCGAACTCTCCAACCCTAACCACTAATCAAGATGTTGGTTAAGCATCTCTTCCAATTGTTGTCTGGTGATCGCCCCTTCGTGTTGGGCTATAAGCATCTCTTCCAATTGTTGTTTGGTGATCTCCTCTTCCTGTCCGGCTAATAGTTCCTTATCCTGATATAGACGTAAAGCGGGAACTCCTTCCACTTTGCATTTAGTGCGTGCATTGGGGTTGGGATCAACCTCTAATTTAAGGACTTTAAGACGATCGCCGTAGCTATCAGCAATCTTTTTGATAGAAGGAGAAACCAAACGACAAGGACCACACCAAGAGGCCCAGAAATAGACTAATACAGGAGTTTCGCTTTTAGATACTTCTGTATCAAATTGAGAATCTGTAATTTCGAGAACACTACTCATAATTTAGTTATCAGGGATCAATAATTCTGTTACCAGTTATTAGCTTACAAGTTTTCTTGACTTTTAAAGATTATCCAGTTGACGGCGTAAATCTTCTAATTCTGCATCAACTGCGCTATCTTTAGGAGTCGATTTATCTTCAG
This sequence comes from Crocosphaera sp., assembly GCF_030064895.1. Classification (GTDB taxonomy): domain Bacteria; phylum Cyanobacteriota; class Cyanobacteriia; order Cyanobacteriales; family Microcystaceae; genus Crocosphaera. The sequence goes on along the minus strand of NZ_JASJEB010000129.1, from coordinate 10,540 downwards.
TTTTTCCTTCTGGGAGAGAAGCTTTAGGTTCAGCAGATCCGGTCATTTGAGCTTTCAGCATAGCCAGTTCATCTTCCACACCGCTTCCGGCTTCGAGTTCAGCAAACTGATTTTCTAGACTTGATCCCCCTATTTCACCCACAGCTTGGGAACGGGCCTCCATATCTAAAACTTTATTTTCCATACGTTCAAAAGCGGCCATAGAACCACTGGTATTAAGCCCACTCATGGTTGATTGTAGAGCTTCGTTAGCCTTAGCGGCCTTAGCCCGAGAAATAAGCATATCTTTCTTGGTCTTGGCTTCAGCAATTTTGCTTTCGAGGGCTGTTAAATTGCGGCGCATGGTTTCAATTTGACCATTTTGCTGATCTAGTTGTTCTTTGAGGGTGGTGGCGGTATCTGTATAAGATTTTTTCCGCACTAAAGCGTCTCTAGCAAGAGTTTCTTCACCTTTAGATAAGGCTAATTTTGCCCGTTGTTCCCAAGTATTGGATTGTTTGAGTGCTTCTTTGTATTGCCCTTCTGTTCTTTTCTGAGACCCCAGGGTTTGACCGAAAGCTTGTTTTAACTCGATCAAATCCCTCCCCATATCCTCAATGGTTTGTTCTAAGATTTTTTCTGGATCTTCTGCTTTGCTAACGAGATCGTTGAGGTTGGCTCTAACAACTCGGCCTAGGCGGTCAAATAATCCCATAATACTGTTTATCCTCTTGGTGTGTACAAGGTTGAGTTTAAGGTTTCAAGTTAAAATGACGTTGTTATACTCGTCAAGTTAGACGTTCTCGTATTCTAGTGTATCAAACACAAGACTCGACTAGGGAAACTTGAGTTCAGAGTTAGAAGTTCGGAGTTGGGACTTATATATTTTCAACCTAAACTAATTTAATAAACTTCTTTTTTCCTACTTGTAAAACTTTACCTGAGAGTTGTTGTATTTTCTCAAAGGTTAGATTAACATCGGTGATTTTTTCTCCATCCAAACGCACTGCACCTCCTTGTATTTGTCTTCTACCTTCTCCACTACTTCCGCAGAGTCCACTAGCACTTAAAATGTAGAATAATTTGGCCGGAAATTCTACATTGGATAAGTGGTATTCAGGAACTGCATCCGTTATACCAGTGCCTTTATTTTTAACTAAATCTTCTGCTGTTTTTTGTGCGGTTAAAGCTGCTTGTTGACCGTGAAATTGTGAGACAATTTTTATGGCTAATAATTTTTGAGATTCGCGAGGATTTTCGGGTAATTTTTCTAGAGATAAATTAGTTAATAGTTCAAAATAGTCCTTAATAATAGCATCGGGAGTTTTTTCTAGTTTAGAATACATTGATAACTCATCTTCTTTTAATCCCACGTAATTATTGAGAGATTTTGACATTTTTTGGCTGCCATCTGTCCCCAGTAAAATGGGTAATAATAATCCAAATTGAGGTTTCTTGCCAAAGTGTCTTTGTAAGTCTCTTCCCACGGCAATATTAAACTTTTGATCCGTCCCTCCTAATTCTACATCTGCGTCGATCATCACCGAGTCATATCCCTGCATTAAGGGGTAGAGAAATTCATGGAGAAAAATAGGATTTTCTTGTTTATAACGTTCCGCAAACCCTTCTTTTGCTAACATTTGTCCGACGGTCATGGTGGCTAAAAGTTCTTGGATTTTGGCTAAATTTAGCTCACTTAACCACTCAGAATTATAGCGAATTTCTAACCTGCCAGGAGTATCAAAATCGAGAATAGGTCGCAATTGATCTAAATAACTTTTTGCGTTGTTTTTGACTGCTTCAGAAGTCAATTGTTTACGAACTTCTGATTTACCAGTAGGATCACCAATTTGTGCGGTAAAATCCCCTATAATTACTACTGCTGTATGACCTGCATCTTGAAACGCTCTTAACTTACGAAAGGGGATACTATGACCTAGATGAATATCTGTTCCAGTGGGATCAATTCCTAATTTAATCCTCAAAGGACGAGGGGATTTTTCTATCAATTTTTCTAGGTTTTCTTCGGGGTTATTAGAGTTAGGTTGACTGGGGAAGATTTCGCTGGTTCCTCGATATAACCAATTAAAAGAGTCGGAAGTAATTACTGAGGACATGACAAACCAAGAAGGATCTATTTATTCATAATACGTCCCCCATTTTAACAGATTTTAACCTCTTTTTGTAGGTTTCTCCGTAGGAGTTCTGACACTAAGCTTTTGTGCATTTAAACCACATATTACAAAGTTAAGCAACAAATTAGCAAACCCTCTCCCCGTCTCCCTTTTGCCCAGTCTCCCCGTCAGTCTAGTATAGTAATTTAGATGCTGAACAGCTTACTCTGTAAGATCCCTAAATGAAAGATAAAAATTTTTCTATGATTTTCCCCATTTCATTTTATTTCTGTTAGGATAGAACTGTTTTTAACTATTGTTATTCCTCAGAACAATCATGACGACCGAAAGAGAATACCAAGAAGGACAAAGAAGAATTAGAAAAGTGAGAAGAAAACAACGAAGAAATAATAATCAGTTGCTCTGGATTTTTTTTGGTATTATTGTTTTTGTTGGCTTCATTATGGTTCACTCTTCTCAAAACCGTTCCCCACAAACTCTCCCTTCCAACTCAAATCAAGTTACCCTATAATCTAGATATTTTTTGACTGATAATATAACTAAAATAAGTGTTAATGACATGAACTAAAAAATTTAAGCTTTATTTTACAAGAGAAGAACGAGAGATAAGATAATCTGGAGTTAGAGTCTCAGGATAAATAATTAACTTATCCTCAAAAAAGTGAGACTCAAGCTGTTATAACTGCAAGCTAAATTCTTCTTCTTAGCAGGTAAAATATGAGAGAACTTGATCGAGACAAAACCAATCAGCTTCTTAACACCATCATGGAATATGAATTAGCTGGTGTCGTTCGCTACACTCATTATTCTTTAATGGTCACAGGCCCACATCGTCTTCCCATTGTACAATTTTTTCAACAACAGGCTACAGAATCTTTGCTTCACGCTCAACAAGTGGGAGAGATTCTAACAGGATTAGAAGGTCATCCTAGTTTAAATATTGCTCCTATGGAAGAGACTAATGAGCATAGTTTACACAATATTTTAGTCGAAAGTCTCAACCACGAAAAAAAAGCCTTAGACTTGTATAAAGACCTCTTAGAAGTGGTAGAAAATGCCAGTATCTATATCGAAGAGTTTGCACGGGGAATGATTGGGCAAGAAGAAGTCCATAACATAGAATTAAAGAAAATGTTACGGGATTATGTTTAGTCAAAATCCAGTAATTTAAAAGTGACCCGGATATAGTATCTGGGTCACTATAGGAAATACTCCAGAAAAATTATATAATCAATAAACCATTAGAAATCATGGATTTAAGTGCTGCATTGCCCACTTATGTTGTTACCTTAAGAGAAGGATTTGAAGCATCTTTAGTAGTGGGTATAGTCTTAGCTTGTTTGAATAAAGTTGGACAAAATCAACTAAATCGTTGGGTATATCAGGGTATTGGTGGAGGAATTGTCGCCAGTGTTTTGGTCGGATTATTATTGGCAGGAATCCTCCAAGGAGTAACTAGCTACCAAAGTCCTTATACTCCCATAATTAAAGAATGCTTAGCCACTTTATTTGGGATCATAGCTGTTGCCATGTTAAGTTGGATGCTTATTTGGATGACCCAACAAGGGAAAAATTTAAAAGGAGACGTTGAACAAGGAATTGCCGCAGCTTTAAAAGGAAATAATGGAGCAGGAAAAGGTGTTTTCTTATTAGTTTTCATTGCAGTTTTAAGAGAAGGATTTGAAACAGTATTGTTTATCGTTGCCAAATTTGAAAACAGTTGGAAAATTCCCAGTATTGGTGCTGTGTTAGGCTTAACAACCGCAGCTATTTTAGGATTTCTGCTCTTTCAGTTGGGGGTCAAAATTAACATTCGTCTTTTCTTCAAAATAATGGGAATTTTCCTCTTATTAGTTGTCGGGGGATTAGTCTTAGGAGTCCTCAAACATCTTAATCTAGCAGTGATTTTGTTAGGGCAAGTTGAGCCGAGTTTTTCTCAATTGTGTTTCTTTTCTGGTGACTCTTGTATTCTGGGTTCATTGGTTTGGGATGGTTCAGACATTTTACCCGATAAAACCTTTCCAGGAATTATTCTCAAATCTCTATTTGGTTATAGACAAACTTTATATTTAGGACAAATTGTTCTTTATCTCTTATTTTTGTTCACTGTGGGAACTTTATATTTCAGAAGTTTAGATATTCCCACCCCTCCCAAATAATACTAAATCCGCTTTAGATAGTAGACAATCACCTTGATGAGCAGAGGAAGCAGGGGAGGCTCCTGGAAGTAGGGGGAGAAAGAATATTACTCTACGATAATAAGCCGATTTGGTATAAGACCCCACCCTTAACAAACGGTTTAACATAGGGTTAGATAAAAAAATGTCGAGGTAAACACCCCCATGAGGGCGTTGCATCATTGCGGGAGTGTCAATTGGTTAGTGGTCTTTTAACGAAAAAAATCTTACACTGATTTGAATAGTGTGTGGTGTGAGAAAAACAATGGTATCTAAACAAGTGCGAAAAATTCCATTGAAGTTATCTTGGTTGGCTTCAATTTTTTACGGTTGTTCTCAAGGACTTCTTGGCTGGACTATCATTCAAAACTTAGCAATACCAGCTAGTTTTGCTCAAGGAGTCAACCAACAAGAGTTTAATACCTTAGAAGAGACTGGGGAACCTCCGAGTACCTTCCGAGACGAGGATATTCTCCCAGAAACAACCCGACCACGTTTGTTTGATGTCAGAACTTCTGAACAGTTTAATCTCTATCGTTTAGCTATTGGAGATTCCATTGGCGTTACGGTTGTTAACTTTCCTGAATTTAGTTTTGCTGGAGCTATCGATCCAGAGGGGAATATTCGTGTTCCCTTTTTAGGGGAAATCTCCATTGTGGGATTAACCCTCGATGAAGTGCAAACAAAAGTTGCTTATGAACTAGGACAACGCTTTTTACAAGACCCCCCAGAAATCATTGCGGTTCTCTCACAACCTCGTCCGGTACAGTTAACTATTTTAGGGGAAATCACTCGTCCGGGTTATTACTTTTTTGGAGCAGGAGTTACCCTAAATAACGTGATCACAGGCGTTGGAGGCAGTACTCCCCAAGCTGACTTACGCTCTATTATTATTCGTCGTCCACTGGTGGATGGGACAGTACTCGAAGAAAGGGTTGATTTATATACTCCTTTAATCGAAGGGACTCGCTTACCGGAACTGCGTTTACAGGGTGGAGATACGGTGATTGTTTCTAGGTTAGATCCCACACAAAAAGATTATGATCGCAATCTAATTGCTCAAACTAATCTGGCACAACCAACCATTACTGTGCGAGTTCTGGTACCGATTAACCCCAGTGGTTTAGCGATTCGTAACTTGTCATTGCCTAATGGTAGTACCTTTTTAGATGCAGTAGCTTCCTTACCCCCTACCATTCCTCTACTGACCAAAGAAGAAGTCAGTTTACTGAGATTTGATCCTGAACAGGGTAGAGTAGTAACACAGGGATTAAATCCTATTCAAACAGTAGAAAATTTGGATGTGACTCAATATGTTACCCTACAAAATGAAGATGTTATTGTTGTTAGTCGGACATTATTAGGTAAAGTATTAGCAGCTTTCCGAGTAATTACTCAACCTATTAGAGATGTGTTTGGCTTCACCAACTTTATCACCAACTTTGGCGATAGATTCGATAATTAACAGTCCATGGAAACAACAGAACTAAAACGAGAAATTGAATTAATTGGTTCGCGCCTGGGGCAAACCCAGGACTATCTTTGACTTGCCGGCACTCAAAGCAGCTATTAAAGACCTCGAAAATACGTCAGCACAACCGCAGTTTTGGGATGAACCAGAAACAGCGCAAACCACCCTGCAAGAGTTAAATGATCTTAAATCCCAACTAGAACAGTATCAACAATGGTGTCATCAATTAGACGATACCAAAGCGATCGCTGAATTATTGCAATTGGAAGACGATGCGACTTTACGTCAAGAGGCCCAAGATAACATCATTGAACTGAATCATAATCTCGATCGCTGGGAATTACAACAGTTATTATCAGGTATTTATGATACAAAAGGGGCGGTATTAACTATTAATTCGGGTGCAGGGGGAACGGATGCTCAAGACTGGGCGCAAATGTTGCTGAGAATGTACACCCGTTGGGGAGAACAACAGGGATATAAAGTCCATTTAACTGAACTTTCAGAAGGGGATGAAGCAGGGATTAAATCAGCTACTTTAGAAATAGAAGGCCGTTATGCTTTTGGTTATTTAAAAGGGGAAAAAGGAACCCATCGACTGGTAAGAATTTCTCCGTTTAATGCTAATGGCAAACGTCAAACCAGTTTCGCTGGAATAGAAATCATGCCGGCCTTAGAAGAGAATGACCTTAAGGTGGATATTCCCGATAAAGACTTAGAAATTAGTACCTCTCGTTCTGGAGGAAAAGGTGGACAAAATGTGAATAAAGTGGAAACAGCAGTGCGTGTAGTCCATCTTCCTACTGGTATTGCGGTTCGTTGTACTCAAGAACGTTCCCAACTACAAAATAAAGAAAAAGCCCTAGCATTATTGAAGGCAAAATTGTTAATTATTGCCGAAGAACAACGGGCAAAAGAAATTGCTGAAATTCGTGGGGATATGGTAGAAGCAGCTTGGGGTAACCAAATTCGTAATTATGTTTTTCATCCTTATCAAATGGTGAAAGATTTACGAACTAATGTAGAAACCACAGATGTTAATGGGGTTATGGATGGTAGTTTAGATGAGTTTGTCGAAGCTTATTTACGTTTTGATACTGCCCCTAAAGGGTAGTCTCAGTTCGGAGTTCGGAGTAGGGGTCAACGGCCATTGACCCCTACTTTGTTAAACACTTCCCACACTCCCCGTCACCCCGTCACCCACACTCCCCGTCACCCAGTCTCCCCTTCACCCAGTCTCCCCGTCACCCAGTCTCCCCGTCACCCACACTCCCCCCACCCCCCATTTACCAACTCTATAAAAGTTCGCTACCATGACAGGGCATGGATTATCATTACAGGAGTTTGAAACTATATAATGTCCACCGTGAAGCTAGATAAGCATAACTCCCTCCATTTTCCCCCTTTACCTTTACCTCGTCCCCTGCTTATGATTGGTCATGGAACCAAAGATGAAGACGGAAAACAGACTTTTTTAGACTTTGTAGCTGCTTATCAAGCATTAGATACTTCTCGTCCAGTTATTCCCTGTTTTTTAGAACTGACAGAACCCTACATCCAACAAGGAGTCGAATATTGTGTGTCTCAAGGTTACACAGATATTTCTGCTTTACCCATTCTTTTATTCGCTGCGCGTCATAATAAGTTTGATGTCACGAACGAACTCGATCGCACTCGACAACTTTATCCTGAGTTAAAATTCCATTATGGTCGACATTTCGGAATTACCCCCAACCTGTTAAAATTGTGGCGAGAACGGTTGGAAGCCCTTGATCGCCCTGAAGTTAACCCCAAGGGAATTAAACGGTCTGAGACTGTATTATTGTTCGTTGGTAGGGGTTCTAGTGATCCCGATGCCAATGGGGACGTTTGCAAGTTAGCCCGACTGTTATGGGAAGGTAGCGGTTATCAGACGGTAGAAACCTGTTTTATTGGTATCACTCATCCCCGTCTTGAAGAAGGTTTTAAACGGGCAAGTTTATATCAACCCAAGCGTATTATTGTTTTACCCTATTTCTTGTTTACAGGGGCGTTAGTTAAAAAGATTTTTCACGTCACAGAAGAACAAAAAGCGGTTTATCCTCATATTGATATAACTTGTTTACAAGAAATGGGTGTGCATCCCCAACTTTTACAAGTGGTTAGGGAACGAGAGTTAGAAATACAAACAGGTCAGGTACAAATGAACTGTGAAATGTGTAAGTTCCGTCTAGCTGCGATCGATGATCACAATCACTCCCATCACCATCATTCTCATGATCATTCCCATCACCATCATACTGCGATCGATCCTTATGCGAAAGTTGAAGATTATCATCAACGCATCTGGAAAACACCCTGAATGAAGTCAGAAGTCAGAAGTCAGAAGTCTATTTTACTGATTACTATTTCATAGAAGCATTGTATATTTTTTCATTGGCTTTGACTGATTTGAAAAAGTCTACAACGGGACGAGGATAGTTAACACCTATTCTGACATTATAGCGTTTTTGTTCTTCTTGTGAAAGTTTCCAGGGTTCGTGAATTTTTTGCCCTGGAATCATTTTTAATTCTGGTAACCAATGTCTTATATAATCTCCTTTAGGGTCATAATCTTTTGATTGTTTAGGAATATTAAAATAGCGAAACCCTCTCGCATCATTACCGACTCCGGCGGTATAATTCCAGTTTCCATAGTTACTACAAACATCATAATCTATTAATAAAGATTCAAACCATTCTGCCCCCATTATCCAGTTAATTCCTAAGTTTTTAGTGAGAAAACTGGCAACATTTTGTCTACCTCTATTGGACATAAAACCTGTAGCAGCTAATTCCCTCATATTAGCATCAACTAAAGGATAACCTGTTCTACCTTCTTGCCACAGTTTAAATCTTTCTGAATCTTCTTTCCAATGAATATCTACCCCTTGTAAACCAGATTTATAAAATATTTTGTTACCATGTTTTGCACTAATAAAGCGAAAATAATCACGCCATAATAGTTCAAAAATTAGCCAATAGGTTGAATTATTTTTAACTATTTTTTGTTCATATTTCTGCACCTCTTCGTAAATATAACGTGGTGATAAACAACCATTTGCTAACCAAGGAGAAAATTTAGAAGAATAATCTGCTCCTAACATTCCATTCCTGGTTTCTTTATAATCTTTGAGACAATCTTTTTCCCAAAAATAGTCTTGTAATCGTTTAATTCCTTCGGTTTCTCCTCCTTTAAATCTTAATACTCCCCTAGAATCATAATTAATTGCTTCTAGTCCTAACTCTTCTAAACTAGGAACATTTCCTACTTCAATCTCAGGAAGTGATCGCAATTTTATGGGACTAATTAATGTAGGGTTTACAGTAGAATTTTTTTCAACTTTTTTTCTAAAACTGGTAAAAACTTCGGGTAACTGATTAACTGCAAATGGTAAGTCATCCCAATGATATAAAGTAGCACCCCAAAATCCTTTAAATGTAACTTTGACCGTTTTTAAAGCTTTTTCTACTGCCTTTTGTACGGTTATTTCTTCTGAAGTTATTTCTTCATGAAAATAAACTGAATCAATTTTTAATTGTTTGATTAACTCAGGAATTATTGTTTCAGGACAACCTTTTTTGATAACTAAATTACTACCTAATTCTTGCAAAGAATTTCTTAGATTAGCAACACTTTCTAATAAAAATTGACCTCTAAAATTACCCGTTTTAGGGAAACCAAAAGAAGTGGTTTTAAATTGTCTAATATCGAAACAATAAAAAGGAATAACTAACGCACCTTGTTTAATCGCTTGATACAATGGTTCATGATCATGAATCCTTAAATCGTTACGATACCAGATTAAAATTCTTTTGTTAGACATAGTTTATGAGTGGATTATTAAGATTTGTTAACTATGATAACATTTTTCGTCTGATTAGCGATCGCTGATTACTGATTACTGATTACAAAAGTCCACTAATTGCTTTAGCTATAGTTAAAATAGGTGCAGCAATTTTCCCTAGACTTATAGCTGTTTATTCTAGTCTTTTTAGACAGGTTTTTACCTTTGAAATTTTGGGAGCATCGGTTGCTTTTTTTACAAGGTTATTAGCATCTTCGCTTAATATTTCTACAGTTTCTATATCTTCAGAATCTGTCATTTCATTTATCATTTATCATTCGTTTGGAAGTAGGTTTGAAACCTTTCCCAAACTTCTTTCTCCCTAAAGGGAGAGGCTTGAAACCAAAATGTTCAATGTTCAATGTTTGGTAACTTCTTTGCTCATTTCAGTAATAGCTTTTAAACGAAAGAAATAAAATCAATTCTCAAACAGTTACAGTCAAAATGAATTCTGTTGCCCGTTACCTGTTACCTGTTACCTGTTCCCCCCCTAAACTAGCTAATTTTATCGAAGGTGCAAGATGTGAGTTTAATAAAAAATCGCTTTTGATGCCAATCTCTTATTTTTCTTTTTTTGTTTTTTCTTCATGAATAATGCAGGCTAAATCAAAGATTTTAGATGGGAAATGCGCGAAATGATTTTCTTCAAAAAGCAAAACCGCTCAGAATACAAAAAGAATTCTAAGCGGTTATACTGCAATTTTAAATCTCCAATTATCTTATTATCTTATGATTGCTTTTTACGCTAAAAAGGGAATTTCTTTTATTATTGTTAAGATTTGGGTAAATTTATCCTGATGTCGCCATTCATCCCCATCTTCTCAAAAAGTTGGGGATGAATGGCGACCAGTAAATAAATTGACCGAAGGGAATCCATATAGAAAAAATAGTGGCAATTCTTGAGATTAGCCA
>NZ_JASJEB010000132.1 GCF_030064895.1 Crocosphaera sp. | reverse complement strand
CTGAACTTCCCCCCACGAAAAACGACAAAAGCCTTATCTAAAGGTAGTTGTAGCGATTTTTGTACTACCCGTTACTGGGTACAATCTCTCTGAAGATTATATGAAGTGGGTTTGAGTAAACTGCACCTATGTAGTTCAATAGTACAGCGATCGCTAAAATCTTGTCAACATATCTCTTTTGTGTCCATGTATGGACACAAAAGAGATGTAGGCTAAAAGCCTTTATAGATAGGGTTTTCAGTCAAAAGTAGTATATATATATGGGGGGAGTTCAGATTAATAACGATTTAAAACAATTAAATTGGTGTGTAGGGGTTAACGGTGGTTGACCCTTTTTTTTAGTTTATATTGCTATCTTTTTTTAATTGATATAAACTAGGTTAAATAAGATTCCTCGTTTCTCGGAATGAAAATTAAGGATACAAGCTATGCAAATTAAAGCTATTATTCATCCAGCAGAAGAGGGAGGATATTGGGCAGAAGTTCCTGCTCTCCCTGGTTGTATTACAGAAGGGGATAGTATGGAAGAAGTGATCAATAATCTTCAGGATGCTATACAAGGATGGTTAGAAGTTGCTAATGAAAGCAAAATCGTTGATGAAAAGTCACAAGTGATTGAAATTGCAATATGAAGTCTATTTCAGGTAAAAAACTTTGTAAAATTGTTGAGAAAAAAGGCTGGACTCTCAAAAAAATTACAGGAAGTCATCACATTTATGAAAAAACTGATGAAAACAAAATACTTTCTATTCCTGTTCATCGTAATCAAGACTTAAAAATAGGAACCTTAAAATCAATTATGAAAATTGCTAATTTGACAGACAATGATTTATAGTTTACTTTAATTTAGGGGGTCAAGAAATGTTGACCCCTAGATTAATTGATTCTTCCTCTAAATCAACTCCTAATTCTCGTAATTTTTGAGCTAATCTATCAGCCCTTTGTTTTTCAGATTCAGCCCTTTCTCTTTGTATTTCTATTTCTTGTTTTTCTTCTTCAATCTGCTGATTTAATTCTATAGAAGTTAAGAACTTTTTTCCATCGGGTCCATAGATTTCTAAACCTGAAGCATCAATAACAAAACGAATTCCTAAACGGGGACTAATCCAGTTATTGATAGGAATTATTTCTTTTAAATCTTCTACTTTTCTTTGCCATCCTTGAAAGCGTAACCTATCAGGAGCATAGAGATAATATTCTTCTACTCCATAACGGTCATAAAACTCCAATTTACGAGTCATTTCAGCTTTGGTATTACTGGGAGAAAGTATTTCAAAAACAACTTGTGGAGCAATATTTTCCTCTCTCCATTGTCGATAAGAACCCCGTCTTCCTTTTGGACGACCATAAGCTACCATAACATCAGGAGCAACAGGGCCCACTAAAGTAGATTTTAGGGGATACCAAAGTAAATCACCAGCAATAAAAACATTAGGATTATAAACAAAAATAATTTCTAAATTTTCTTTGATTTTAACAACCCATTCATATTGTTCTGTATTATCCGCCATAGGTTGACCATCACTATCAGGAAATAAGAGATCCTCATCAACATCTAAAAAACTAACCATGGTTTTTCAACTGTGCTTTTTACTAATTTTAGCTTAAAGAGGAATCACCTTTTCTAACAAGAGCAATTATTAGCAATTATCCATTGTCGAAAGCTTAATTTTGTGTAATAACTTACCTTCTCCCCATAAAGTTCTCGGTAAACTAGAGACTATTGAAGGAGCCAAAAAAAAGCCTATGGTAACGCTGTTAGAGAACCCATTCCGCGTTGGACTGCGCCAAGAAAGAACCCCAGAACCCTTAATACTGGTCATTTTTGGAGCATCTGGTGACCTTACCCAACGCAAACTTGTTCCTGCTCTCTACAAGATGAAGCTCGAACGCAGACTTCCCCCAGAATTAACTGTGGTTGGGGTTGCCCGTAGAGACTGGAGCCATGACTATTTTAGAGAAAAAATGCGTGAGGGGATCGAAGAATTCTCTGACGGCATTCAAAATGAAGAATTATGGAATGATTTCGCAGAAGGATTATACTATTGCTCAGGAAACATGGATGATCCTGAGAGTTATCAAAAATTAAAAGCCTTTTTAGAAGAATTAGACGGTAAAAGAGGCACCAGAGGTAACCGTGTCTTCTATCTCTCCGTATCTCCCAAGTTCTTCCCCCCAGGTATCAAACAGTTAGGGGCGGCCGGAATGTTAAGCGATCCCCTGAAACATCGCATCGTCATCGAGAAACCCTTCGGCAAAGACCTAAGTTCGGCACAAGTTCTTAACCGTGTTGTCCAGAATGTTTGCAAAGAAGAACAGGTTTATCGTATTGACCATTACTTAGGTAAAGAAACCGTTCAAAACCTGTTAGTATTCCGCTTTGCCAACGCTATTTTTGAACCCCTCTGGAACCGTCAATTTGTGGATCATGTCCAAATTACAGTAGCGGAAACCGTTGGGGTAGAAGATCGCGCCGGATACTATGACACCTCCGGTGCTTTACGAGATATGCTGCAAAACCACCTCATGCAGCTATTCTGTTTAACCGCAATGGAACCCCCCAATGCGCTGAATGCTGATAGTATTCGTAACGAGAAAGTTAAGGTACTACAAGCAACCCATCTCTTTGACGTTCATAACCTGGAAAAATCTGCCATTAGGGGACAATATAAAGCAGGATGGATGAAAGGGAAACCAGTCCCCGGCTATTTAGAAGAACCCGGTGTCGGGGAAAACTCCTCTACTCCTACTTATGTAGCCATGAAACTAATGGTAGATAACTGGCGTTGGAAAGGCGTTCCCTTCTATCTCAGAACTGGAAAACGTTTACCCAAAAAAGTAACAGAAATTTCTATCCAGTTCAAAGACGTACCCTTACTCATCTTCCAGTCAGCGGCACATCAAACCAACGCTAACGTTCTCAGTATGAGGATACAACCCAACGAAGGTATCGCCCTCAAGTTTGAAGCGAAAATGCCAGGGTCCGAACTAAGAACCCGTTCTGTGGAAATGGACTTTAACTACGGTTCATCCTTTGGAATGGCCAGTGCAGACGCTTATCACCGTCTCCTATTAGATGCCATGTTAGGGGATCAAACCCTATTTACTCGCGCCGATGAAGTAGAAGAAGCTTGGCGCGTGGTTACCCCGGTATTATCCGCCTGGGATGGACCAGCCGAACCCTATAGCGTCCCCCAATACGAAGCCGGAACCTGGGAACCCACCGAAGCGGAATTTTTAATGAACCGTGATGGCCGTCGTTGGAGACGCTTGTAGAAGTCAGAAGTCAGAAGTCAGAAGTTTGAAAAGACAGTTATTTTGGCTTCTACGACTTCATTAAATTAATTCTCAACTGCCCTAAATAACTAAACCATTATGACTACCCAAACTCCTCCCTTAGTCTCACTGCAAGACCCGAAAGATGTCTCTCTTGATGTCATTGAAGCAGAATTAAGCAGTATTTGGCAAAGTTACAGCGATAATGAAGATGGGATCGTTGCTACCCGCGCAACTTCTTTTACTTTCATTGTCTATGAACCCGAACCCACTCAACACCTATTAGCAGCTTTAGGGTTTTATACTGGCCCCGTTGATGGTATTGCCGGACCCCGTACCACCGCCGCCATTAAATCAGCACAAAAAGCTTATGATATGGAGGTGACAGGGAAATCTAACCAAGAATTTATTCATAAACTGCAAACCGAATTTGAACAGGCAAAAGCTAATGGCCAACTGAATGAAGAACAAAAGGTGGCCGCTGGTTCCTATAGTCCCGACTTAGAAGGCACCGGTTTAGCTGATAGTATCGCTGCATCTAACCCCTGTCGCATCATCACCCTCTGTCCTACTGTTGGAGAAGATGAAGGGGTCAAAGCACAAGTTTCTGCCTATTGTCCCATCAATAAACGCAGTCAAAACACCCTGGTTTGTTGCGAATATATCACCCTCACAGGAACTGCAGCAGCTTTAGAAAGAGTTGGTGGTATCATCTCAGAATTAACTATTAGTGGCCTGCCTACTTTTGTTTGGTGGAAAGCTAGTCCTGAACCCGAATATGGACTATTTAAACGCTTAGCGTCTCAAGGAGACACCTTATTAGTGGACTCCAGTACCTTTAGCGAACCACAAGACCAGTTATTACAACTGGCGCAGATGTTAGACCAGAATATCCCCTTAGCTGACTTAAACTGGGGAAGACTTAGCCCTTGGCAAGAATTAACTGCTGCTGCTTTTGACCCCCCAGAACGTCGTAATGCTGTGTTAGAGATCGACCGTGTTACCATCGACTATGAAAAGGGCAATGCAACCCAAGCCTTGATGTTCTTAGGATGGGTGGCCAGTCGTCTGCAATGGAAACCTGTGGGTTATGAACACGAGGAAGGAGACTATGATATCCGTCGCGTTAAGTTCCTCAACAATGAACAAAAGACCATCGAAGCCGAACTTGCAGGGGTTCCTGTGGCTGACTGGGGCGATGTTTTAGGGGACTTAATTAGTATTAAGTTGAGTTCTACTAATCTTCAAGCGGACTGTTGTACGGTGTTATGTTCTGGTACAACTGGATGTATGCGTATGGAAGCTTCTGGTGGTGCGCAAGCTTGTCGTATTGAACAAGTAACCTCTTTAGCTGACCAACAAACGGATCAATTGATTCAGAAACAGTTACAACGCTGGGGTGCAGATGCTTTGTATGAAGAAAGTATCGACGTGACAATGGGAATTCTTAAGTTAGCAGAGAATAACTAACTAGAATTGTCATTAGTTTTTAAGGCGAGTTTTAGGGTAATAGTTGCCTTAAAACTCGTTTTTTTGTTACAACAAACGAAAGGAAAGTAAAAAACTATGACTTTTTAGTAAATCTAATTAATAAGTAATCATGAAAAACATTCACCAGATGACAAGGCTATTTTTACCATTCGCTTTAGCCTTAAGCTTTAGTGCTGGAGAAGCTTTGGCCGGTCCAGTTCTCACCTACGACGTTTTTTTAAAAGAGGGTCTAGATAAAGAGGAATGTCGTTCAAAAGCACTTCAAGCAAATGATTTAGTCGTTGGGAAAAGAATAGTAGACGAATATGCTGATGCCATTTTTGGTGAGACTGGATCAATGACCACTTCAATATATTGCAAAGAGGTAGCTGGCAATAGGATTATTCTCACTGTGGTTGTTGCTGGTGGAAATACGGAAAATGCTAGATCCATACTAAATAGATTAATTCGCGCAATGAATCTCGATTAATAGTGCGATCGCCGATCTTGTAGGTTGGGTTAAGGGACGAAACCCAACAATCATAACTTTTTTCTGTATTTAATCAGGAAATTTGTGTTGATCAGAGAACTGGTAATGTTTATATATTGGCTGGGTATGATGAAGAGATAGAGTTTCAGATAACACCAAATGGAGAATTTGCTGATGAGTCAAATTAATTATGATGCAATGTCAACCACTGAGTTAAAACAATATTTTCTCAAGCATCGTGGAGATAATGCTGCATTTCAAGCTTACTTAGATAGGATTAATCAACGTCCCCTTAAAATTATAGCCAGTCCTGATGATCCTGATTTTGATGAAAAGGTTCAAGCAGCAATTCGCCAAAAGTTGGAAACAGCAAGGAATAAGAGTAGCAAGGGATCTAATACTTAAAATAGGGTGCAAAATACGATAGTGTAATCCAGCAAATATTTACTAATTAATTGATAAGTTTAATGGTGGATTACGTTTCTCTAATCCACCCGAAACACCATTAAATATCAATCTTTGTGTTAAACTGTAAATAATGAATAGTGCGATCGACGATCTTGTAGGTTGGGTTAAGGGACGAAACCCAACAATCATAACTTTTTTGTGTATTTAATGAATAAGCAATGAATAGCGATCGCTTTTTTTATACGGTGTATTAAATGTAACCTACATCAGCTATTATTAAGTAGAAGCTTCATAAATTAACAAACTTATGAATCCAACTGATCGACAAGCGCAGGGATTATATCGGTTATGTTATCGTCTAACTAATGCTATTTATCCTGAATGGAAATATCGCAATATAGAATTAGTAAGAATAGATGAAAGAACAGGAAATTTGTATGTATTGGCTGGAGAATTAGACTTTGAAATCAAACCAACAGGAGGATATGAACCATGAATCCAATTGACTATAATGCTTTAAGCTTAAATGAACTCCGACAATATGTCCTAACCCATCGAGAAGATACCAAGGCATTTTATACTTATATTGATCGCTCAAAAAGTGAAGGAAGAATGATTACTGTTGATTTAGAGGATAATCATTGGGAAGAGAAAATTACACAAAGCGATCGCTGACCTTCTAGGGTGTATTAACGATAGAGATCTCCGATCTTGTAGGTTGGGTCAAGGGACGAAACCCAACAATCATAACTTTTTTGTGTATTCTTTTCATTATTTTTTAAGACGAGTTGTAGGATGATATTTGCCTTGAAACTCGTTTATAATTTTATTAAATTTATTTTCCACTTTCTTAAACAATGGATCAAGCTCATGATTAAAAAATACCTACTTATCTTATTAATAATATTATCCACCTCTGTGACTAATAGTTCCTGTCAATTGAGAAAAAAGTCAATAATATTGGAAAACGAAACTACAATCAATATTAGTAAGTTTGAGAATCTAGGTAAACTAGCTTTTGTCTGGTCAGGAATATTATACACAGTAAATGGAGAGTCTCAAAAATTAGAAAAAATCAATGATACAGGCAGCGTCTTTGGTGAACTACTATGGTCTCATAATGGTGAATGGTTGTTATATAAATTCAGTGAAGAAAAACTAAAAGAAAACCACTATCCTAAAACTGTCAGTCTTAATCTTGTAAAAAGTGACAGAACAAAGATGTATACTTTAAAAGAATTTGATAGTGTTTTTGTTAAAATCTTACCCTCACCAAATCAGGATATTGTTGCTTTTTCGGAGGACAATACCTATGAGTTATGGATATCAAAATTTGATGGTAGTCCAGAAAAGTTAGTTTTGCCTAATTATCATGCGGTTCAGGATTTTCAATTTACTCAGGATGGTGATCTACTAATCCTTGCTTCTTTAGCAACCGATAACTTTCCCAATGTTTACGATAATGCTTCTTGGCCTATATTTATTTATAAATATTCTATAGAATCAGGAGAGTTTACTAATATCTCTGAGGTCAACTATCGGTTAAACAGCGGATTATTTGCCGTCTGGCCGGACGATAAAGGGCTAATTTTTTATTCAACAAATACTCCTAACAACGCTTCTCACCAAGGTTACTCCCTGGATAGTTTTGAATTCACCAATAAAAAGATAAATTCTCTTGCTGATCCTGAAGGAATTAATAGGATTGGTGTTGGTTTTATGGATGAGTTCAAATGGCATCCGATTGATTCAAATAAATTCATTACTACAGCAGGGACGTATCGCTATTTTTCAGAAACTGCAAAAATATTAATCTGTGATATTTTAACGCAATGTTCAAAAGTTCTAGAAACAAATGATCAAGTTTCATTAGATCCAGTTTGGTCTCCCGATGGCAATAAAATTGCTTTTGTTAGAGCAAAAGCTATAAGTGACGAGTATTTACTTTCTGAAATGCCTGAAAAGTGGATGGCTACCCATACACTATGGATTGCTGATTCTGATGGAAAAAATGCAAAAAGACTTGATATGCAGAATTCTGGAATTCAAAATCCTATTTGGACTACTGATGGACAAAACATAATATATCTTCACAATGGTGATATGGTAATTAGAACAGTTGATGTAGAAAAAGATGCAAGTGTGCTTATTGATTTTCCTTCTGATAAACTTGGAGAATATCTTTACTCTCGTTCAGCAACTTATTCATTTTCTTGGCATTTAGAGTAGTGCGATCGCTAATCTTGTAGGGTTCATTAACCCTACTGTTAATGCACCAAATGTTTACTAATTAATTGATAAGTTGAAGGGTAGATTATGTTTTTCTAATCCACCCGAAACACCATTAAATATCAATCTTTGTGTTAAACTGTAAATAATCAATAGTTTGGCTATTTATATCAAAAATAAGATTTATGGAAAATAAATATACAGCAATTATAAAAAAAGATGGTGACTGGTGGATTGGATGGATTGAAGAAATCAAAGGTGTAAATGCCCAAGAATCCACAAAAGAAGAACTTATTAAAAGTCTAAAAGAAGCTCTTAAGGATATTTTAGAATTAAATCGAGAAGAAGCTCGCACAGAAGCAAGAGAAAACTACGAAGAAGTTATGATTAGCCTATGAAGCGAAATGATTTAATTCGCCATCTTAAACAAAATCAATGCGAGTTAATCCGTGAAGGATCTCGACATTCGATTTAGTCGAACCCAGAAACCAAAGAAAAAAGTGCTGTTCCTCGTCATCGAGAAATTAATGATATCTTAGCCAAGAAGATTTGTAAGGATCTTGGTATTCCATCGATTTAATCAAACTTTAAACAAAGTTATCACTGATCCAGTCGGGTGAATCACACTACTGTTATACAAGGATGCCAGGAGGCGGACTTGAACCGCCGACACGAGGATTTTCAGTCCTCTGCTCTACCAACTGAGCTATCCCGGCTAAAACACTGCTTTATTCAGTGCTTAACAAGCATAACAAATATTTGTGAGTAATGCAAGAGGTTATCTAAAATTTTTTGATCTTATGTCAGAAGGTAGGAGGCAACCCACCCCTAACCCCTCCCAGGAGGAGAAGGTAGGAGATAAAAACCTTGCTACCATTAGGTTTGATATCAGCAGAAAGACTTAAGACATGGGCTTGATTCTGTTCAGTTATAATGATTGTTGACACTGTAACCGGAGTCCTGGACGCAACACTCAAGATAGATTTAAAGCACGTCGATTCCTCAGTACGGGCTTTAGTGATAATTCCCTAAAATGTAGCAGGATCTTCAAGGAATCAGTTTAACGTCGAAATTACTCAATAATTCCAGGTAACTCTTCTAAAAAAGAACAATTTATATGACTTTATATTCTTTTGAAGAAAAATATCGACGTTTACGACAAGAATTACTCGGTGGGGCGATGGCATTAGCTGGCGTTTTTTGCTTGGGAACCTTTTGGTATTATGTCATCGAAAAATGGTCATTTACCGAAGCGGCCTATATGACGATGATTACCCTGTCTACTGTTGGGTTTTCAGAAGTCAAGCCTCTCGATAATGACTCCCGACTGTTCACCATTGTTTTAATTTTGTTAGGAGTTATTACAATTGGTTATATTGTCAATCGCTTAACCGAGGCTTTAATTCAAGGTTATTTTCAAGAGGGAATTAGACAACGACAGGAGAGACGCTTGATAGACACTCTAGAACATCATTGTATCGTCTGTGGCTACGGACGCACTGCCAGACAAGTGGCTTTAGAATTTACGGCTGAGGACGTTCCTTTTGTGATTATTGACTCTCGACCCGAACAAGTGGAAGAAGCCAAACAGTTAGGCTATATCGTTATCCAGGGAGACGCAACCCTAGATGAATGTTTGATCAATGCCAAAATTGATAAAGCGGTATGTTTAGTATCTGCTTTAACCTCCGATGCAGAAAACCTTTACACTGTTCTCTCCGCTAAAACCCTGAACCCGAAGGTTCGAGCGATCGCCCGTGCGAGTACAGAGGAAGCGGTATTAAAACTACAACGGGCAGGAGCCGATGCTGTGGTATCTCCCTATATTACTGGGGGAAAACGTTTGGCTGCTGCTGCTTTAAGACCCCAGGTGATGGATTTTGTGGATGGGATTTTGACGGGAAGCGATCGCACTTTTTATATGGAGGAATTTCTGCTTGATCCTAAGTTTTGTCCTTGTGTGGGGCAAACCCTCAGCGAAGCTAGATTAAGATTACAGTCAGGGGCTTTGGTTTTGGCTATTCGTCGGTCTGATGGCACTTTATTAGCGGGGCCGACGGGAGAGACTGAATTGATGGCCGGAGATTTGTTAATTTGTATGGGAACCCCCGAACAATTACGAAAACTCAATCAAATTTTAGGTCCTATTACCCCTTCTCCTGCTTTGCGACCTCCTCGACATTGAGTTCGGAGTTCGGAGTTCGGAGTTCGGAGTTTTTATTTTGTCATTTTATTTTGTCACAACTCAGGTGACTAAATGATGATCGAAAGCAAAACGAACTAATTCAGCACGGTTGCTGGTATCAGTTTTCCTTAGTAAACTACTCACGTATTTTTCAATAGTACGGGGACTTAAATGGAGTCTTTGACCAATTTCTCCATTGGAGAGTCCCATAGTTAACAAGTCGAGGACTTCGCTTTCTCGTCGGGTTAATTCTACTAACTCCATTTCTGCTTGAATGGAGATTTTAGCTGCTTGTTGTTGTTGTTGAGGGTGTTGAGGGGTGTCTTGCTGAGGGGACTTCTTCTGGGAAAAATGCCATTCTGATTGAATAATTTGCGATCGCTCTAATAAGTTGCGGATAACTGCTTTTAACTCGTCCATTTCAAAGGGTTTGGGTAAATATACATCACAACCAACTTGATACCCTTGAATACGACTTTCTGTATTACCACACTCGGTTAGAAAGACCACGGGAAGTAAACGAAATTCGGGCAGTTGACGAAGTTCTTTTACTAAGGTATATCCGTCCTTTCGTGGCATCTTAATATCTGAGATTAATAAATGGGGACGATAAGTTTGAACTAAGGAAAAGGCATCTTCTCCGTTTTGGGCGGTTATGCAGCCATAACCGTGCATTTCTAAATAGTCTTTAACAGCGACACGAATCCCTAGATCGTCATCGGCGACTAAAATCAGTAACGGCATAAATTGAGTTCTTATGTCTCTATACACATAATAGCATTTTTTTGCATACTGTCACATTTTTAAATAGTTTGGTTACAATTATTATTATTTTATAAAGCAAGATAATTTAATGCAAATTATTATTAATTTCTGAAACTAGCCATTTTCTTTCTTGTCGGGTTAATAATAATTCTAAATAATAGAGCATTTCTCATACTTGTGAGGTAGAAAATTTCTTAGTTTTGCGAGTTTGGAGTTCGGGGGAAAACATTGTAGCTCATGATAGTGAGAAACGCGATAATATTATTTTCTAGTTCCTATAAATGATGATTTTATGTAAAATAATCTTAAATAAAAAGTCCCACTATTCTAGCTAATACTTTGCGAAAAAACACACAAAATTATAAAAAAATAGCCACATTTTCAAAATAATGTAGCTATCTTAATGAAGTTTTTATAAAATATCGGCAGAAGTCATTAACTATCAATTATACTTCTGTTCATCTCCTCTTCCCCTCCTGAGAGGGGTTAGGGGTGGGTAAGGTTAGAGGTAGTTTGGTGAACTACCCCAACTAATTGCAAGCAATATAGTTGGGGCTTCCAGATTCATTGGGATGCGCTTTTTATCTCGAAAGATAACGAGTCTTACCTTCCCTCCACTGGCAGCCGCCCTGGTTCCCAAGGCAGATTACT
>NZ_JASJEB010000006.1 GCF_030064895.1 Crocosphaera sp. | reverse complement strand
CTAATTCAACACGCTTAGAAACATCCTGTAAAGTTTGAGACGGAACAATAGAAAAGTCGAGTAATTCCCCCGAATGCCTTACTATTGTTAAATCTTTTTTCTTCTCAGGCAATAGTTTCTTTTGAGAATAGAAATTGGGTTTATCTCTTAGTTCCAGGGGAGGTAAGGTACAGGAAACATAACAAAAATCACCACTGGGGATAACATAATTAGTGCGATTTCTATCCCACCAACGAAAACGATCCCCGATTTGCCAGTTGTACCAATATTGACAAACCCTAAGCCATCTATTTAACTGGCTTTTTTGGGGTGTCTCTGGATAACATCGGTACTGGTAATTGAGGATCATTTTATAACTTGTTGAACATGAGTGATTATATAATTGATATCACTAATTAAGACAAGAGTTTCCAGAGCAAATTAATAAATTTTATTGGAAAGAGGTTTTTTGGAATAGCTCTTACTTTATAGCTTCTTGTGGTGGTGTCACTATTTCTACTCTTAAGAAATATGTTGAAAATCAAACTCGTCCTCACGAGTAATCTCGGACGGCAATTCATCCCACGCTGATTTGTGGTCATTTTTTGGGAAAATACAGCGTGGGGCTTCTTGCCGAAGAAGCTAAATTATTAATTCATCAATGCGATCGCTACGATAAAACCTGTTGTTGAATAATATTCGCAATCTTTTCTGCCGCCCCTG
This sequence comes from Crocosphaera sp., assembly GCF_030064895.1. GTDB lineage: Bacteria > Cyanobacteriota > Cyanobacteriia > Cyanobacteriales > Microcystaceae > Crocosphaera. The sequence goes on along the minus strand of NZ_JASJEB010000006.1, from coordinate 110,139 downwards.
GTTTTCCTCTAACTTCTAATAAGCGATGATGAATTTTATTTAACTCCAAGGGATTTTCCAACCAATCTAACACCAACTCCGCTACTTTCTCCGCCTTCAATTCTCCCCTCAATTCCGGTACAATTTCTTCTTTTGCCCAAATATTAGGCCAAGCAAATAAACGACCAGTTTTTACCACCCTCGCATTAATCAATTTAGCCAACTGACTACCCAGCAAAGGTAAATTTGCTAAGATACCAGGAATACCGTCCCAAGTGCGCATAGCATCCAGTTGTTGGGTTGGCAGCAACACGATCATAGGGATACCTAAAGCACCCAACTCCGCAGTATTAGCCCCCACTGTAGTTAAGGTCAAACAACATTGCTGCAAGGGTTCATGTGCCGGAAATTGACTAATTAGTTCGACCTTTAACCCAGTTTTCGTCTGTAAATAATATTTTTTATTTTCTTCTTTTAATTGTCCACTCACACCCCCCATTTTCATCACAAAAGGATTATATTTAGGGTCAGCAAAGCGAACTAATGTTTCTATATCTATAGTGGGTGCGATAGGTAAAATAAAACGAGTTTGAGGTTTCTGTTCATAAATATGTTCAGCAATAGCTAAGCAAAGGGGAACCCCTTGAGTTAACTTTCCGGCCTTAGACCCAGGCAAAATTCCGATGATTGGATTAGCAGCCATCTCGATAAAATTTAGAGAGACTGGGGAAAAATCAGCCATTAAATCCCCAACAACACTCAATTTTTGCCTATAAGACCCAGGGATACCTTCAATGACCCTTTCATTCATCACAGCGAAAGAGTCTAACCAACGATACCATCTCGCTTCCCATTCAGCATAAATCACCGTACGGTATCCCAACCGCTTTCCAATCATCAGCGCATAAAACTGATCTCCTCCCAGAAATAAAACCACCCCTTGCTCTCGCCAATCCCAATTATCCCGAGTTTTTCCTAGTATTAGGAAAGAAAAAAACTCTTCACTGGACTGAACTCGATCCACTTCAGGATAACGGCGAGCAATGGCAGCTTCTTGCCCTGTACTATGGGGACAAGGAGATAACATCACTGAAATCCTAGTTTGCTCGCGATCCTCCCCTAATTGCTTCCTTAACGCCTTAACCACAGGCCGAACCCAGGTAGTAATTTCCCCTGGCCCATTGGAGAGAATGAGAAGATCAACGGATTTCATTGTTCTTGCCAACGAGAGCGAATTGAGAGTTTAGGATCGCTTTGACTTTGGGAACGAGAACGACGACGTACAAACTTGCGATTAGGTTCAGAACGTCGATGATAACTGGAACGATTACTATCTCCAGCCTCTTCATAGATTTCTAAATAGAGGGTTTGTTCCACTTGTTTAGCCGCGATCGCTAAAACCATCTGTATGGACTGAATATTCCGTCCTCCTCGTCCATAGATCCGTCCTTTGTCCCCTTCATCAACCGCTACTCTAATCCAGACCCGTTTTGTACTGGTAATTTCTTCGCAGTCAATTTTTAGGGAGTCTGGAGAGTCTAAGAGAGGTTCAATTAAAAATGAAAGCAGTTTTAAGTAATTGGGGGAGACAGAATAGGATAAATTAGAGGTATCAATCGATTTAACCATTAACTTGTTCAAATACTTTTGCTTTCTTGAGAATACTCCGTACCGTATCACTAGGTTGCGCCCCTTGTTTTAGGCGAGTTACGATAGCCGGAACGTTTAAGCGAGTTTCATCGGTTCTAGGGTTATAAAATCCTAGTTCTTCCAGGGGACGACCATCGCGACGATTGGCACTATTAATAGCCACAATTCTATAACTGACTTCTCGTTTTTTGCCGTATTTTTTTAGTCGTAACTTAATCATTTTGATTCTTTTAACTCCTAGTTGGCTTTGAGTTGTTTTTTGTTTGACTCGAACTTCTTATTATATCATGGGATTTTATCTAGGAACACCCTGAATAACAGGACGAATACCAGTACCATCAAATGGACCTGGATTACCGCCCCAATTAAAGTCGCTAATGCGCAGGGAAATCGAGCCAACCTTTAGCACTGTATTATAACGCAGGAGAATGCTGTAGGTTCGTCTACTATATTCCACATATAAATCCGTATTAATTTCTTCATCTGTATCGATGTTATAGGCACTTTGAACCCCAACTCGCACGGGACCATATAATTGCTGAGTTACACCCCAGTTTAAGGTTTTCAAGTCAGCAAAACGATCAAACAAAAAAGGAGAGGGATCTCCCCGCAGTGCTTGACTAAAGGTGAAATTAAACCCGGTATAATCCAGAAAAGGTCGAGAAAAATTGCCAATTTGTCCAGATAAACCAATACTACCTGAAAGGGAGGGTTGGGAGTCTCCATTACCATAGAGACTGGTAACACCGGTTACGCCTGTAGATAGGACTAAATAGGGTAAAACTGGCGTTGAAGTATATTTTAAGCCCTCTTCTGGGGTAGGATCTAAAGCTTCTCCAAACCACAACAAGAAAGGTTTATTTAAAGACGCTGCCCCTTGAAACCTAGTTAAACTCACACGACGATCATCTGAGTCAGCACCCAAGAGACTTTGGCGATCGGTATCTGCATTAACTGTTTGAAGTGACCCTTGATAGCTCACGTTTATCCCTGTTTTTTCGATAGGAATTTGAGGGGAAACCAACAGTACACCTAGGCTACTACGAACGGTTTGAAACCCTAAAGATCCATTAAAGAGGCGATCGCGATAATTATATTCCAATCTCACGTCATAGGGAGCGACCGGCTCACCGAAACGGTATTGTACAAAGGTTTTTGTCCGTAGGCGATCTTCAATATCATCCAATTCTAGACTGGTTAGGGACGATCTCGAAAAGAAGGTGGTTTGTGGACTTAAATTAGCGTTAAACTCATTGACAAAACCGACAGTAGGGGGACTAATTAAGTCAACGTCGTCTGGATCTTGTTCAAATAAATCTGTATTGCGATCGTCAACCGTCAATCCTTCTGGGGAAATCCCTTTTTGTAGGTAATATTGGGGTGTAACTTGCCAACTGACAGTATCGCTGTCGATGACATTAAATGCCCTTTCTACAAAGAAACCTCCGCGATCGCGATCATCGTAACCAAACCCAATTACTCCAGGTTGGCGATCGCGCCGATCAAAAATCAAACGATCTTGGGTGGGAAAGGAGTTGGCTTGATCGAGTACCACCCGTGAATTAGTAAGTTTCAGTTCATCCACTAAGGGGGCAATATTGCGATAAGTGGCTGTTTCTGCCCGTACTTCCACTTCAGGAGGGGAAAAGGGATCGTTGGTTAAACGAGCGTCAGTGGCCCGCCAACCCTCAGAATCGAATTCCATGCGATCAGCTTCAAAGCGAAGGCGGTTAATTTGGCCTCCACTACCTTCTCCCCCACTGCCTCCGATATCCTGAATATTTTCTTCTCCAAAGGACACACCGAAGGAGTAGCTGATCCCTTGTGCTTGAGTGATGCGTTGTAGGGGTTGTTCTAAGGCCAGTCTTTCATTGAGGGTTCGATTGGGAATTAAATTATTATCGACAGAGGTGGGTAAGGTTGGGGAAAAGTCTTGGCCGGTGGTGGGTTGATAAATTTCTCCATTGGCCTCAAAAATAACACCGCTATCTTGGACAAAATAATACTCGAAGCGTTCTCCTCTTAGGGTTTGTTCTCCGCGATCGAGAACCACATTGCCCTCAGCCACTGCAAATTGATCTGGAAGGTTAATCCAGAGGCGATCGGCCAATAAAACCCCATTGGCAAAGCGCATAATCACTTTACCTTCTGCATAAACCACTTGTCTTTCCGCGTCGTACTCCTGGCGATCGGACACTAATTCAACCACTGGTGCTGCTTCAGCCTGTGTTGAATTGGTATTTCCTACTCCTCCCTGAGCGAACGTTGAGGTCGGGGGGATGGATAATTCTAAGGGTTGTGTTTTTGTGTCTCGAGGTTTGAGGCGCAAGAGTCTGGCCTGATCCCCTTGGTCTTTTAAGCGGATAGTCTTTGAGACACCTTTTTGGAACCTGGGCTTAAATGGGGTTAACCTCGGCGATCGAGAGTTTCCTGTGCTGATGGGATCACCCAAGAGATCAGCAGCTTGTCCCCTGGATGGGAAAGAAGGGGTAAAATCTGGCTCTGAGATTGTTTCTGGTGCTGATAAATAAAATTCAACTACCTCTGGGGGAGACGTAGGAATATCTTCTGCCAATGGCAGTGTTACAGGTGTCTGTGGAAACTCAGAAGGTAATTGGGTGAACATTATTTCATCACCAGCATTTTCTCTAGGTTGCCCTGGAGAATTGGTCAAAAGCTCTAGGTGCTTTTCCTGACTAGGAGAAACAACAGTTTTGATTTGGGCTGGAGGATCAGGTGGTGGAACGAATGGGGCCATCTTAAATTAATAGTATCAAGCTCAAAGGTTTAGTGGCTACCTGCAGCGTGATCAATTGAAATGAGATGGGGACGAGCCATATCTCGCCCCTATCGTTTTACTCACCTAACTTAACACATCTAGATTTGAGCTTAGGTACTGCCCAAAAATTCCTATTCAAAGTCCTTACGTCCAGGGTTCCGAGTGGGGTCACTAGAAAGAAAACCGAAAACGAACAAAGAAATAAAGAAAGCCACAACAATGTAAACAGCAATTTTTAACGTTAGCATAGTATTTTGTTCTCCTTATGAGGGATTGATCCTGAAGAAATGTTAATAGTTCCTATCTGACTTTAACCCATATATGGACTTTTTGTCTTGGGCTGAAGCAATTTGATTCTTAATTCTAGACTGAGCATTCTCCAGATCGGCAGTCCTTCTCCTATAATCAAGGGAGGAATTTGTAGATGTAATTATCGTATTAATCAGATGGCACTGCTTACCACAGGAAAAGGATTTGTTCGCGCACTAGAGAAGTCATGCACCTTAGGGGTTTATGCTCCCCTAGAAGGAGGGTATGAAGGACGCTATCAAAGACGTTTACGCACCAATGGCTATGAAAGTCTATCCCTATCTGCTAGAGGTTTAGGGGATGTGGGGGCTTATTTGATGGGAATTCATGGGGTACGGCCTCCCCATTTAGGAAAAAAGGATATTGCTCAAAGTGCTGCCGTTGGACCAATATATTTCGTGCCCCCTATTGCTGCCTATCAACTCGAAAGTTTATCCTCTAGTTCCAAAGGCTTAGTTTTATGGATTATAGAGGGTTATATCCTTTCCAAAGCAGAATTAGAATATTTAGTCGCCTTACCTCAACAAGAACCTCGTCTGAAAGTGGTAGTTGAAATGGGAGGTGAAAGATACTTCCGTTGGCAACCCTTAGAAGAGTTGATTCAAGCAGCTTAAGTGGGACAAAAAAGGACAATCAAAACTAACTTATCCTCTATGGGATAAATAATCCCTACTCGTATACACGGTAGGGTTGTTCAATTCTGGCATCAAACTCAGGTATTATTAGGACTATGATTTCTTAATCACGCCAGTAATGTTTTCAGTATAACCTGTTTCTTCTCTTGAAAAGAGTTGACACATTGCTTGTAGCATATTAAGAATTGATACAATAGCCGATATAACTAAAGAGGGATCAAAGTAAGAAGCCATTATGTATATTGTCCAAGTAGCCTCGGAATGCGCCCCGGTCATTAAGGCTGGGGGTTTAGGTGATGTTGTTTTCGGGCTAAGTCGCGAACTCGAAAATCAAGGTCATATTGTAGACGTTATTCTTCCCAAATATGATTGTATGCGTTACGACCATATCATGGAATTACAGGAAGACTATAAGGATTTATGGGTACCTTGGGGAGGTGGTTCAGTTCACTGTACTGTCTTGCGTGGTAAAGTACATGGACTCAACTGTCTCTTTATCGAACCTCATGGTGAGGCTGGGAATTTCTTTAACCGAGGCAAATACTATGGGGACAATGATGATAACGTCCGCTTTGCTTTCTTTAGTAGAGCGGTGTTGGAATATATGTGTATGAGTGACAAGCGTCCTGAGATTATCCATTGTCATGACTGGCAAACGGGACTGCTGCCGGTAATGTTATTTGAACAGTATAAATATCGAGAGATGGATGGTCAACGGGTTTGTTATACCGTCCATAACTTTAAACATCAAGGAGGGGGTAGTGTTGCTATTTTACACGCGACCCAGTTGGATAATGAGGGTTATTATTTGAGTCCCGATCGCCTTAAAGATACCAGTATCCCCAATCATATTAACTTTATGAAGGCAGGTATCGTTTATTCTAATGCTGTCAATACTGTCTCCCCTCACCACGCTTGGGAAGCTCGTTTTAGCAATGAAGGTTATGGGTTAGGTGATATCCTTGCTGTTCATCAAGATAAGTTTAAAGGTATTCTCAACGGCTTAGACTATGGGGTATGGAACCCAGAACTAGATGAGCATATTTCCATGCAGTTTGGTCCAGATGATTTTGAATTAAAAGCCTATAACAAAAAAGCATTACGAGAACGGTTATGGTTAGAAGACAAAGATAGACCCATAATTGCCTATATTGGTCGTCTGGATGACCAAAAAGGAGTTGGTTTAGTTCTCCATGCTTTAGAATACGCCCTGAGAAGAAGCGCGCAGTTTGTTTTATTGGGATCAGCTACTTCTGACCACTTAAAGAATCTCTTTTGGCAGACAAAACATCGTTTAAATGATCACCCTGATGTTCATCTAGAACTGAGTTTTGATGAAGAATTATCCCACCTCATTTATGCAGGGGCAGATATGATGGTGGTTCCCAGTAATTACGAACCCTGTGGCCTAACTCAAATGATTTCCCTTAAATATGGAACCGTTCCCATTGTGCGTGCGGTTGGAGGGTTAGCTAATACTGTGTTTGATTACGATAATGATGAGAATCATCTGCCAGAAGAACGCAATGGCTTTGTCTTCCATCATACGGATCCCAGTGCCTTGGAATCAGCCATGCACCGTGCCTTAGAGCTATGGTACACCGATCGCGAAGCATTCAACAAATTAGCGGTTCAAGGAATGCGTTGTGACTATTCTTGGCGCAACCCTGTGGAAAAATATATTGAAGTTTATGAAACGATCAAAGCCTAATTATGGTTGATATTCTCTCCTGTTATAACTACATTGAAGTTATAACAGGAGATTTTATTTTTTGAGTGAGGACACTATCGGAGTTAATGTGTGGGTAACATCATCAACTAGCAACGTTAAAACCCCAACGGCCATTGCTTTGGGTAACTTTGACGGTATCCATCTAGGACATCGACAAGTTATTAAACCAATTATAGAATTTGGAGAGGAGTATATCCCCACCCTGGTCACTTTTACTCCCCATCCTCAAGAATTTTTTAGTGGCAAAAGCAGACAATTATTAACGCCTCTGACAGAGAAGGTCAAACGCTTAGAGTCTCTGGAGATCGAGCAGTTAGTGCGTTTACCTTTTGATCGCAGTTTAGCCTCTCTGGGTCCTCAAGCTTTTGTGGAAGATATTTTAATTAAGCAGCTAAATGTTAAATATATCAGTGTGGGGCAAGACTTTCGCTTTGGCAAGGGAAGAGAAGGAACTGCCCAAATGTTGCAAGAATTGGCCCAAAAGTTCGGGGTCTTTGTTCATATTACCAAGTTAAAAACCTGTGTCAGTGAAGAGAGTGGTTTACGTATTAGTAGTTCGAGAATTCGTCAATGTTTAGCTGTTGGCAATGTTAGACAAGCTCAAGACATGTTGGGTTATCCTTATTCATTGGAAGGAATGGTGGTTAAAGGTCAACAAGTGGGCAGAAGTATTGGTTTTCCCACCGCTAACCTACAGGTAGCCTCGGAAAAATTATTACCCCGTCGTGGTGTTTATTGTGTTCGTGTTATTTTAGCCACAGAAGAAGTTATTAAGGGTGTGATTAATATTGGCAGTCGTCCCACAGTCAATGGTCAAGTTCCTACAGTAGAAGTGCATTTGTTAGATTGGTCGGGAAACTTATATGGAACTTTTTTAAGAGTTCGCTTAGAAAAATTTTTACGCTCTGAACAAAAATTTCCTTCTTTGGATGCTCTCAAACATCAAATTATGCAAGACTGTATTCTAGCTCGTCAAATATTAAGCTAGGATTTTTAGCTGTCCGCCGCGAGAAGCCGAACGCTGTATTGTCTCCGGAGTTTAACAATCGCTGAAACAATCAGGGTCGGATGAATCGCGGACAGGGTTTGTGATATAATCAAGGGGCTTGGCACGGCAAGTAAATAGCGACAACCAAGCTATATACATCTGGAAATTTGATTAACCGTGTACTCTGACCTTCGGGACGAGGGGCAAAGCCTATCGCCTTGATGTGAGACTTGCTGCTCTTCTGAGCAGAAAGCTGTCGATTGGGTAGGAAGCCAACGCCAAATCGAAGATTATAGCGTAGGTAGTTCACGAGTTAAACAGTGAATGAAAAAATGGACTTGAGTGATTTTTCAATGTTGGATCTTTTTAGCTTGGAAGTAGAAACCCAAGGGGAAGTTCTCAATGATCACCTTCTCACCCTAGAAAACCAACTGCAAGACTCATCAAATGCTCAAGGGTCTATTTCCTTGTTAGAAGCTCTGATGCGAGCTTCTCATTCCATTAAAGGGGCAGCGAGAATTGTCCAAATTGAACCGGCGGTGAAAATTGCTCACGTCATGGAAGATTGTTTCATGGCAGCTATGGAGAGAACTATCACCATTACCCCCAATCATATCGATGTTCTCCTACAAGGGGTGGACTTTTTACAATCGGTTGGAAAGGTTGAACAGAATGAGTTTAATACTTGGCTGTCTGAACAGGAAGCTAACTCGGAAAAAATTGTTGAGGCGATCGCTTATATTCTCAATCCTCAGCAAACAGATACTACTCAAGAAACTGAGGATGATACCTTATCTGAATTTGATCTTTCTTTAGATGATGTTTTTCCCGAGGATGGAGAAGACACGATTCTCTTTAGTCCTGATAGCAAGGCTGCTGCTCATTTTTTACAGGAACCATCATCAGAGGGCGAAACCTCAGATACAGAGGAGGTTATTAGTTGGGTTGATGAGGAAGAAGAGGGGGTTACAGACTTAAATAGTTTAACCTCAGATAGTTCCCCAATAGATTCTGAAGAGATGATACCCACCACCTCTTTAATGTCGGCTTCGGGGACGGCAAATTCTAAAGATCGCTTTGTCAGGGTCAGCACAGATAACTTAAACCGTCTCATGGGTTTAGCTGGGGAATCTTTGGTTGAAGCGACGGCTTTGACTCCCTTATCTGAGTCTTTTTTAAACTTAAAAAAAAGTCAATTAGAATTATCACAATTATTAGAACAATTACAAGTCAATTTAGTGCAAACGCCTCTATCTAAAGAAACAGAAAACTATTTGAGTGATTTGGTTCATAAAGAAAGGGAATGTCGGGCAATTCTTAACGATCGCTTAAATGCTTTAGAACAGTTTAGTTATCGTTCTTTTAATTTATCGGATCGTTTATATCGGGAAGTTATTGCTACTCATATGCGTCCTTTTGAAGAAGGGGTCAGTAGTTTTCCTCGTATGGTTAGAGATTTAGCTAGACAGTTAAAGAAGCAGGTGAAATTAGAAATTATTGGTAAATTAACGATGGTTGATCGGGATATTTTAAGGAAATTAGAAGCCCCTTTAACACAAATTTTGCGGAATGCGATCGATCATGGAATTGAGTTCCCTGATGAGAGAGTAGCTCAAGGAAAACCACCAGAAGGGACTATTTCTTTAGAAGCAAACCATCGTTTCGGAATGTTATCTATTACTATTTCTGATGATGGTAAAGGTATTGATTTGGATAAATTACGAGCATCTATTATCAAAAAAGGTTTAGTTACAGAGGAAATGTGTCGGGAATTAAACGAAACGGAGTTAATGGAATTTATTTTCTTACCTAATTTTTCTACAGCGAATCAAGTGACGGAAATTTCGGGTCGGGGTGTGGGATTAAATATTGCTAAAACAATGGTTCAAGAAGTGGGTGGTAATCTTCAGGCTATTTCTAAACCAGGAAAGGGCATGAATTTCCATTTTCAACTGCCTTTAACTTTGTCGGTTATTCGTACTTTATTAGTGGAAATTGGTGGAGAACCTTATGCTTTTCCTCTATCTCGTATTGAAAAAATTCTAACTTTGAATTTTGAAGATATTTATTCTGTTGAGAATAGACAGTATTTTACCTTAAATAATCAAAATATCGGTTTAGTTAGGGCCGAACAAGTGTTAGAATTAACTTCCAATTCGACTCCTACAGAACCTTTATCTGTAATTGTTGTTAGTGATCAAATGAATCGTTATGGCTTAGTTATTGATCGCTTTTTGGAGGAAAAAAGTTTAGTGGTTCGTCCTTTAGATCCTCGCTTGGGTAAGGTTCAAGATATTACTGGGGCTGCTTTACTAGAGGATGGTTCACCCATTTTAATTATCGATGTTTTGGATTTAGTCCGTTCTCTTGATAAGATTTTGGCTAACATTTCTATTAATCATGTTAAAACGAAAGAGGAAAGGAATTGGCATCAATCTAGTAAAAATATTTTAGTGGTCGATGATTCGATTACGGTTCGAGAAATGGAAAGAAAATTGTTAGAAAATAAAGGCTATAAAGTTGATGTTGCTGTTGATGGAATGGAAGGCTGGAATGCAGTTCGTGTTGGTAATTATGATTTAGTTATTAGTGATGTTGATATGCCTCGTATGAACGGAATTAAGTTGGTTCATAAGATTAAAAGTAACCCACAGTTGAAATCGACTCCTGTGATTATTGTTTCCTATAAAGATCGAGAAGAAGATCGCTTACAAGGGTTAGAAGTAGGGGCAGATTATTATCTAACAAAAAGTAGTTTTCATGATGATACTTTAATCAATGCTGTTATTGACTTAATTGGTAAAAATGAAACTTAGATAAATTTGTATGGTGTAATATATGCGGTTAATGATTGTAAAATTACTCACCTTACATTGTTCCTAAATATTCTAAATTTTCTTCACTTGCTTCTGGAATAGACTTTTGAATAATATAGGGTAAATAAGCTCCTTTTAATCCTTTTTTAATTCTCTCTAAGCTATGTTCAAAGATAACAAACAAAGGATAAACTTTCTCACCTCCTTCGCTTAACATATGTTCTTCTTTCATAGGCATTAACCATTCATAATCTTTATCCAAATGAATTTGAGTTTGTCGCCAACGTCCCAATAAATGTGAAAAATCTTCATGAGGACGATGAATAAAAACAATAATTTCTGACCCTAACTTAATTTTCCATTCTGGGTCACAGATGAGAATAGCTAAATCACAAGGTAACTCGATCGCTTCTTGAATATTAGGAGAACTCAAACGACTTTCGCTCAAAGGTTGTGGTTGACGAACTTTCACTACTGGGAGAGGAATAGTCATCAAACTTTCTTCGGGACGACGTAAACTAGGGAGCATTTCTAAATAAGAACGATTCTGTTTTAAGAGAGAAATAGCACCCAAGCGATCGCTATATTCGCATAAAAGTTGTTCGTAGTGAGATGGTTTAATAGACATAAGAAAATGAATAATAAAATAGACCCTAAAAAGATTATAGAGACGCTAGAAAAAACGCCTCTATAAGTTGGCAAAATTGACAAACTTTTTACACTAGTTGGTCGAAAATTTTGAACATAGGTAGATACATAGATAAGAGAATAACCCCTACCATACCAGCAATACCGACCATCATTAACGGTTCAATGACACTGGTTAGAGCTTTCACCGCTTGTTCCACTTCATCTTCATAAAAATCAGCCACTTTCATCATCATGGCATCCAGTTCCCCTGTTTCTTCGCCAATACAAATCATTTGAATCGCTAACTGCGGAAAAACATTGGCATTTTGTAGAGCTAAACTCATCATACCACCCTGTTGAATTTCCGCTTGGGCCCCGGCCACTGCATTAGCAATCACCTTATTTCCTACAGTGTTACAAACAATTTCTAAAGAGGTTAAAATAGGAACCCCAGAACGAGTTAACGTCCCAAAAACTCTGCAAAAACGCGCTACAGCAGACTTTTCATTTAAGTCACCAAATAGGGGCATTTTTAGGAGAAACTTATCAATTTGTAAACGACCAACAGGAGTTTTATAGTATTGTTTAATACCAACAACCAAGACGATAGAACCCACAATAGGAATTAAAATTTTCCAGCTTCTCATAATACCACTTAAATAAAGCATAAATTGGGTTAAAGCTGGTAAGTCTGCCCCTAAATCTTCAAAAATTCCTGCAAAAACTGGGATCAAAAATATGGTCATAGCAAAGAAAACTATCACGGCTAAAAGACCAACCGTAACCGGATAGGCCATGGCGGACTTAATTTGGTTTTGCAGTCGGGCCATATCTTCGAGAAGTTTAGCCAGACGATTTAACACTTCATCCAGTACTCCCCCCATTTCCCCAGCTTCTACCATACTGACATACAGTTGATCAAAACAGTCTGGATGTTTACCTAAAGCGTCGGATAAACTAATCCCTTGTTGTACCTCAGCACTAATAGCTGATAAAGCCTTTTTCATTTTAGGATTTGTCGCTTGATCGGATAAAACACCCAAACAACGAACAATAGCAACCCCCGCATTAATCATTACAGAAAATTGACGGGAAAATACAGCTTTATCCTTAACAGTGACATTACTTAAAGCTCCCTCGATACCTGATAAATCAAATTGTATTCCTGCTTCGCTGATTTTTCCAATAGCAGGATATTGCTGTCTAAGCATTGCCCTTGCTTGTTCAGGTGAGGTTGCTTCAACTTTTTGCTTAGAAACTTTTCCTTTTAAGTTTTTGACTTGAGCGATATAAGTAGGCATTTTCTTTCATATAAAATAAACAGTAATTTAAACCCTGCCGTTAACGAGGATTTATTGCTAACTAACGACGAGACTTACTTTTTGCTCTCATATTTGCCCCACCAATTAAGCGTTGTAACTCATCGGGTTTACCACTTTTAGAAACAGCTTCCTCAAAGGAAACTGTCCCACTAATAACTAAGTTTGCTAAAGCTTGTTCCATAGTCTGCATTCCTAGTTTCATTCCTGTTTGAATAGAGGAATAAATTTGACCCGCTTTTCCTTCTCGCATCAGGTTAGCGATCGCAGGGGTAACAATCATAATTTCTTGAGCCATTGCCCGACCAAATTCTCCTGGTTTGGGTTTATGTTTCTTAACTAAACATTGACTAAAGACAGCGATCAAAGAGTTAGATAACATTGCCCTAATTTGTGCCTGTTGATTCGCTGGAAATACATCAACAATACGGTCAACAGTACCGGCAGCTGAATTAGTGTGTAAAGTCCCAAAAACTAAGTGTCCTGTTTCTGCTGCGGTGATGGCTAAACCGATGGTTTCTAAGTCCCGCATTTCCCCCACCAGAATGATGTCAGGATCTTCCCGTAAAGAAGCTTTTAAGGCATTAGCAAAGGATTTAGTATCTTCCCCTTTTTGTCGTTGATGAAAGAGACTTTTAACATTAGGAAAAACATATTCAATGGGATCTTCAACGGTTAAAATATGTTCTTGTCTAGTACGATTAATCAAGTCTAAAATAGCTGCTAAAGTAGTCGTTTTACCCGATCCCGTTTGACCAGTTACTAACACCATACCCCGAGGACGTTCAGCCATTTCTCGGACAATATTAGGCAGTCCTAACTGTTCAAAATTAGGAATTTTCGAGGATAAAGCCCTTAAACAAGCGGCGTAACAACCCCGTTCTTTATAAACATTGACCCGAAACCGTGCCAGCCCTTTCACCCCATAAGAACAGTCTAATTCCCAGTTTTGTTCTAACTCTTTTCTTTGACTATTATTGAGCATACTGAAAATTAATTTTTGACTTTCTTGGGGAGAAAGGGGTTCATCGTCAATGGGGGCTAATTTACCACTAGCACGAAAATAAATGGGCGCACCGGCTTGAATGTGCATATCAGAACCCCCCATTTCCACAAGTTGTTCCATCAAATCTTCAATCATCATTTCCATTAGATTCTTCTCCTTAGATAAATAAAATTGAGTAAAAATTAAACTCCGAACTCAGGTGGATTAAGTAAATCTGGGAGTCATACAATAAGGGCAGTCCATCCACTCCGGTTCGAGTACCGCAGAACAGTTTTTACATTCCAAGGAACTCTTGCGCTTCGCTTTTAATTCAGCTTCGAGCCCTGTATCAGTAAAGGTTACCCGTTCCACTTCTTCAAGGGTTGTATAACCTTCTTGAACCAGTTGTAAGCTGTAAGCCAAGATAGTTACCATTCCTTCTTCCACAGCCGCTTCCTTAATGCGATCGGTGGTTGCGCCTTCATTAATCAGGCTTTGAATCCGTTCTGTATTACGCATCACCTCATAAACCCCAACCCGTCCCTTGTAGCCACTACCCCCACATTTTTGGCATAGAGAGCCATTTTGTTTAGCTTCGGCTATTTCCTCTGGGGTCAATTTATTAGCCTTATAGATGGTCATTTCTTCATCATTAGAAGCAGACAGACCAAAACGGGCTAATTCTTCTTTGGTTGGTTTGTAAGGGATTCGACATTCACTACAGACCCGACGCATTAACCGTTGCGCTAGTACCCCTAATAACGCCCCAGAAATCATAAAGGGTTCAACCCCCATTTCATCGAGACGAGCAACTGCCCCAGGGGCATCGTTGGTGTGTAGGGTAGTTAAAACTAAGTGACCGGTTAAGGCTGCTTCGATGGCCGTTTTCGCCGTTTCTACGTCCCGAGTTTCCCCCACCAGAATAACGTCGGGATCTTGTCGCATAAATGCCCGTAAAATAGAGGCAAAGTTCATCCCTTTTTCTCGAATCACCTGAACCTGAGTAATACCGGGTAAAGAGTATTCGATAGGATCTTCGGCGGTGCTAATATTCACCCCGGGGTTATTTCTTTCTGCTAAAACTGAATATAAACTGGTCGATTTACCTGAACCGGTTGGCCCCGTTACCAAAAACAGGCCAAAGGGACGACTGGCCAAGTCTCGGACGATTTCCAGGGTTTCTTGGTTAGTAATTAGTTTATCTAAACCTAACTGAGTTGCAGAGTTATCTAAAATCCGTAAACAAACTTTTTCCCCGTAACGACTGGGTAAGGTATTAACGCGAAAATCTACTTTTCGACCTTGATAAATGCGTCGAATCTTACCATCTTGAGGAAGACGACGTTCAGCAATATCGAGATCCGCCATAATTTTAAAGCGCGCTACCACCGCCGGGGTAACTTTCCGGGGAAGGGGATCAAACGCTTGTTGGAGTACCCCATCTTTACGGAAACGAACGCCAAGGGTTTCTTCTTGGGGTTCCACATGAATATCGGAAGTGCCTTCTTGGAGGGCTTTGGCAAGAATTTTATTGACTAAATTAATAACCGGGGCCTGACCCGCATCGTTAGAATCAAGAGCATCGTGGCTCTCATCTTCTTCTTCACTCATGTTTGCATCGAGATCACCCACAATGTCCGTGAGATCGGCCATTTTATTGAGGGCTTCTTCTTTAGAGATGCGTTCGTTTTCTACATCGATCTCCTGTTGAATTTCATGATACTGTTGCAATAAGCCGTCATAATCTTCTTGGGTGATAACCATACGGCGTAGGTCTAAATTTCTCGCCCTCAAAATGCGGTTTAAGTCATCTTGTGCCGCAAGGTTATCAGGATCAACCATGGCCACCAATATAGAAGGTGGGTCACCGTCGTGTCTGGATAAGGGTAAAATTTTATGGCGACGACAAATATCAAAAGAAATTAAGGAATTAATTAATTCAGCCATCTGGCGATCCGCGACAGGAGATACTTCGGGATCGATGGAGTCAACACCATAGAGAATTTTTAGTTCAAATAAATGGTGTTTTTTATGTTGTCGTAATAAATCGGGGGATAAGGGTTCCCCTGTCATCACCTGTAACACATCGGTTAAAGGACGACCAGTTTTACGGGTTTCCACCAGGGCCTGTTTCATCTGATCTGGCCCGACGTATCCGACTTCGATCAGTTTGTTGCCAAAGGGTGAAAAGTAATTACGCAGGGCAACTGCCCGGTTGCGTTTGGAAGAGGTTAAGTTTGAGGTAGACAAAGATGACATAAGGCAGTAATTATAGGCTGCTTACGTGCTTATCATTCCCAAAACTGCCCTCAAAATTACCATGGTGAGAAAGATTTTTTTTAAAGCCTAAATCAAACTGAGTTCGGTGTTAGGAAATTTACACGAAATTAGGTTTAACTCACATCTTGCAGCTTCGATAAAAGTAGCTAATTTAGAGGGGTAACAGGGAACAGGATTTATTTTGACTGTAACTGCTTGAGAATTGATGAAAGTTTCTTTTGTTGTTGAGTTTTCCTATATTGGTGCAAGATATCAGTATGAGGATGAATCAACTGAAAAACCCGAAACCAGCGATAAAATACTTGTATGATAGCTATCTTAAGGATATTCAAGCTAAGTTAACCAAAGATGGAAAAATTGACCCTGATAACCCTGGCAATAATTCCCTGAAACAATGGGGAAAAGTCCGAGTTGGTGATAAATTGGTTAAAATGTTGTTCAAGGAACTGATTGGATCTTACCGCCATCATAGATTAAGGTAACAAGACGAAAAGGAGAGCTTGCGCCCTCCTTTTTAGATGATCGTTGAAAAAGGAAAATCTTACACTAAAATCAGAACAAGTATACATATCCCTATAGAATATGAGGTTAGTTATGATCAAATCATTCATACGTTGGAGTGCCACCCTTAGTTTATTAGGAAGTACCTTAATTGGTACGTGGTTTGCTCAAATGCCTAAAGTTATAGCTCTCCCTGAAACTGAAGTGGTCAAAGTTTTACAAGGAGTTCCAGTTTTTACTATCACTACAGACGAAGGATCACCTTTAATTCGGACATTAGAAGATGATCGGAAGATAATACAGGTTTTTATTAGCCAGCAAGATGCCAACCAATTTTTGACTCAATTCAAAGAAGTTCAACCGGAACTAGCAAATCAATTTAAGGTACAAGCACTTTCTTTAGGGGAAGTTTATCGTGTTGCTTTGACCAGTAACAAAGAACAAGAGCCTTTCACATTTGCTTATATTCCTATGAGAAGCGCGGTGGAGTCGGCAAAAAAAGTTCTCAGTGATAATGGACAAGAATATCAGGGAGGAGTTCCCTTATTTATCCTTCGGGGTGGTCCTGAAAATAGTATGTTAACTATTCAACAAAACGATCAAGAAGTGATCCCTTTCTTCTTTGAAAAAGCCCCCATTCAAGCCATCGCCGAACAAATGAAGAAAGATCAACCCGATATTGCCGCAACCATGAAAATTGAAGTGGTTCCCTTGGAATTTGTCATCGGTTTATTACAAAGTGAAGATGATGCCATGCTCAAACAGATACAGTTAGTTCCTTCCGAGGAAACCATAAAATTTATTCAAGACGCTATCCAATCTCAGCAAAATCAAGGTCAATAAAATTCTCATTGAACACCATTAAAAATCCCCAGATATTTAGGTTTGGGGGTTTTATCTGTTTTTAGATTTGTTATAGTGATCAACAAAAACACGATGAAAAGTATAATTCGTTGGGGTTTAACATTAGGAATACTGATCAATCCCATTACTAATCTTAGTTTAACGCAGCCAATCCCAGTGGTTGCCCTCCCAAAATCAGTAATTGTAGATTTTTTGTCGGGAGTTCCTGTTTATAGTTTAATCAATCAACAAGGCTCTCCTATTGGTCGTCAATTAGATAATGGTAGCGTCATTACTCCTGTGTTTATGAGTCGCAGAGAAGCTGAAGCTTTGGCCACAGAGTTACGACGAATAGATCCTGAAACTGCTAGTTCCTATAGCATTCAAGTGCTTCCCCTCAGCCGTATTTATGAGGTTGCAAGGGAAAATTCGGGCAACTCAACCCGTCTCTTTCTCGATTATATTCCTAATACCAGAGAAGCAGAGGTTGCGCGCAACTTAGCCAGGGAAAGAGGTCAAGAATATCCAGGAGATGTGCCTTTATATCTGGCAAAGATTGAATCTAATCAATCTTATCTAACTATCAAACAAAATGATCAAGACGTTGTTCCTATTTTCTTTGAAAAAGCGACTATTGATCAATGGATCAAGAGGGTTGTTGAAGCTCAACCGGAGCTTGGTGATAGTATAACCATTAATGTTATTTCTTTGAGTAATTTAATTGCTAATTTGGAAAACAATGATAACAATTTCCTCAGAAGTTTGCTGTTGTGGCCTTCTGAAGAAATGATACAAATTATTCGTTCTAATTCTCAAAATCAACCTCAATAAATTAAAGATGGCCTCTGTGTTTTCTGTCTCCGGCCTAGAATTAGCTAAATGGTATCATTGGGCTAAACAAGAAGCGATCGCTGCTGAGATATCGCCCTCAGAAGTAGACTGGTTGCTTCAAGCAGTGACTTCTTTAGATAGTTTATCGTTGCGCTTGGGGTTATTCAAAGAGCGATGGCAAATTCCTCTAGAATACTCTTTATCAGAATTAACCCAACTATGGCAACGTCGGGTTAAACAGAGAGTCCCTTTGCAATATTTAGTGGGGATTACTCCTTGGCGACGGTTTTCTTTAAAAGTATCTCCCGATGTCTTAATTCCTCGTCCTGAAACGGAATTAATGATTGATTTTGCTGTTAACGCAGCGAAACAGAGTCCTAACCCGGATCTAATCTTTGGCCATTGGGTGGATCTGGGTACGGGAAGTGGTGCGATCGCCCTTGGACTAGGGGATAGTTTTCCTGAAGCAACTATTCATGCTGTAGATACTAGCAGCAAAGCTTTAACCATTGCCCAAGAAAATGCTGTTAAAGAGGGATTTTCGTCTAGAATTAACTTTTATCAAGGATCGTGGTGGAGTCCTTTGCAACAGTTAAAAGGACAAGTCAGCGCAATTGTGTCTAACCCTCCCTATATCCCCACTGCTTTACTGTCTCAACTACAACCAGAAGTGAAAGAACATGAACCCATACTCGCGTTAGATGGGGGAAATGAGGGTTTAGAGGCAATTAATCATCTTATCGATACTTCTCCTGATTATCTGGTTTCAGGGGGCATTTTTTTAGTGGAAATGATGGCTGGACAAGGAGAACAAGTTAAACGATTATTAGAAGCATCTGGTCATTATCAATCTATTCAGATTTTACCGGATTTAGCAGGAATTGGTCGCTTTGCAATAGCATATCGTTGTTGATCTTCGCATTGATTTTAATCTATTGTTTAATGGGTTTTGATTCAATATAATCTATGCTTATGGATTTAATTAAATTTTTTTTATCATTTACTACCTTAATCATAAATTTTTTTTACATCAAGATGCTAAACTAATTTATTAAGTTGACTAATTCAGTTCCCACCGATTTACCCATGATGATCCAACCTCATCATTAATTAAGTGTTATTTGCATGACTTTAAGGTGCGTGAAAAACGCACCTTTTTATTTTTTTTATATAGTCATGTTTAAGTTAAAAAAACGTTTATCATAAGATTAGTTTAAACTAAGTAAGACAAATGGATAACACAAGTAAGCAGATTTATAATTATACTGTTCTTTTGGAACAAGAAGCAGAGGGAGGTTATCACGCTTTTTGTCCAGTCTTGAAAGGATGTCATTCCCAAGGAGATACCTTTGAAGAAGCTATTGAAAATATAACAGAAGCTATTGAATTGTATCTGGAAAGTTTAAGGGAAGATAATCAACCCATTCCCCAAGATAATTTAATTGTTAAACCGTTAAGTATTTTAGCATGAGCAATTTTCCTAGTGTTAAAGCGAAAGATTTTATCAAAGTCATCGAAAAATTAGGGTTTTATTTAGATCGTCAAAAAGGAAGTCATGCAATTTATAAAAATAGCGAAGGACAAAGAGTTGTTGTTCCTATTCATTCAGGAAAAGACATCAAACAAGGAACATTATAATTCCTCTATGATAAGATAATTATTAAAAATTCTTAAAATTGTATGTGGTGATCACAATTAAATTCTGCGATCGCTGATTCGGATATTTATTAGTTTTACTGACTTTCTACAGAACCATTAACCGAATTATGATTGTGATTATTCTGGTTTAATAAGTTAGTAACGGGGTCTAAACGAAATCCTGGGGCGGTATAATTTTCAGGTAAATAATCTTCTGGCATTGTATTATGATTACCGTCACGAATGGCACTATAATGGGGGGATAATATTTCAATATCAGCTTCGTTACATTTGTCTTGGATATTTTGATGTAAGTGGGAATAAATTTCAGCCATTTTTGTTGATTCGTTGGTATAAGCATTAATTTCATAACTAACATAAAAATCGTTTAAACCTGTTTGTAAAACAAAGGGTAAAGGGGTTTTTAAGACATAATTAGTAGAATGAGCAGCAGCAATTAATACTTCATGAACTTTTCGCCAAGGTATATCATAACCAAGGGTGATAGTTGTATGTAAAATCAAAGGCCGTTGTAAGTCTCTTTTTAAGGAACTATAATTAACAACATTACTATTAATAATCACAGAGTTAGGAATAGTAATGACAACATTTTTAGTTGTTCTAATTCGAGTCACCAAAAGATTTTTTTCGAGGACATCGCCAACAGCATCCCCAATTTTCACCCGATCAGAAATCTTAAAAGCACGGGTATAAATCAACACTAAACCTGATACTGTGTTAGAAACAACTCCCGTTGAGCCTAATGTAAATAAAAGAGCAGCAAAAGCAGAAACTCCTTTAAAAGCAGGAGAATCAAACCCTGGTAAATAAGGAAAAGTAAAGACAGCAGCTAACATGATAGTTAACCAACTGAGTAATTGATAAGTTGGTTTTGCCCATTCAGAATAAAAACCCGAAAAATGTAGATTTCCTGTTTCTATTTCATTAAAAATAAATTTTAAAAATCGTAAAATATAATAGGTTAAATATATAATCACTCCTACTACAAAAATATTAGGCAAATAACCAACTAAACCACTAAATACTGTTGTAATAGCCTTGATTAAATAATCAAAAAGAATGTTAGCAATTTTTCTTGTTTGTGGGAAAAAACCTAAAATAATGGGAACAAAAATATAAAGAATGAAAAAAGTAATAATTATGCGAACTGTGTTAATTAGGGTTTTAAATATTTGGGTTAATTTTTCGGCTGATAATAATTCTACATTTTTGATTCTAATAGAGGTAATTAAAGTTCCTTGCCATCTTTCTAGATGGGAATTCATATAAGGAAAAATAAAATCAAATATTTTTAAAATCAACAATAAAATTAATAAACTAATCACCGTAAAAATAACGCCAATTACCCAATAAAAAGGACGGCGTTCGCGTCGATAAGATTTCAAGGCTTTTTTGATAGTATTAAAATATTGTTCTGCTAAGTCTTGACGGGAAGTTGTTTCTGCTATAGCATCGTCTGCGGTTATAGTGATTAAAGTTTTATTTTTAAACAAAATAACAATGACATTCCCTCGATCATCAATATCAAATTTATCATCAGTAATTTCTATATTACTATCATTAGCAATGGTTTTTAATCTTCGGGTGATAATAGTCGCTCTTTCTTGTGCCGATAAAGACCCATTTGCTTGATAAATATTGAAAAGAGTGATGTAGTTAAAGACAACAGGAAAACCCTGGTTATTATCTACATCTTCTGAACTGTAACTAGATAAAAAATTGCTTTGAAATAAGACTAATAATAAGCTTAATATTCCTAAAATCAGTCTTTGATAGATTTTAGTTTTATAAAAATTTAAAAAATAACTTTTCATACTATTTTGATTCCCTAACTATAATTAAATCTATATTTGGCGATCACTGACATCTATTGTAATTGTGCCTAACTTTTAGCAAATAGGACTTTTTATTTAGATTTATTTCATAAGTTGGTTCATAACTTCAAGAATAAATCAAGAGCAATTCTTAAAAATTAATAAAATTGTCTCTTTAAAACCCGATTGTTTAATTTCTTTTTAACCCTAATAGTTTTATGGAAAATCTAAAGATGTTGTGAAAATAATTATGAAAGCTAGAAAAAACGTTTACAAAGGAGGGTGAATCTAAATTAATACAAAGAGGCTTTTGTTGAGTTTTTATGCTACAAATTATCCAAAATTCTCTCTTCACACCCTATTTTGCACTACATATTCCTGATGGCTTTTTGAGTCCCTCTGTTAGCTTATTTTGTTGGGTTATTACCATTGTTTTAATTGCTGTTTCCTTGAAAAAAGTACAGAGAGACTACCAAGAAAAAACAGTACCGTTGATGGGAGTTTGTGCAGCTTTTATTTTTGCTGCACAAATGATCAACTTCCCTATTCCTGGGGGAACATCGGGCCATTTAGTGGGGGGAACCCTGGCCGCTATTATTTTGGGACCCTGGGCCGGAACCTTAGTGGTAACAGTGGTCTTTATTGTCCAAGCAGTTTTGTTCCAAGATGGTGGTTTAACTGTTTTAGGCGCAAATATCTTGAATATGGGTCTAATAGGAACTTTTTGCGGGTATTATCTCTATAGAGCGATTCGTTTCGCTTTAGGACGTAATTCCTGGAGAAGTATGACCATCGCTACTGTGGTTGCTGCTTGGTGTAGTGTGGTGATCGCTGCGATCGCAACAGCCTTACAATTGGCTTTATCAGGCACTGTTCCCTTAATTGTGTCGATGATTGCCATGGTAACTTGGCACGTGGTTATCGGTGTAGGAGAGGCCATTATTACTCTGATCGCTGTAGGGTATGTCTGGCGATCGCGTCCCGAGCTCATCTACGATCGTCCTTCATCTATTAAGTTAGATGTGACACAGCAAGTTCACCAGTAACAAGAGAAGAATCAGAAAAATGACGAATAAACTATCTAATAAACAGCGTAATCGTTCTTTTATGCTAACTGCAATGGGGATTGCTCTCATTGTCGCTGTTTTCGTTTCTCCCTTTGCCAGTTCCAACCCCGACGGGTTAGATAGAGTCTCCCAAGACTTAAAATTTGAAGATAAGGCCATAGAAGATGCGCCGGCACAAAAATTGCCCTTCTACGCGGTTTTTGAAGAATATGCTTTGCGAGGAGTTCCCGACATTTTAGCAACTCCTCTAGCTGGTTTAGCCGGTACTGTTGTCACTTTTGGTATTGCCTGGGGAACGGGTAAATTATTAGCTCGCCCCTCAGTGCATGGAGAAGATTAACGAAGTCAGAAGTCAGAAGTCAGAAGTCAGAAGTTCCTCACTACGTTCCGGCTCTAGCGAACAGAAGTTGTTTTTAAAACAGAGATTTATGCTCCGTTTTAAAAACTATGCGCCTTAAAAGGCGGGGTTTTAAACCCAACTATTTTCGATAAGACGTAAATGTAGAATTTAGAGGCAAAATATTTCTAAATTCTACATTCTCAATTCTAAATTCAATATGTTACTACACATTCATTCTTTTCTCAGTCAGCAGAAAAAACAACCGCCCACAATTTGGCATTCTTTGAATGTTCAATCAAGAGTTCTATGTACTTTTATTGGTGTTTTTGCCATTGCTTTAACTCCCAATGGACAATGGAAAAGTTGGCTAATTTATGGGGTTGGAGTATTATTTATTATCTTAATTAGTCGGGTTTCTTGGACTAGTTTATTGTCGAGAGTGATGGTGGAATTTGCTTTTGTTGGTGTGGTATTATTGGGGACTTTATTTCGTCCTGAAGGTGAGATTATTTGGTCTTGGGGTATTCTCCAAGTTACCACTACTGGAGTCATGGTGTTAGGTAGTGTTACCACGAAAGTAATTTTATCATTATTGATGTTAAATACGTTAATAATTACAACAGAAATTCCCGAATTATTTAAAGCATTATTAGCCTTAAAAATGCCTCCTTTATTAGTATCAATTATGGCTTCTATGTATCGTTATATAGGTGTCATAAATCGAGAATTTACCACCATGAAAAGAGCAGCTATTTCTCGCAATTTAATGAGTAATGGTAAGATGATCCGTCATGTCATGGGAAATGCTATTGGGTCTTTATTTATTCGTAGTTATGAAAGGGGAGAATTGATTTACAATGCTATGTTATCAAGAGGTTATCAAGGCTTTCCTGTAAATTCAGAAAAATTAACTTATAAAAATCAAGATATTTTTGCTCTCACGATTACAGTTTTAATAGTTTTTGTAGGGCAGATTATTTATTTTTAGATTGATGAAGATAGAAAAAAAATGGCGTTTGATTCCTCCCATCGAAGCATCGGGAAAATTACAAATGTCTATTGATCGCTGGTTATTTGAACAACATGAACAGGGACTAACTCCACCTATTTTACGCTTTTATAATTGGTCAAAACCAACTATTTCTTTGGGTTATTTACAAAAAAAATATCCGTCCCATTGGCATAATTTAATCTGGGAAAAGGAACCTTTAGACTTAGTAACTCGTCCCACAGGAGGGAGGGCGGTTTTACATCAAGGAGATTTAACTTATATGATAGTTATGCCCTTAGATCATCGTAAAACCTTGGCTATTTATGAAGATATTTGTACCTTTTTAATTCAAGGTTGGAAAACATTAGATATCGTTTTAGAATACGGTACAGGAAAACGGGGATATATTAATAATTCTAGTTGTTTTAATACAGCAACCGTAGCAGACTTAATTACAGCAGATGGTAGTAAATTAATTGGTAGCGCGCAACGAAGGGGAAAACGCTCAATTTTGCAGCATGGTTCTATGGTTTTGTCAACAGATAAAAAGTTATTTGAAACAGTTTTTAATCAAGTCGCTCCTTGGAATTTAACCTTAAAAGAAAGATTATCTAAAAATTATTCTCAAGAAGATATTATAGAAGTTTTAACCGCAGCAGCAACAGAACATTTTAAGATAGAATTGATAACAGAACCTTTATCAGAGAGAGAATGGGAAAAGATTTCAAAAATTAACCAGAAAAAATTTAAAAATAATGTCTGAACAAAAATCATTTAACTTATCTCATCTGAACGAAAAAGGAGAGGCACAAATGGTCGATGTTTCTTCTAAAAATGTGACCCGTCGTCAAGCGATTGCACAAGGACAAATAAGAATGAAGTTAGCAACTTTTGAGGCAATAGAAACAGGAAATACCCCCAAAGGTGACGTTTTAGGAACTGCAAAATTAGCCGGTATTATGGCCGCCAAACAAACAGCGAACTTGATCCCCTTATGTCATCCTTTACCCCTACATAAAATAGAAGTAAACATAAGAGGAGATAAAACTTTACCAGGCTATATAATAGAAGCAAAGGTTATTACTAAAGCAGAAACAGGAGTAGAAATGGAAGCATTAACCGCCGTTTCTATTGCTGCTTTAACCCTTTATGATATGGCCAAAGCCTTAGAAAAATCCATGACAATTGAAAATATCTGTTTAGTTAGTAAAACAGGAGGAAAATCAGGAGATTATCAACAGATATAGAATTTATCATACTATTGAGGTACATACCTGATAATTCTAAGAAACACTATAATGGATAATTAATTAGCTTAAAACCTTCTGGTCTAATTATCCATTATCCATTACTAAAAGAGGATCTAATTTATTTTCTCCATCGAGTGCATATAAATCATCACATCCTCCAATATGTTGATTATTGATGAAAATTTGAGGAACTGACCGCTTTCCAGAAGAACGTTGTGCCATTTTGTCCCTAGCGGCCTCATCCCCATCGATTTTATACTCAGTGAAATTAACGCCTTTCCACCATAAAAGTAATTTAGCACGGATACAAAACGGACAAGTTTGCCAAGTGTATATTTCCACATCCGCTTTAATTTTTTCTGGGTCGCGACCTAATAAAGAATTAAAAATATTCAACATAGTAACTTTTAATGTTCTACACTTATTATTATATAAATACTCAATGGTTTTGAGATGAGTATAGCAAATCAGGGTTTTTGCCTTGTCGTCAGACTGTACTCATTACCTGGTCTCAGGAAGAGATTAGCTAATTAACAAAAGAAATGCTATCTTAAGTGTTGCCAGAGAACCAGCTTTACACCGACAGGTTAACAGCGAGAGTGTCAAAAAGGTCATAATAGATGATACAAAGAAATTCAGATTATTTAAAAATTGAGTGGGGAAAAATTGTGGACTTTTGTGGTTTGTCGTCATTGATGGGTGAGGGGTCAGAATTAGAGAAAAATCCGCCCTGTAACCTTTCTATTAACATTCGGGGTGCTACATCAAAAGATATCAAAGCTTTAACAGAGGTTCTTACCCTTAGCTTTCATCCATCTGGGGGATGGTTATCTTTCCTACAACCTATTTTAAAATTAGGAGTATCCGAAGATTTGCGCTTGCGTCTTAGGGGAACAGTTCCCTATTATTGTTGTTTAGTCGCAGTAGAAATTAGCAAAACCCCTTCAGGAACTAAGGAAAAAGTGATCGGAACTGTTGAACTGAGTCTTAAAAATGGATTTAATTGCGATTATCTCTATATTAGTAATTTAGCAGTTCTTGAGACTCATCGACGCAAAGGAATTGCTAAACAGTTACTCAAAGAATGTGAACAAATGGCCTCAAAATGGGGATACGATAGTCTTAATCTTCATGTTTTAGAGAATAATTATGCTGCCCAAAAATTGTATTTGAGCAATGGTTATAAAATCTGTGAAACTGAACTTCTTTGGCCCAATTGGTTTTGGGTTCGTTCTCAAAAATTATTCTTGAAAAAGAAACTATAAAAAACTATGTCTAATACCGTTTTTCAGCAGCAAGTTACCGACAACGAACAAAAACAAATCGATGAAATTCTTCAACATCTCCATAGCGAAAATTTATTGGTTATTAACCCTCGTCGTAAAAATGGCTTAATTCTCTATAAACCCTATCATGCGGAGTTTGCTGGCCCGGGTGCAGCTATTGGGGCAAATTTTGATAAAGATGTTATTGATGTGCTTCCCGTGGGTAAATTATCCTTAATTGAACCGAGAATCGGTCAAGAACGAATCAAAAGTTATTTAATTCGGCGACAATGGGTTAAACTGGCTAAACAAATTAGCGATAATACTATTGCGCAACAGAGGGCCCAAGTGATTTTAAATCAGTTTGAACATTGGTTTGACCTGGAAACCGCTAATGTTTTACCGGATGAAACCTTTGCTCTATTAGTGGGGGTGTTACCTCAAACCATGAGGAAAGTTCGCACCCAAAACGAACTGTTGTCGCAATAGTCTTTAAAAAAAAATTAAGATTCTCTCTCTAAATTCCTGATTATCATAGAGTTATGTAACAATTAAGGATTACTGTTTATGGAACTCCTACCCTCAGAAATTCTGGCAACCAACAAGTTTGAGCAATCTGTTCTTAGTCTAGCCCTGATTAATATTTGTAACCAAGATAGTCATGTGG
Source organism: Crocosphaera sp. (assembly GCF_030064895.1). Classification (GTDB taxonomy): domain Bacteria; phylum Cyanobacteriota; class Cyanobacteriia; order Cyanobacteriales; family Microcystaceae; genus Crocosphaera. Next base: position 82,809 of record NZ_JASJEB010000006.1, on the reverse strand, counting down.
GTCAAGCGATGAAAGAACGTTATAATACTTGGAAGTCGGAAACGGATGATCCTATTAATAATCCTTGGTTAGACTTGCATCAGTTCACTATTTATGTACCTCATCCTGAGCAAACTTACGAAGATATTACCCTAGAAGAAGGGTTAAGTTTGGGTTATAACATCGAGGTTGAACCCATCGCTGATCAAGATAGCATTCCCTACAATATTCCCGAAGGGGGTCACTTTGTCGCTGTTTTGAAACAAAATGAGGTAAATGGGAAATTTAAAATTGCTGCCACAGGAATGTTTATTCAACCTTTAGCTGCTTTGAGTTTAGATATTGTTACTGACCCGGACGAAGGTAAATATGAATCTATGGTAATTAAACACCCTATTATTAGAGACTATCCCCAGAATTTTGTTCAACAAATTGATCAATATCTTAATCGAGAAATTCATTTTAAACAACTTCCTAATTTAGTTGGATATGTTGATCAAACTCAAAACCCAGATTATCGTCAACCTTCTTGGCATGAAATTTATTTGGAAGGTCAAGGGTTGAAATTATTTTAACTTTTTTTGACAAAAAAAGACAGACATTTATGCCTGTCTTATGATTAAACTAATTATTGGATCTACCGTTTCCATTTTGACTTGACAAGTATTCCCAAATGCGATCGATACGTTCGTGACTTTCATCAACCCGTCTTAATACTTCTTGCTGATATTGACCTAATTGGCGAATCATTTCCGCTAACTCAGCCATTCTTAGACTTGTTTGAATATTTTGCTCATTTAATTGATTCAATCTTTCTTCTTGGCGGCTTACAGCCTCTTCATGTCTAACGATGTAACTCGCTGCCGTCTCTAATAATGTCTCTATTTGGCTCAGTCTTTCTTCTGGGGTCATGCTATACTCCCAATGAAACTAAAAAATTTAATGTTTGATAGAAGGGGCGTAAATGCCCCTTTTTCTTATGATATACCATTATGTATTATGGTTAGGATATTAAAGAGATTACTGTTCACCTCGGAATAACAATTAAAGAGACAAAAATGCTCTATGAAAGTTTATTTAAAAGATGATATTTTGTATATTAATCAAGAAGATTTACCTAGTTATAAAAAAGGTGGATCAATTGTAAGAAATAGTTATTTTTGGGCGTTAAAATCTATTAGTTGTTACTCTAGAAAAGGACAAGATTGGGAATTTGATCAAGTGGTTTGGGTTGCACTATGTCGAATGTTATTATCCTTCGCTCAATCAGGATATTTAGGGGACTCAGAAACTATATTGGAGTTTGAGACAAATACATCTATTCCTAATGAGTTGCGATCTATTTCTACTTGGCTTTAATAGCAGTTATCAATTATCAGTTATCAGTCATCAGTTACCAGTTACCAGTTACCAGTTACCAGTTATCGGTTGAATCTGATTATTTCTAGCTTTAATTATCCCTCTTAGGAATCTATTTATTGATATATAAATTGTCATTCCGAGGAAAGGATAAATATTGTTATTTTTTGATTTAATTACCACTCCGAGGAATCTCCTAAGTATACTGGGCTTAATAGTATTAATTCCCTACAATATTTTAAAATTTTAAATTTTTACATCTAATAAATTCTAAATTTTGGACTTATTAGGACACCAAGGTCCAATAATTGATTCTCCTTTATTTTCTTTTTCTGCTAATGCTAAATTTAAAGTTAATAGTTTTTCTAAAATATCATCATCAGTGTTAAATTGATACGCTTCCATGACAACATTATCTAGTTGTTGATGGAGTTGATAAAGTTTGCTACTGGGTTCATCAAAAAAAGCATTATATAGTTTAGTAATTCCCCATTTTTTCTTTTCCATTTGTTGGGTTCTATAATCATGGAGTTGTGTCATTATTTTGCGAATATTATCAACGGTTTCATAAGTAGGGTTTTGGGGAAAAGGAAAGGTTTCAAAACAAGTTTTAGGAGTGTAACGGATAGTTTGACCAAGAGTTGAACTTTGTCCTTGTATCCATAGTCTATGAATTTTTGATGTCAAAATACCTAAGATATAAAAATCATCAGATGCAACAACAACTGTTGAGTCAGCAGGAAGCCAAGATTGATCAGCAACTACAAAGATAAACCATTTAGAATGTCTAGGAATATTAAAATAAAAGTCAACTGTTTGTAATGCTTTTCTCATCGCTTCATTAGTTCGTTTAAAACGCCACCATTTTTCTCTTAAAACTGCTTCTCTGTTATTCATTCTTTCTGGTTTTACATATTCTTGAACATGGAGAAAGGGATGTTTATATTCACTCACTTCTTCAATACTTATATCAGCAAAATCAATAATCCATCGACTCGGTATTCCATGAGGTTTATTAGTTAAATCTTTAGCAGATGAAAATAGTTTTAATACCTCTTTATTCTTTGCATCTAACTTATTCCAGTTGTTTCTAATTTCTTCATCAATTAAAAATCCTTTACTATTAGGTTGTACTCCAACAAAAGAATAATTTATATTTCCTTTTAATCTTTTAGCAGTAGAAATATCTGTTGTTACTTTAAGTGCAGAATTTATTTTTAAAACAAGATTATCATCTAAAAATGATTGATTAGTTAATGTCTTTGACCAATTAACAATACTAACATAAACATTAGCTTCTCCCGACCAAGGTTGACTAGAAATAGCGTCATGAATATGACCTCCATTTTGAATAATATAATCGAGTGCAGCAACCCGACTTTTTCCTTGACTGATAGAGTTAGTTGCTACTAAACCGACTCTTCCTTTTTCGTCTATATTGTCATGACTTAAACGAAACCAATAACTAGAAAAATCAATTTGTGCTTGTACATCAGAGAACTTCTTAAATACTTTGTCTGTATAGTTATCTCCTAATTCTTGACGAATACGATAGCCACCCAAAAAAGGAGGATTACCGATAATTGCATCTGTTTTAACCCAGTCATTAAATAAAGCATCTTGACAAACAATATTGTTATCCAAACTATCCAAAGGTAAATAATTTTCCGTCAACTTAAACTTATCGATCGCAACTTTTCTAGCGATCATTAATGTCACTCTCGCTAACTCTACAGCAAAAGGATTAATATCCATGCCATGAAACTGTTTAAGGGTGACAAAACCCATCATCATCTGTTCATTTTTAGACTTACGACGCTGATAAATTTTCCTTAATAATAACTGTTCAATGCGCTTTAACTCTTGATAAGCAATATACAAAAAATTTCCCGAACCACAAGCCGGATCTAATATCTTATATTGTTGTAACTCTAACTGTAATTGATTCAATTCACCGATGTTTTTAGCTGCGTCTATTTTCTCCTCCCAATAACGACTAATAGTCGGTCGAACAATCTTCATAATATCTGCTTCCGAAGTGTAATGAATACCATAAGCATGACGTTCATCTTCATTGACTGTACCCTCAAAAAGATTCCCAAAAATAGCAGGCCGAATCTTATTCCAATCTTGAAGAGATGCTGCTTCTAACAATTCCAATTCTTGTCTCTTTAACTCTATGGGTTGTATATGAGAAAATAAACCACCATTAAAATAATCCACCCCTTTATATTGTCCAGCAGGAGTTTTTCCCTGTTGATTCATCTCCCTAAATAACCCTCCCAAAACATCGTAAGAACTCCCTCCATTTAAACAATCTTTAACACAACACAAAAATAAATCTCTCGGTAATAAACCCCGATCTTGTGCAAACATTGCTAACACACATTGCAGGATAAAACGCTGTGCTTGTAACTCAGTAAAATTATCTTTTTTACTCCGTTTCTGTAACATTTTAAATAATTCTCCCATACGTCTTGCTGCTTTTTCTGTCACCTCCACCTGATTATTTTTAAACACAGGAGTCCGGTTCCCCAACTCCATAAAATTAAACGCACTGGCACGACTTTTTAACTCCGAAAGTGCCACAATATCAACGGGTTCATCTATCTGTGAATCAAAGTCAAAAATCCAAAACTCATCAAAGTTACATAAGATGACATAACGAGGCCGATTCGGCACTAATCTCATCCAATAATCAAAGGCTTGAGAATAATGTTTATCCAAAGATTCCCCCCGCTTTTTCATCTCAATTAAAACCCGAGGTTTCCAGACTAAATCAGCAAAACCAGTACCACCTCTTTTACTCCCTTTCTTAATCGCTTCCTCATAACTTCCCCCTACTTCTAATACCCCCTCATGACCAAACGCTTGAAAGAATCTATCTAAGAAAATTTGCGCCTCTTTTCGCTCTTTTCCTGTGATATGTTTTTGGCAAAACTCAATAAATTTCTCTAAACTTTTCGGGGTAGCACTTGACATTTGTAAAAAACTGTGTAACTATAAGTGATTAGTAAGGTAACTTGGGGAAAGTTTATTTTCTGAAATTCAAAAACTTACAAAACTTTACGCAAAAACTCCATTAAAGACAGACGAGACAAAAAAGTTTTATCTGTCATTGTTTCGCTTGTCCAACCTTGAACTTGATGAGGCGATCGCCACAAGTCCAAATGTTCAACCGCAGGATCAGCATAGAAACTCAGATTTCCTCTACCTAAGATAGCAGAACTGTAATGGGTAAATTCGTCGTGACTGATGCGATAAATAGGAAAAGCACCCAGTAAAGGAACCCCCCAACCATCAAAAGCAATTAACCCCTTAATCTTACCCCCTTGTCCTTGCCATTGCATTGCAGCAGTAACCGCAGCGACCACTCCTGCACTAAAGGCAATAAACATTAAGTTTTGTGATTTTTGCTTGCATTTTTCTTGTAAATAGTGTGTAAGATGAAAGCCTGAATAGGGAGGATATTGATCCGTGGGAAAGATCAATAAATTATCTAGATCAGGACAATAATTAGTAATATTTTCGACAAAAGAATGGGTCAGTTTTTGCTGATGAAACCCAGGACAAATTAAATATAAAATAGAAGTTTTTTTGCTCATAAAATATTGAATATAGGACTACTTATTATAATTATGAGGTTATGAAGATTCGGAGTACCTCGTAATCACAATTATTAATTGTTAACTTTTAACTGTTCACTGTTCACTGTTAATTATTCATCTCTTTTTAAAGCTGTCATCATCCCTTGTTGTGAAACCGTTTGATAGACTTGCTGTAAATAATCTTTAACAATTTTTGCCTCTTCATAAGCTAAAGGTATTCTTCCTAAAACATCCAAGACTGTTTTATTGTCTGTGGGAGGAACAATAACAACTAAAGAAGGGTCAAGAGATTCTTGATATTGCCAGAATTGCTTAACATCTAATTGCTGATTTTCTTGCGTGTTTTTTTCTTCTACTTCTTCCGTATAATTAACTGTTTCTTCAATATTATCTGAAACATTTTCTTCTTGATCAATTTTTTCCTTGCGTAAATTTCTCAACCCTTCCAAAATTTGATTTTTGCTTCTTCCTCTTAACTGGAAAATAATAAAAGGATCTTCACTAAATCTTTCAGCTAACTGATAATAAATAGCCCCAATATGTTTACAAGGATTAGCTTTATCCGGACAAGTACAATGGGAATGAACATCTGATAATTTAAAAGGAAAGACACTCAAACCATTATCAGTAAAAACCTTTTCAATATCATCTGGCATTTTCCCAGATAATAATTGAGCAGAAAAAATCGCTTTCTCCGATAAACTTTGAAGAATAAAACTCCAATCTTCATCCGTAAAAGGGTCAAGAGAAAGAGAAACTTTATAGGGTTCTGGGTCTGTTCCTTGAACCTTAGCAAATACCTTAGAACCAGAAAAATCAATACTTAAGACATGACCCTCTCTCGCATAATTTCTTGCCCTTTCTAACCTCTTTTTAAACCGATAAGAATCCAATAATTCTAACCAACGAATAACCCACCATTCTTGTTGAGCTAAATTACTATCATTGTTTAATCCATTAGCTGTTGTCATCTTGATTAAATCTCACATTAATTAACTGTATTTTCTTCAGAAGAAGAATTATTTTGTAATTGTTGAGCCTCATAAAACGTCTTTAAACTGTCAGTATCACCTACATAACGCCAGTGCCAAGGTTCATAACTAATACCTTGAATGTTATTACGAGGAAAAGACAACTCAAAACTATATCTAGCTGCATTATTTTCCAACCAGCGAAAAGCAGGAGTTTGTTCAAAATTCTCACTTAAATTAGTAGCAGGAACCTTACCATCCCCAATATCAATAGCGTATCCTGTATGATGTTCACTATAGTTTGGAGGCGCACTCACTTCAGCCCTTTTACTAGGATTTTGATTCCGTTGGCGTTGAATTTCAAAGAATAAATAGTCCTGCTGTTGAACAGTTCTAAACCCAGAAATTGCCGTTAAAACAATGCCACTTGCACGCGCATCTCGCTGCATTTGTAAAAAGCTATCGGCAGCTTTTTTTCTAAGTTTAATTCTGCCATCATTAGTAATAGCTTTTAGTTGACTGGGATCAGCTTCTTCATAAGGTAAATGACCCAAAATATTTTCAATGGGTTCAGGTTCAGGGGTTGGACTCGGTGAGGGAGAGGGTTCAACAGACACAGTATTAGTCTGTGAGGGGGAAGAAACAAGACGCATAATCCCTAATGTACCAAGCACAATCATAATAACCCCACCTAACCCCATGATTAGCCATTTAGGGTTTAGGGATGAAGTCGTAGCAGTAGGAGAAATAGGAATATCCCGCAATGCTTCAGGAATATCCTCCCGTGATCTTTGTTGTTGTTTATTGTTCATTGATAGGTATCAAAAGTGTCCAACCCTATTCCTATTCTAGAAGGTGATGGGGAGAGTGGGAGGTTTGCGGAGAGGTGGAAGAATCTTAATGGTTTTTAATATAGTACCGTATTGACTTCTGTAACATTTTATACAAAACTTAGATTAGATAAGAAATCCCTGACAATACTATGAATCCATCCTTTTTACCTCCCGATGATTTACCCTCTTGGGTTCCCAATGATCTCGAATTATGTTGGGAATTTAATGATGTGCTTAGCAGTTTGTTTTATAATTCCTGTGACGAAGAAACCCAAAGCTTATTATCGAAATGTGGCTGGAATTTGACTACTGGTCGTGATGGCTTAACTTTAGTCTTGATTTGTCCTAGAAATGGCTTGACTTGGCAAATTTTGAAATCTTTAGAAATAGTTGGTCACTATTTGAATCAATTGGGACAAAAAGCAAGAATTCGCATTTATCCCCCACCAAAAACAGGTAGTCCTATGGAGGTTATTGTTTGAGCTTGACACTCCCCGACCTAAAGGCACGGGGATTCTTCAATCAACGACCCGTCTTGCTGATGCAGGATTGCTCCAACAAAAGTAGAGGACAAGTCTCCTGAAGCGTTCTGATCTAAGATCCAGGTTCCTGTATGCCCTACAGTACCCAAGGCTCCATTAAGAATATTTATGGCTGCGTTTTCATCCCGATCTAATCGACATCCACAAGCACAAACATGAGTTCTTGTAGACAAGGATTTTTTAACGACAGCCCCACAGTTAGAACAAACTTGGCTTGTATAAGCAGGATTAACTGCAACAGTTACCCTACCCATTTTCACCCCAAAATACTCCAACCATTTTCTAAATTGATACCAACCTGCATCATTAATTGACTTAGCCAAACAATGGTTCTTAACTAAGTTTTTAATTCTCAAATCTTCGTAGGCCACCAAATCGTTAGATTGGATTACGCAACGCGCTAGTCTCTTAGCGTGTTCTTCACGTTGCCTACTTATTTTGAGATGTTTACGACCAAGTTTATTAATGGCTTTTCTACGGTTGGTTGAGCCTTTCTTTTTACGAGAAATACGCCGTTGATGAAACTTTAATCTTTTTTCTCCTTGACGATAAAATCTAGGGTTGGGTTCAGTTCCCCCCATTGAGTCAGTATAGAATTCCTTTAAACCAACATCTAAACCAATGGTTTTATGAGTAGGTGCTAAATCTTCTTTGACATCAACAGAGATGCAAAATTGACAGTAATAACCATCTGCTCTACGCACCAACCTAACTCGTTTAATTTTATCTTCAGGATAAAAAGCTAAATCCCAAGTTCCAATCAACTTGAGTTTTCCGATGCCTTTTTTATCAGTAAACTCAATATGTTTTGGGTCTAAAAGTTTCCATCCACTGGTTTTATACTCAACAGAACGAGTATTTTTCTTAAACCGAGGGTATCCTTTCTTCCCAAGAATTTGCTTCTTGCAGTTATCAAAAAATCTAGCAATCGCTGACCAGCATCTTTCTACAGAAGCTTGACAAGCATGAGAGTTGAGGTCTTGAACAAAGGAAAACTCAGAACGTAGTTTAGTATTGTACCGATAAAGTTCAGCACGATTAACCTTTTTCCCATCCATCCAATAACGCAAGCACTTATTGCGAACAAATTGGGATGTTCTGATGGCTTCGTCGATGGCTTGGTACTGCTTGTTTTTTCCTTTGACTTTGAACTCAAAAACTATCATTTGACACTATATTTAGTGGCGTAAAATTAGTATAGCATAAAATACCTTGACTGTGCGTCCTAAAGCGATGCAGCGCAGTCTTGGTGGTTCCCATCAAGGAGCGACTGCATCAAGACGGACGGGGAACCTGCACCCCCACTTTTTCGGTCAACTGCTTTTTCCAGAAGACAAGAGACTTATTCTTTAGAGAAAAGTCTCTTTTTTTAGGTCATTTCATGGGATTATAATAATCATTCTCATGAACTTGACCGATAGCTTCTTGATCCTGATTAATACATCCGCCCTTTTTGGCATAATTACACACCCTTGCCCACAAACGCGCCCGAGTTGCCACCGGACCCGATGAAAAAATAACTTTATCCCCTCCAACAATTTTCACACCACATACAGGACAAGTTTCTGAGTTAGAATTAGGCATAAGTATTTATTACTAAATATACGAGTATTTTGCAGAATCTTACAACAACTTGGCTGAGAAAAAAGTTGTTAATGTTACAAAGTTCTCTGATGACAATAGACTAATTTCAACCTAAACTTGATATACTATCGAAATTAGTCTATGATGGAGGCGAGGATTATGAAGATCCTCTTATTACTCACATCGCACAGCAGAGGGCATTACCATTGATACAAGCTACCTTACACCAATTGAAGGTATTTGAAGCCACAGCACGTCATGGCAGTTTTACCCGTGCGGCCGAAGAATTATTTATTACTCAACCCACAGTTTCCAGTCAAATCAAACAACTAACTAAAGCCATTGGTCTTCCGTTATTTGAACAAATTGGCAAACGTCTCTATTTGACAGAAGCAGGGCAAGAATTACTTAAAACTTGTCAGGAAACTTTTGAAAGGCTGGATAATTTTGAGATGAAAGTCGCTGATTTAAAAGGCACTAGACAAGGACAATTACGTTTAGGTGTAATTACAACAGCCAAGTATTTTATCCCTCGTATTTTAGGTTCTTTCTGTCAGCAATATCCAGGCATAGATGTATCATTAAAAGTAACAAATCATCAACAAATTCAACGTAGAATGTTAGAAAATGAAGATGATCTTTACATCGTCAGTAATCCGCCAGAAGCATTAGATTTATGTACTCAAGCTTTTCTTGATAACCCTTTAGTTGTAGTTGCTTTAAAAACCCATCCCTTAGCGAATAAAAATAATATTCCTATTACCGCTTTAGATGGAGAACAATTTATTATGAGGGAACAGGGTTCAGGAACAAGAAGGGCTGTACAAAACCTTTTTGATAAACATAAAGTCTCTGTTCCTGTCAGATTAGAATTAGGTAGTAACGAAGCTATAAAACAAGCTATTGCAGGTGGTTTGGGCATTTCCGTTCTTTCTCAACATACATTAATCTCCGAAGGAATTGATAGTGAATTAACCGTTTTGGATGTAGAACATTTTCCTATTAAACGTCGTTGGTACGTTGCCTATTTAGGAGGTAAACAATTATCAGTTATTACTAAAGCTTTTCTTGATTATCTCTTAGAAGAAAGCACCAAATTTTCTGTTCCTAGTATCCATAAATTGGCTAAAGTTTCATAAATTAATTATGCTTCTATCCCACTCCCTTGCTGTTCAATAAGCTTAAAGATAACATTGGCTATTAGTACAAAATATTTAACCCTCCATATTGTTATGGGGGGTATATTATTAGAAAAAGTTTAATTTAAACAGATATGCAGAAACTTTTCAAATTAGCTCCTTGGGCGATCGCAGCAACGGCCGCTTGGTCATTGGGCTTCATCTATAATGTCTATTATGGTGGCGAATTAAGCTTCTTACGGGGGATGTATTTTGAAAAAATGTCCCTAGCAGCACAAGTTCAAGACTCTCCTCGACTATTAATTTTAGGGGGTTCTGGGGCCCATCATGCCGTTGACTCCGAGGTTTTATCAGAAAAGTTAGGTATTCCCGTCCTCAACATGGGTTTAGACGGTCCTGTGGGCTTAAATGTTATCTTACCCAGTATTCTTAAGGCCGTGCGTCCTGGAGACATGGTTCTTTTGATTCCTGAAGACCTAATTTTACTGGATGAGGATGGTTTATTGGAAAGATCAGCCCCCTTTGGAGTGGCCACTGGAAGGCCAGGACTCGGTGGAGTTCCTCCGCAACAGTTACTAGAAACCATCTGGATGCAGGGAGTTCCTAGTCTCAGACCCATCACTAAATCTGCGGTAGATCTAGTAGAAAAAGGCCGTTTTACGGGTTACTATTCCGAACCTTTGACGGAAAAGGGTGATCCCACCACGGTTAAATATCGTCAGGGAAAATGGTGGCAATGGAAAATTCATAAATCCATTTCTCCCCATGCAGTTAAAAGAATTGAACAGTTTCGCCAAGAAGTCGAGGCCAAAGATGCTACTTTAATTTTATCTTTGCCTTGGGTTTATGCAAGTCACGATGAAAAAAACTTATCAAATATGGAAGATATTGCCAACAAATTAAGCAAAATTGCTCCTCTTGTGTATGATAAAAACGATTACAATTTGAAGAAGGATTCTAGTTTGTTTGCTGATACTCATCATCACCTTGTTTTTGAAGCGAGAAAACTGCGCTCAGAACAATTAGCCGAGCAATTAAAACCGGTTATCAACACAATTAATAACTGATATGAATCAAAAAAAGTTATCAAAACTAACTAATATTTTCGGTTTAGATTTGCGCTCTTTGGCCGTTTTCAGGATCGGTTTAGCCTTAGTAGTTATGGCGGATTTATTGAGCCGTTTTAGAGGTGTTTCCGCACATTATACTGATCAAGGTGTACTGCCTAGAGAAGCCTTACATACTAATTTATTCGCTTCTTTTATTGCCCTTCAAAAAGCACCAAATTCCTTACTAAATTCTTGGTACTGGTCATTTAATTTACTACATGATGGTTTATGGTTTCAAGTTCTTTTATTTATCATCGCTTTTATTCTTTGTTTGTTCTTATTAGTTGGCTATCGCACTAGACTGGCAGTTATTGCGGTTTGGGCGTTAAATATTTCCCTACAAAATCGTAATCCTGCTTTAATTTTTGCCGGGGATGACGTTTTGCGGGCTATGCTTTTCTGGTCGATGTTTTTACCGTTAGGTTGTTCCTATTCTATCGATAGTGCTTTCAATTCTAATCCAAAACCATTACCAAAAAAGGTCATGAATATAGCTACATTGGCCTTCATGGTACAACTAATATTTATTTATACTTGGTCAGCAGCTTATAAAACAAAAAGTGAACTTTGGTGGCCCGATGGTGATGCAGTTTATTATTCTCTTCACTTCGATCAATATGCCACTGAATTTGGTCATTTTCTCTTAGGTTTTCCCATTCCTATTCTACAAATACTCACATTTGGAGCATTAATTTTTGAATGGATAGGACCGTTTTTAATTTTTATTCCTATTCGCACTAGCTTCTTTCGTTGTCTAACTATCATTTCTTTTATTCTTCTACATATTGGCTTTGAATTATGTTTTGCTATTGGGGTTTTAAGTTACCTCAGTATTATTAATTGGTTAGCATTATTACCAACAGAAGTGTGGGATAAACTGCACCAAAAAGTTAGCACTAAACCCAGAACAGGATTAACTATTTACTACGATAAAGATTGTGGTTTTTGTAAGAAAGTAGTGCATGGAATTCGTACCTTATTAATCTTACCAGGAACCCCTTTACTAGAAGCACAAGGATACGAATCTATCTACGAAGATATGTTAGAAAAAAATTCTTGGGTTGTGGTAGATTGGCAAGAGAAACGTCATTATAAATTTGAGGCGATCGCTTATGTAGTTAGTCTTTCTCCTATTCTCTTTTTATTAGAACCTCTATTACGTTGGAAACCCATGATGAATGGGGGAACAAAGTTCTATGAAATGATTGCTTCTAACCGCAAAGTTGCAGGAAACTTTACCAAACCGTTTAAGTTTCGTCCTTTAACTGTTCAATCTTCTTCTCCTTTTAATCTAGTTGTATTATTGTTATTATTATTAACAACTATCTGGAATTTAAAAGGGTTTGTAGAGCAAACCGTGGCACGTAATCCAGAGTATCGTAATAATAACAAAAAAGACTGGGTTTTGTTCACCCGTAACTTGTTAAACCGTCGTACCTTTCAACGCATTAATATTCTTGGTTATTTAACCCGTTTAGATCAATCTTGGAGTATTTTTGCTCCTGCACCACCGAGAGATGACGGATGGCACGTTATTATAGGAAAATTAAACAATGGAGAAACAGTCAACCTTCTTGATAAAAATAGTCCCATATCTTGGGATAAACCCACCTTGAAACAACGCCGAGAAATATATCAAACCATTCAATGGCGTGTCTATTATATTAACCTGAATCGTGCCATTGGCCAAAAACTTTATCCCCATTTTGTTGACTACTTAATTCGAGAATGGAACAATAACCATCCTCCTGATCAAAAGTTAGAAAGTCTCGAAATTTACTTCATGGAAGAAAGAACAGTCCCCCCAGGAGAAGAACAACCAATTAATAAGGAAAAAGTTTGGCCAAAATCTTAAATAATTACAGGAATAAACTCAGCCAGAGAAAAACAATTTCTGCCCTTAAGTTTAGCTTGATAAAGTGCTTTATCAGCAGCTTCAATTAACCTTTCAGGAGAACCTTGTGAGGTGGGTATAGTAGTAGCAACTCCTAAACTCATAGTAACATAAGGACTACACTGAGAATGGTAGTGAGGAATCTTTAAAGATTCAACAGCTTGGCAAAGTTTTTCCGCTACTTTTTTCGCACCGAAACGGTTAGTATTAGAAAGAATAATGACAAACTCTTCCCCTCCAAACCTTGCTACTACATCTGTTGACCTTCTAACAAAATTTTTCAAACAGTGAGCGACTTGATATAAACATTCATCTCCAGCTTGATGATGATAATAATCATTATAAAGTTTAAAATAATCTATATCACAGAGAATCAAAGAAATATCTCCTCTTCCTCTTACTAATCTTCGCCATTCTTGCTCTAAATAGTCATTAAAATATCGTCGATTATATACTTGGGTGAGTTCATCAACTGTAGCTAAATACTTTAATTTTTTCGTTGCTTTCTTTAACTTTTGATTAGATACTTGTAGTTTTTGTTTAGACTTTTCTAACTCTTCAGTTCGTTTAATAACTTTTTGTTCTAAATTCTGAGAATACTCTATCAATTTATCACGATGTTGACCGTTCTGAATAGCAATAGCAGATTGAGCAGTTAATGCGGTAAATAATTTCAATTGTTCGCTGGTATATTTAATAAATTCATGATGACTAACTTTAATGACTCCGATAGTTTGATTTTGGACTTTTAGAGGCGCACAAATAACAGACTTTATGTTATTATCTGAAGGTATATATCGACAATCTTCATTGACATTATTGACAATTTCTGCTTTTCCAGACCGTAAGACATAACCACTGATGCTTTCAATAGTTCCTTGACTTTTCTTCAACTCTTTTTCTTGATGTGAATAAGAAAAAATATTCAACTCTCCTTTTTCGTTTAATAATTTAACAGAAACTTGTGAACTTTTTAGCAACTTATTCGTTTCCCTTGTAAGAATTTCCATTATTTCTTCAAAGGTTAAACACTTTGAAAGTTGATGAGAAATACTAGATAAAAAATAAATTTCTTCATATCTTTCCAATGTATCAGCCGCTAATAATTTTTTATTTAATTCTTCATTAGCAATATAGTTCAACATCTGACACACAGCATTAATCTTATTGGTTTTCCCTTGAATCCTACCTACAATTTGCTCATCAACTATAATAGGATAATGACAATCATAACTTTTATCAAAATTACCCCAAAGTACATTTTCTTGGGAATCACTAATAAAAAACGATAGATTCAATGTTTCCCTGAAACTCTCTAACAAGGAACTAAGGTCGCGTTTCCTGAGTAACTTCTTTAATTTAACTTGAATCATATTTGAATAATAAGTATGGAATCATTCAGTAGTCAGATATAGTCGTTTCAAATAAGTTTGAGACAGAGTAGTGTGAGCATCCTGCTCACTATGGTGACAATACAGTAGGTACACAGTAGGCACGTTTTGTCTCATTTCTATTTGAATTAACTATATATCCCTCTTTCATGACTCTGGGGGAAGACCAGATAGAAGTTAGACTCTGTACCTCTTTCTGGGTAAGCTTTTCAGCGATCACTAACTAAGTAGTCGGACATATATAAAGCCCACTGTTTAAACATTTGTAAACATAGCGGTAACCCTAATCCTGCCTCTTCTCAACTATAACGTTTATTTTTGTCCAAATATTTAATAGAAATCAAAAATTTGAGTTATTATCAGAAAAAAGTTAGCGATCGCTTATTATCAAAGGTTTTTAGGACTTAGAATTAACAAGGTGGTTCCGAAAGTGATGAAAGAGGGATATAGCAGTTCTCACATTTGTGAGGTACAGGAGTGTTTACTCTTAGGTAACAGGGAACAGAAAATAAAATCAAGATGTACCTCATGAGTCCGAGAAACCCTATATAGCAGTCTAACCAAAGTTTAAGACAGTCTAGCTACTGGAAACCCATCAGAGAAAGGTTTTGCCTCCTATTCTCCTCTTCCCTCTTCCCTCCTGGGAGGGGTTCGGGGGATGGTTTACCCTCTGCTATAAATAGTTTACATATATAAAAATGTTAAGAACTGTTATAAATACTTATATCATATTTTTGCGCCTTGGATTCCCCTTACAGCGTAGTTGAACGGTGAGAGTTTCAAATTACCGCACCCTTTCGGGTAAAGGCAAAAATAAAAAGGCACTCATGGAAAAGTAAAACTTTAGCCCGAAATTTAGGTTTAATAGTTCATAAAAATGTTGAATCTTTATGATACCTGATCAATTCCCAGAATTTCTTTAGACTTGAGTAATACGTCTTTAGGACGAAACGGTTTAGTTATATAAAGATCAGCACCAGCTTTGAACCCATTTGCCTCATCAAAGCTTTGTCCTCTAGCCGTTAAGAGAATAATATAAATATTGGACAGATAATCGTCTTTTTTTATTGTTTCACAAACTTCTAGACCACTGATATAAGGCATCATTACATCCAAAAATACTAAGTTAGGTTGTTCTTTTTTAATCGTTTCTAACGCTTCTTCTCCATTTTTTGCTGTTAAAATTGATACACCTTCATCTTCTAACTCTTCTAAAATTTGCTCCATCAAAATAACAATATTGGGTTCATCATCAACAATTAAAATTTTTTTCATTGTAATAATTTAATAATGGATTATGGATAATTAATTTACTTAAAAATCTCTCCTTTGGTGTTTAATTATCATTCCAAGAATTAATCAATTGTCAATTTAAAATTTTGTTATTTGAAAATTTTAATTCTCTTGTTTTAAGGGGAGACTGACAAAGAATGTTGTACCTTTTCCGACCTTGCTAGTACACCAAATTTTCCCTCCATGCTGTTCGACAATTTGCTGAGAAATAGATAAACCTAACCCTGTTCCTTTCGGTTTGTTGGTTAACATATTACCTACCTGTTGAAATGGCTTGAAAACCTTTCTATAATCATTTTCTGCAATTCCAATACCCGTGTCTATGATAGAAATCAATAGGTCGTTGTGATCTACTTCTGCATGACAAGTTACTGAACCCTTTTCCGTAAATTTAAAGCTATTAGAAATCAAATTTACAAGGACTTGAATCAGGCGGTCTTCATCCCCTAAAATAGTCGGTAAATCCGGAGAAAAGTCTTCTATTAATTCCACAGGAGAGGTATCAAATAAAGGCATAGTAGAAGCGATCGCCCAACTCAAAATCGTACTAGGTTTAACGGGAAATAGATTCAAAGTTATTTTCCCAGACTCAATTTTTGTCATGTCCAGAAAGTCATTGACCAAGTTGCTCAATCTTTCCCCTTCCGATACCACAATGTCTAAATTTTGTTGAATGCGATCCATGGTTTTGCTTGTTTGGCTATCTGGGTTTTCTATCTGAGGAAAAATTAGCTCATTGAGTTTATCGCGAACCAAAGAAGAAAAGCCAACAATAGAAGTTAAAGGAGTTCTTAACTCGTGGGAAACCATCGATAAAAAGTTCTTTTTCATCTCTTCTATTTCCCGTTCTTTAGTAATATCTCGAATTAAAATAACCACTCCAAGAAATTCTTGACTACCCCCTTCTGATTCCTTAATAATATTACTGGCTAAAGCTTGACCCACGCCCTTAGCCAAAGGAACTTCCATTGTCACCACTTCTTGTTCTTGTAATTCTTTCTTTTCTAGCAAAGTAGATAACTCAGGAGGAAAGATATCGACAACTTTTCTTCCCAATAAGGAGGATGTCATTTGAAACATGGACTGTAACGTAGGATTATAGCGAGTAATTTTCCCAAGAATATCCACCACTAATAAGCCATTACCCAAATTATCCACGATCGCATTGAGATCGGCTAAAGTTCGTTGTAGCATTTCTGATTGTTTTCGGGTTCGTCTCAACAAGTTACTCTGATAGATTGCAACCCCTAACTGGTTAGCTACCTGCTTTACTATGTTAATTTCTCGTCGATGCCAATATCGAGGCTGCTGATTGTCATAAACCCCCAAAATTCCCCAAAGTTTTTCCCCACTAAACACAGGAATGGTCATCAACGCCCTAATTTGGAATTGTTGATATATTTCCCGATGACAAGGGGCTAAGTCTGCTGTTTCAACGTCTCTCACCAAAAAAATTTCCTGGTGCCGATAACGTCCTCCTTTGGTATTTTGCAGATAACTATCCTCCCACATAGTGTTCTCTGCGCCCTCACCCACCAAAGGTTTCCAACCCGGCCCAACAGACTCGTAGAGAAATTCTCCGCCCCAATTTTCCCAAAAACGATACACCACCACGCGATCGCAGTTTAACATCTGTCTAACTTCTTCGGTGGTAGAAGCAAAAATTTTTTCTAAGGTCAAACTTTGACGGATGCGCTCAATCACACGAGACAAAGCCTTTTCTTGGCTGGCGATGTCCCCTAAATGTCGTTTTTGAACTTGCACTTGTTCTAAAGTAGTCTCGAGAACCCTCGCCCGTTGCTGACTATCTTTGAGTAAGGCCGCTTGTTGAATACCGACACTGAGATGGGTGGCTATTTTGGTAATAAATCCTTTTTCTCTGGTTTTCCAGTGGCGAGGACCAGAACATTGATGAATACACAGTAACCCCCAAAGTCTTTTTCCCATCAACAAGGGAGCGACCAAATTGGCTTTCACGTTAAACCGTTCTAAGGTCTGACGATGACAGTCTAACATATTAGCTTTACTGATATCGTCAATGGTAAAGATATGATTTTGTTTAAAAAAGGTTTCTTTCTGTTTAGCAAAGCAGTGATCCTCTACTTGTGCTTTCAGACAAGAAGGATACTCATCGGCCACATCTTCGGAAATTAATTCTGCCAGGGCAAACTCTGAACCAGGATCGAAGCGAAAAATACAGACCCGATCTGCCTTGAGAAGCTGACGAATTTCTGTAACAGAAGTTTGAAAAATGGTGTCTAAATCTAAAGTCCGACGAATTTTATCAATGACTTCCAACAAAGCCCGTTCTTGCTCTAATATAATCCCTTGTTCTTCACCGTATTCTTTAACTTGTTGAAAATAAAAGCTTTGTTGTAGCCCCACACTGAGATGACGCGCAACTCGCTGTAATAGCTTAATTTCGTCAGTTTTCCACTGTCGACAACGACTATGCTCAAACCCGGCTAACAGTCCCCATAGTTGTGACCCTTGAAATAAAGGGACAATGGCCAGGGATCTGACCAGGAAACCCTCTAAAGCTGCTAAATAACACTGAGAGACGTTATTCTCTCGGCGAACATCGTCAATAATACAAGGTTGATTATTTTGAAATCTTCCCCCTTGGGTTTCTTGTAAATAATCATCGTTCCAACTTTTCCCCACCAAAGAAGTAAAATCTCCAGGATCAGATTCAAAAATAAACTCGCCTCCATAACTTTTATCAAAGCGATAGATAGCTATATGTTCCACCCGTAACAGTTGCTGCATTTCTGTAGCTGCGGTTTGGAAAATAGTTTTTAAGTCCAGGGTTTGACGAATTTTATCGATGACTCGCCCTAAAGCTCGTTCTTTTTGGTTAATTTTGAGTAAGGTGTCTGTCTGCTGTTTTAAGGCGGTTTCTAAAGCGGTTTGCAGTTGTTTTTCTTGTTCTTGGGTGCGGGCCAAGAGTTCCCCTTGTTGTAGGGCAATAGCCAAATTTACCCCTAGTTGTACCATAAAGTTAATTTCTCTGGTTTCCCAGTGACGAGGACTACTATTTTGACAGATGGCCAAAAGTCCCCACAGGGTACTATTCTTATAAATGGCCACAAAAATATAAGCTTGAACTTGATATTTTTCTAGTAGTTGTACATAGTCTTGAGAAAAACCGGCTTCATAGATATCGTCACAAACTCGAAACAAGTCCTCAGGGTTAAAGGTTTTGGCGGCAGTTCCTTCTAAATAAGTGTCACTGAATTCTAGATTATCCCAAAGGTTCGTACAGTACTCTTCCCCCTGGTTATCAACATCTTGAGGAGAATTTTTCCTCAGCGATCGCCAACCCTCTGCAACAGACTCAGCAATAAATTCTCCACTATGGTCTGTATTGAAGCGATAAATTGCCACGCGATCGCACTGGAAAAATTTGCGGGTTTCTGCTGTGGTTGTTCTTAATATGGTCTTGATGTCAAGAGAGCGGCGAATTTTATCGATAATACCAGCAATAGTAATGTGTTCTTCTGCAACTCTTTCCACTGCTAGATTAAGAATTCGCTTTTGCTTTTGTTCTTCTTGGTACATTCGATGATGCTCTACTGCAATACTAATATGAAATACAACTTCCTGCACCAACTTGCTATCTTCTAGTTCCCAAGGGCGCAGTTTTGATTTATGCTCTATGACTAATATTCCCCATTCTCGTCTTTTTGAGACAATAGGTATGAATATTTGAGTAATTTCACCACCTATTTCTAGAGAATGCTCCCAATTTTCTGATATCATGAGAGTCGATTGCAGATTACTATGATAGACTTCTTCCAAGCTTTTAGGCACAGAGTTGGCGTATCGATCTGCTCTGTCCGATGGAGGTGTCTTAACTTCGTCTAACTCCTCTCTTAGCTCATGTATCAAAACTCTATCTACCTTAAGCAAGGCTTTGAGTTCAGTGGCAATTAAGTGCCGTAGTTTAGCCAACTCTACACATTCGTGAATCTTCCTTATAATTTCTATTAAGCGTTGTTTAACAATCTGTTGGTCAAGGGAATGGGTTGACATGAGAAAACCCTATTTAAAACGACACCACTTATAGTCTAACTCCAATGACCTAGATAATGGCAATTCCTTGATTAATGTAACAAACAACACCCATATCCTACTCTCAGATTTCTTTCCTCTCCTTTGTGATACTATCTGAAGATACCTAGCAATTGCTTAAATCTTTCCTACTTCCTAAGCTCACCTTGCGGTATTACTTCCTATTTACCCATTTGAGGAATTATCCATTTTCGGATTGGGTGTTGTTGTGGGATACGAGACAGACGTTAGTTTAAACAGCGTTTACTTACCTCTTTCTTTCACTTTTGACTTTCACTGGGCTGTTTTATCTGCCAGGGAAGCTTTCCTTGCTTCAATTACTAATATATCAATTTTTGTTCCTGCCTAACTGAATTCTTAACAAACCTTTATATTTCTCCCATTTGATCCCCCCTAACCCCCCTTACAGAGGGGGGATAGATCTTGTCAGACATAACGCTTATCAGGGTCAACAGGGATAAACACCCGAGACTGTCTCAGATATTTCCAGGCGATACCATCGGGATCTTTACTTTGACTCCATTCGGCGAAACTAGCATCGGTTTTACGGCGGCCAATGGTACTGGGAGTTGTATCGAGTCTTTTAGCCAAATCCGATTGAATAAGCCGTAGTTTCTCCTTTTCCTTGCCATCAGCAGAGGTTTTTTCAGATTCAGAAGAAGTAACTTCTGGGGGAGTTTCAGGAGGGGTTGATAGAGTTGGTGGGGGTTGTGGTGTTTCTGTTGGTGAAGGTTGATCTTGTTGTAGTCGTTCTTCTTTGAGGGCGGCCAACTGAGCAAAAGGACTTGATAAAGAGGTAGTGGATGGAGAAGAAGACACCTCGGAAGGTGATAAAGAGGAAGAGGTAGTAGATGGGGGTGAAGACACCTCAGAAGATTGGGATGTTACCTGATTACTGGGAGGTGTCTCAATTTGCTCATCATCATCCTCGTCAATGTCAAAGGTTTCGGGTTCTTCTGGTTCTTCTGCCACTGGTTCACTATCATCAAGAATACTGCCCAAAGTGCTGGCAGTAATGAAATAATATACTTTTCCTTGTTCTGGTAATTCCCGAGAAGTTGCGCTAAATTCTTCAGCTTTTCTGGCCAAGAAACGTTTAGCACCTCTTGCACTTAAATTTGCTTTGAGGGATAAATCCATCGGGGTGATTTGTCCCTGATTTTCTTGAATTAATTGGTTAAAAATGGGGTTAATCTTAGCACTCCACTGCTGCCATTGATAATTGTCCACTAATTTCCAGACAATCACTAATGCAACAAATCCTAATACCCAGATCCAAGCCTTGTAAAGAAGGACAATAATGGCGGCAAGGGGAAGAATAAGGATCAGGAAGGCAGCCGGAGTCGGATTACCATCGAATACTTTTCCAGTCATAATTTCTGGTGTTCTCTAGAAGTTTCAGGTATTTTACCCGTACTTAAGGTAGGTTAACGTATTTTGTTGACCAGAGGTTATTTTAACCAAATTTCAACTTTGAGTCAAAAGCTTTTTCAGAAAAATGTTTCAAAAATGGTTGTTTCTAGAAACGTCTTCTCCCTGAAATACTGTAGAAAATGGCTATAAAAATTGAGACAGCGATTAACAGCAAAATAACAATTCCTGGTATAAATCCTAAGATTCCTAACCCTCTTAAAATATAGGTAGTTAAGGTAATGACAATAAAACTAATCAAAGCTAGGCTAAGAAAAGAAATTTTAAATGACGTAGATTTGCTCATGGAGTTAATTATCTAATTAGGCTGAGGTTTCTAAGCGTTTTAACATGGCTTCCCTTGCTTGTTGGGACAAAGTATCATCGAGGGGTATTAACTCGATTTCTGTTTGATATTTTTCCTTTAATGCTGTTTTAATCAACCAATCAGCCACAAAAGGATTTTTTGGTAATAAAGGCCCGTGGGAATAAGTCGCGATCGCATGACGATAAAAAGCCCCTTCGTAACCATCTTCCCCGTTATTGCCGTATCCTGACTGAACCTTACCCAAGGGTTGTACATCCCCTAAATAAGTGCGTCCCCCATGATTTTCAAAGCCAATAATAATCGGTGGTTGACCCAACATTTTTTTTAAATCTTCTGCCAGGGGAGAAGCAGTAATTTCAAAGACCACATTACCGATACAACGGGAGACATTTGGGCCGGGGTGTTTGGTGACTAAATCTAATAAACCTAACCCCTCGATACGCTGGCCTAAAGCCGGTTCATAATAATGGCCCAGAAGTTGGGGTGAACCACAGGTAAACACCCCAGGAGTCCCTCCGTCTAACTTACTGCGGAGAATATCAGCTTTTGCCCCTTGTAAGTCTCGCATAACGATTTCTTGTTGACGATCTTGGGCCCCACCGCCAACAATCACATCAACACTTTTAAATAAATCTGCTTCTGTTTGCTGATCCAAAGGAAGAATAGTTACAGGAATCTCTCGCCATTGACAACGGCGTTGTATACAGATAACGTTACCGCGATCGCCGTAGGTACTCATTAAGTTGGGGTAAAGCCAACCGATGGTTAAGGAACGGGGTTCAGACATATAGCAATTAACAATTGATTAATACGTGGACTATCGTAAACTTGCTGATTGAACTAATAATAAGCTACCGGCAACCAATCCAAGAATATTGGGTAACCAAGCCCCCAGAAAGGGGGTTAAAATGCCCCAAATACCGAGGGACGTACTCATAAAGGCCAGTAGATAGTAACCGAAAATTAAACCGACACAGACCCCAAAACTGGTGGCCTTATTGGTATTTTGGGGTCTAACACCAATGGCAGCCCCCACTAAACCAAAGATTAAACATACGAAAGGTAGAGCGTACTTTTCTTGGAGACGAACCTTAACCTTTCTTACCCGTTTCTCGTTGCCACTTAATTGCATGGCTTTGAGATATTCTTTGGTTTCGGCGATGGTCATTTCTGTGAAATTTTGACGACGGTTGGCTAAATCTAACGGGGCCCGGGGCAAAGCTAATTGTTGATGTTGAAAGCGCACAATATTGCGATAGGAACCATCTGGGGCAATCAAGTAAATAGTCCCATTGAAAAAGTCCCAAGTATTGCTGGAAATATTCCAGGTAGCGGACTCTGAGGTAACAATTTGGTTAACTCCTTCTTGGGTGCGGTCTAAAATGGTCAACCCTTGCATTTGCTCGCCGTTGTATTCTTCGGCGTAGAATAAACGGCTCAAAACAGTGGCTTCTTGTCCGTCTTCCTCTTGAATGGTTTTATATTCGGGATAAACAATATTGCGCTCTTTAAAATCCGGTCGTTCTTGGTTGACTGCCCGTTCTAAGGTAACAGCAGCTTCATGGGTGGCCGCCGGTGCGATCCAATCGTTGACAACAAAAGCGCATCCTGTAACCACGAAACCAAAAAGAATCACGGGGATGATTAAACGATAAACGCTTACCCCCAAACTGCGTAAGGCGATAATTTCGCTGTCACTGGATAAACGACTATAAGCCATCAAAGCTGCTAATAACATGGCCATAGGAAAGGCCAAACTAACAAAGCCTGGCATTTTTAGCAGTAAAACCTTTAAAGCGACTGATAACATTAACCCTGACTCGGTGACGCGACGCACCAGGTCGAATAATGTACCAATGGATAAACCTAAAGAGGTGAAGATACCCATGCCAAACAGAAAAGGCAACAGCAGTTCAATAAATAGGTAACGATCCATGATTGCTAAACCAGGGATGCTGGGTTTTAATTTGATTTTAAGGGGGTTTGCTTGACCAATATCCATAATTTTGTGTGTGCTTTTAGAGTTGACCGATTTTCTCTAATCTCCTAAATAATATTGTCGTACCAAAGGATTGTTATAAATTTCTTCGGCACTGCCGGCGGCTAAAATTTGACCATCCCTCATAATATAAGCGCGGTTAGTAATGGCTAGGGTGGCTTGAACATTGTGATCTGTGATCAAAATACCCATTTGGCGATCGCGTAATTGGGCGATCATGGTTTGAATTTCTGAGACAGCGATGGGATCAACCCCGGCAAAGGGTTCATCTAATAATAAAAAGTCTGGCCCCTGTTTACCTACTGCTAAGGAACGGGCTAACTCTGTTCTCCGTCTTTCTCCCCCGGAAACTTGAGAGCCTTTGGTGTTGGCAATTTTTTCCAGACGAAATTCTTTGAGTAAGCTATGAAGGCGTTGGGGTCTTTGGCGAAAGGGAACGTTGGTTTGTTCCAGGGCAACTTGAATATTTTCGGCCACGCTGAGATGACGAAAAATACTGGGTTGCTGGGTCATATAGCCAATACCGAGACGAGCGCGCTTATTTAAGGGTAAGCGCGTCACTTCTTGTTGATTTAACCAAACTTTGCCTTTATTGGGTTTAATAAGACCGGTGGCTATATAAAATGTGGTTGTTTTCCCTGCACCATTGGGTCCGAGCAACCCAACAATTTCTCCAGGGGCAACATTAATATTGACGCGGTTAACAATGTCTCTTTTTCCGTAGCTTTTATGGATATTTTCTAAAATTAGTGTCATTGCTCGGCATTTAAAAGTCGGGGGTGGGCAAGGTGGTGTCTAAGGGTGGTGCCGGTGACACGGGGGTGGGTTGAGGGGGGTTGTTTTGGTTTTCTGTGACGAGGTAAATTGATTCTACTTGTTGGGCTGATTCTGGGGTAGCAATAAAGCGTCCTTCGTCGATGAGATAGGTCATGGTTTCGGCCCTCATACTGTTGCCTTCTTGCAGTACATAAACGTCTCCGGTGAGAACTAAACGCCGTTCTCGGCTGAAATACTGTGCTTGTGCGGATGTACCTTGAATTTGTCGGGCAGGGTAGAAAAATTGTACGTTACCTCTGGCGGTGACTACGCCGGTTTCTGAGTTGGCTTCTTGGATATCGGAGCGAACGGTAAGGGGACTATTCGGGGCTAGGGTTTGGGCTTGTACGTTTCTGGGAATGGTTTTCAGGGCGATCATGGCCGCCATCGCCGTTAGGGTACAACTGAGGGTTACTAGGGTGTTTTTTTTGAAGATAATGGGCATGGAAAACATAGTTTAGCTATCTCGCTGATCGCTGTTAGTGTATTTTCTTGTTTTAGTGTACTCAATTTTTTCTATAGCAATGTTAGAATTGTCTGGTTATTGTTTCTTGTCGGTTACGAAGACGAACAATTTTTGAGCTTTGTTGCTAATCTTCTCTTGTCCACTATGCCTTTTATATTCAATCATTAATCATCATTAACAAAATGAAGACAATATTAAAGCAGAAAATTATTCAGCTATTAGATTTTAGCTATTCTTTATCCGTAAATTGGAGATGTTATTTAATTACAAGGCTCATTGGCGAGAAAGTTTTTATTGTTTATTCAGATGGGAAGGTTGGTTCTACTACACTGACAGGTTCTTTAAACAACTGTTATAATCAATCTATGAGAGATTTTTGAGGTTTAAACGATTTTACAATTGAAGATGGCAAGAATGAATTAGAAGATAATAATCATGGTTCATTTTTATTGATAGCTTGGCTTAAATCTTCGATTAATCTTTGCGTTCTTAAGTCCACTCCTTCTTTATTAAGGTGATAAGGAGTGTTATACATCATATTATTTGGTATTTTATATCTTTCTGGATAACCCAACAAAAGAAAATTATTTTGACTTAATTTTTTTTCAATTTTATAAATTTCTTCTTTATTCTTGTCAAATGAAGCTTTTTGATAACCTGGAAATGTAAGATAAAGTATTGCTCCTTTTTGGCTTACTTTTTCTCTAAATTCAACCATTTCTTGAATTAAATTTTCATTAATATTGTCATTAAATTTATCGTTAGGTCTAACTTTTTTACCAGGGTGACTCCAATGTATATCTACATCTCCATATTGATTAAATGATCTTCTTTCATAAACTCCAATTTTTTTACTTTGCTGAAAAAAATATTCACTCGGTTTAAGTTTAGAGAAAGAAAATTTAGGAAAAAATGGTAGTATGTCTAACCATTGCTTTGCACTCAAATTATTTAAACTATCTCGATCAACATCTACAACAGTTATTAGAAGTGAGTGACGTCCATAAGCATAAGTTCCATAAAAGTGTTGATATTCTGGAGCCATTACCAAAATATCTCCTGGTTTAATATGCTCTAATACATCATCCATCATATATTTTAAACCAATATCAGCATGAATTCCCGTATTAATTGGATTTAAGTCTAAAGCATCTTTTATCATCTGACTATTGATGCCAAAACTTAAATTAGAACCACCGATCATAATTAAGCGAGGAGACGGAGATTCTTTTAGGAGCTTATCTTTATCGATTTTAGCAAATAATAAAGATGTTGATGCTCGTGGTGTTGGGGGAAATGTTGCCCCAATGAAAAGCATTAAAGCTAAGGGAATAGACAAAAAAGTTGAAGTTTTTAATAAAAAATATTTAAGCATAATTCACCTCAAAATTGAAAATAAATAAATTCCTGTTCTTGTCCAGCAAAACATACAATCATATAAATAATTTAATAATAGTAAATCCATGAATCGCCAAAATTAAGACTAATAGAGTATTTTTGATACTCTTTTTCTTGCCAAATATAGATGGTTAATTTATCTTGATGATACACCCATAATTCGGATATCTATAATAATCATGGTTCATTTTTGTTGATAGCTTGGCTTAAATCTTCGATTAATCTTTGAGTTCTTAAGTCCACTCCTTCTTTACTGAGGTGATAAGGGGTGTCATAGATCATCTCGTTTGGTATTTTATATCTTTCTGGAGAACCTAATAATATAAAATCTTTTTCAAATAACTTCTTTTCAATTTCAGCAATTCCCTCTTGAGCATTTTGAAATGAATCTTCTTGATAACCTGGAAAAGTAACATAGACTTTACCTCCTTTTTTAGTAACTTTATCCCTAAAATCTACCATTTCTCGAATGAGCTGATGATTAAAATCATTGGGTAATTTACCTGTAGGTTCAACTTTTTTACGAGGTTTATTCCAATGTATATCTAAATCTCCGTATTGATTAAAAGCCCGTCTTTCATAGACTCCAATTTTTTTACTTTGCTGAAAAAAATATTCACTCGGTTTAAGTTTAGAAAGAGAAAATCTCGGAAAATATGGCAATATTTTTAGCCATTGTTTTGTATTCAAATCATTTAAACTCTCTCGATCAATATCAATAACAATTCTTAGAAGTTCGTTGCGTCCGTATGCTCCATCTCCATAAAATTGTTGATATTCTGGGGCAATAACCACAATATCTCCTGGTTTAATATGCTCTAATACATCATCCATCATATATTTTAAACCAATCGCAACATGAATTCCTGTATTGATTGGATTTAATTCTAGAGTATCTTTAATTCTTTGACTATTAATGCCAAAACTTAAATTAGAACCACCAATCATAATTAAGCGAGGAGACGGAGATTCTTTTAGGAGCTTATCTTTATCGATTTTAGCAAATAGTAAAGATGTTGATGATCTAGGTGTCGGAGGAAATGTTATGCCAACCAAGAGTATTAAAGCTAAGGGAATAGATAAAAAAGTTGAAGTTTTTAATAAAAAATATTTAAGCATAATTCACCTCAAAATTGAAAATAAATAAATTCCTGTTCTTGTCCAGCGAAAAATACTATCATATAAATAATGGAATAATAATAAATCCATCTTAAAATACGATTCCTTCTTACAAATAATTTTTCTATTGCGTATTTATTTTCTCTTCCCAACCATTCAATCAACAAAAAGTAAACAATTAATATTAAAAATAAAGCTGCATTTCTTCTGTTGGGAAAATCGGGAATACTAAACAGAGATGTATCAAAAATACCCTTAATATAACTCAAAGCATGGTTTAAATTTTCAGCACGAAAAAATATCCAAGCCAACATAGTCAAACTAAAAGTTACTGCAATAGAGAGAGCTTCTTTTGCTGATGGTAAGTATCTTCCTTGAGCAACAACTTGAAGATTTTGACGATTTCTTTTCAATAATAATAAGGGTAAAAAATAGACAGCATTAATCCCTCCCCAAATAATAAACGTCCAGTTTGCACCGTGCCAAAAACCACTAACTAAAAATATCAAAAATGTATTCCTTACTTTCATCCAAGTTCCTCCACGACTACCCCCTAAAGGGATATAAAGATAGTCTCGAAACCAAGTAGATAAGGAAATATGCCACCGTCTCCAAAATTCGGCTATATCCCTTGAAAAATAGGGAAAGGCGAAATTTTGCATCAAATCAAATCCAAATAATTTGGCCACACCAATGGCTATATCAGAATAGCCTGAAAAGTCACCATAAATTTGAAAGGTAAAAAAGAAAGCACCTAACAGTAAGGTACTCCCTGAATAATTTGAGGAATTATTAAAAATTTCGTTAGCGTAAATAGCACAATTATCGGCAATTACCATCTTTTTGAATAAACCCCAAAGTATTTGTCTTAAACCATCTACTCCTTGATAATAATTGAACTTTCTTTGTCGATTAAATTGGGGTAACAGATGGGAAGCTCTTTCAATTGGTCCGGCAACTAATTGTGGAAAAAAACTAACAAATGCTGCAAAAGCTATCAAGTTTTTGGTTGGTTGTATCTTTCTTTTATAAACATCTATGGAATAACTTAAGGTCTGAAATGTATAAAAACTTATGCCCACAGGCAGAATAATACTCAGAGAGCTTAGTTGAATTTCTTGTCCGAAAAAATAAAAAATTGCGCTAATATTTTCTAAGAAAAAGTTATAATATTTGAAGATTCCTAAGATTCCTAAATTAACTATAATACTGCTCAATAGTAAAGCTTTTCTCTTTATAGGTTTTAATTGAGGTTTTCCCAGTCCTAAACCAATCAAGTAATCTGTCAAGGTACTAAAAATAATCAATCCGAGAAAATGATAATCCCACTGACCATAAAAGAAGTAACTAGCTCCTACAATTAAAAGATTTTGAAGTCTTAAACTCTTATCTTTTAACAACCAATATAAAATGAATACTATAGGCAAGAAAATAGCAAAATCAATAGAATTGAATAGCATAAAAAGTTTATATATATGATTGATTATAGATTAACAACTCTATTGAGTTTCCAATTGATCACTATATTACCACAATTTTAATGTTTTTAATAGATTGTTTTAGAGAGAATCTCAATAGTTCCAAGTTGGCGGGTTTTTAAGCAATTTTTCTACTTCTGAAGAGGGTAGGGGTTTGGCAAAAAAGTAACCTTGTCCTTGTTCACAACCCAAGCTTTCTAATTGTTCTAATTGTAATTGAGTTTCTACTCCTTCGGCAATAATATCGGTTCTACAGTACATACTATGCTAGTATTAATAAATATATCTTGCCCTTCCAAAATAAAGGATCTCATGAGGAAACCCTGAGAAATTTTATGAGATAACTTATGAGAGATCCATCAGAGAAATTTTTATAGATTCTTCCTGGAGAATATTCCATTTTGTTACTGCTTTTATTAAAAATGCTGAGATTTATATTAATACTTGTAGTGATTTTTTTACTATCTTTAGGATTACGTTTTTGGAATTTAGGACAGTTTAATACTTTAGTATTTGATGAAGTTTATTATGCTAAATTTGCTAATCATTATTTAACTCAAACCCCTTTCTTTAATTCTCATCCTCCTTTAACGGAATATTTAATTGCACTGGGAATGTGGTTAGGTTCTTGGTTTCAGTATTCTTCTGACATCACTAATAATTTAACAGGATCTTGGCGTTCAACGATTAGTTATCGTTGGTTAAATGCTTTAACTGGTTCTTTTTTTTCTTTAATTTTGGGAGCGATCGCTTATCAATTAACTCACCGTCGTTCTCTGGCTATAATTGTTAGTTTATTAGCAGGGATGGAGGGGTTATTTTTAGTTGAATCTCGCTATGCTTTGAATAATATTTATTTAGTAACTTTTGGTTTATTAGGACATTTATTTTTTCTCTTATTTCTCAATCAAGAAAAGTATTTTTATTTAACCCTAAGTGGTATATTTTTAGGAGCTTCAGCAACGATTAAATGGAATGGTTTAGGGTTTTTATTAGGTATTTATTTACTTATTTTTATGGTTTATATTTCTCCAGGTTTTCAGGGTTTATTTGAGTTACGAAACTTAGAAATATTTGCCAAGATAAAACTACTCAAACCTTGGTTACTCTTATGTAATTTCTGCCTGGTTCCTGTTTTTACTTATGCTATTCTTTGGTTACCTTATCTATTATTAAATTCTGAGTATAGTTTTTGGGAAATTCACCAAAAAATCTGGTCTTTTCATCAAAGTATTGGTAATAGTTCCGATGTTCATCCCTATTGTTCTAAATGGTATAGTTGGTTGATTATGGCTCGGCCAATTGCTTATTTTTATCAAACAAAAAATACACCATCAGGAACGATTATTCATGATGTTCATGCTATGGGAAATCCTATTCTTTGGTGGTTGGCAACGGGAGCAATTATTATTTTAAGTCTGTTTATATTAATTATTTTAGTTAAACAAACATACAATTCTTATTTTGCATTTTTGAGTTTTATTCTGATTAATTATTTTGCTAATTTATTGCCCTGGATGTTAGTAAGTCGTTGTACTTTTTTATATCATTATATGTCTGCTTATAGTTTTTCTTTATTAGCAATTTCTCTAATCATTGAACAATGTTTAATTAGTTCCTCTATTTTTAATCGTCGTTTAGGAATTTTCTTCTTGTTATTAATTACTTTTGCTTTTATTTATTGGTTGCCTATTTATTTAGGACTTCCTTTATCTTCACAAGAGTTTACAAAAAGAATGTTACCTAATTGGATTTAACAATGCTTCGGGCGAGGCAGAAGGCAGGGGGCAGGAGGCAGGAGGGAAGATTTTGAGTTATAGCAAAGAGTCTATTAGTACGCTGTGCGCTTTCCAATAGTGATTACACATCGCCTGGAGTAGCAACTCGATTTTTTGGTATTCTGTTAGATGTGGCTTAAAACGCCCATCTATACCTGCCTCCTGCCTTTCAACTCCTGCCTCCTTCTAAGCAGACTCTGGGGTGACTAAAGAGGATGGATGTACCAAGAGTTCTGAAGTTGAGCGTTTTTCTACCATTTCCCCCGTGATCATGCACTTCTGAACATCTTTGCGAGAGGGTAACTCGTACATTACATCTAACATTAATTCTTCTACAATCCCCCGTAAAGCTCTAGCACCGGTTTTCCGTCGATAAGCTTCCTGTGCGATAGCTTTAACTGCTTCTGGGGAGAACTCTAGTTCTACATTGTCCATGTTTAACAGTTTTTGATATTGTTTCACCAAGGCGTTGCGGGGCTTGGTTAAAATCGCAATTAAGGTTTCTTCTGTCAAGGGGTTTAAAGCAGCCATTACGGGAATTCTACCCACAAATTCTGGAATCATGCCAAATTTGACCAAATCATCGGGTTCTACTCGCTGCATTAGGTCTGCTGTGCGTTTTTCTTTGGACTGCCCTTCCCCTGGACGAACAAAGCCCATAGATTTTTTACCGATGCGTTGTTCAATCACCCTTTCTAAACCTACAAACGCACCACCACAAATGAATAAAATGTTGCTGGTGTCGATTTGAATACAGTCTTGATAGGGATGTTTGCGCCCCCCTTGAGGAGGTACATTAGCAACCGTTCCTTCTAGCATTTTCAGCAGGGCTTGTTGCACACCTTCTCCTGAAACATCCCGAGTAATGGAGGGGTTTTCGCTTTTACGGGCAATTTTATCGATCTCATCTATATAAATTATTCCTCTTTGTGCCTCATCTACGTCGAGGTCGGCTACCTGTAATAATCTCAGTAGTATATTTTCCACGTCTTCTCCCACATAACCTGCTTCTGTTAAGGTGGTAGCATCGGCCACGGCGAAGGGAACTTCTAAAACTTGGGCTAGGGTTTGGGCGAGAAGGGTTTTCCCTGAACCAGTTGGACCCATGAGCAGGATATTTGATTTTTGTAGTTCAATGTTATCGTTATCCTCATCACCGTCACCTTTGTTTGCTTGAACCAAACTCAAACGCTTATAATGGTTATAAACCGCCACGGAAAGCACTTTTTTGGCTTCATCTTGACCTATCACATACTCGTCAAGATAATCCTTGATCTCCATTGGTTTCGGTAGTTCTTTGAGGGCAGTTCCATCTTTGGCAGCACGACGTTTGGGAGCAGGGGAAGCAGCAGTATTTGAGGCTGTCTCTCCTGCTGTTCCCATTAGTTCTTCGTCTAGAATCTCGTTACAAAGCTCGACGCATTCATCGCAGATGTAGACTCCCGGGCCGGCGATTAGCTTTCGGACTTGCTCCTGGGATTTTCCACAAAATGAACATTTTAGGTGGGAGTCGTATTTAGACATAAGAAGTGGTTGAGTTAGTTGAGTGAGGTTACAGGGACTGTGGGATCGGATAAATCTGACCGAGCAATAACTTTATCTATCAAACCATAGTCTACTGCTTCTTGGGCCGACATGAAGAAGTCCCGTTCTGTATCAGCAGCAATGGTGTCGAAGGGTTGTCCTGTATGCTCAGCCAGCATATCATTGAGTCGTTTTTTGATATAGAGAATTTCTTTAGCTTGAATTTCTATTTCTACGGCCTGACCTTGCGCGCCTCCAAGGGGTTGATGGATCATAATCCGAGAACTGGGTAAGGCCATGCGCTTTCCTTTGGCTCCCCCTGATAACAGAAAGGCTCCCATGCTGGCAGCTAAGCCAAAACAGATGGTTACCACGTCAGGACGTATCTGCTGCATGGTATCATAAATAGCTAATCCTGCATAGACTGAACCCCCTGGAGAGTTGATGTAGAGTTGAATGTCTTTCTCGGGGTCTTCTGCATCCAAAAACAACAGTTGAGCCACAATGGAGTCAGCTACTTGATCATTCACTGGGGTTCCCAGAAAAACAATTCTTTCCCGTAGTAGTCTTGAATAAATATCAAAGGCTCTTTCCCCTACGCCTGACTGTTCCACCACCATCGGCACCACGCTTTCAGGGGCTGCGTAAATTTCTGAGGGACGCTTACTGAATATTGTATAATCTAGCGATCGCGATTGCATCATAGCCTTGAAGATTGGGTTAAAAATGTTTCTAATACATTTGTTTCGGTAGTTAAGGTCAAACCTTGTCTGATTGCACCGCTAACGGTTCTAGGACAATAACCGACTAACCGACCTGATTCAATTATATGTCTTGTTCAGGAATTTTGTTGCTTTTTTAACAGATTCGGTTATTTTGCTGTGGCTTGACCATATTTTAGCACATTTTTAAACACCGTTGTTAACGACGGGATATTGATTTTTTATTTCTTCTAATACTGTGGTAATCACTTCACTGGCAATATTCTCAGTGATTTCTACCTGGCCAATATTTGTGGGTAAAATGAATCTAATTTTTCCTGCTTTAACTTTTTTATCTAGTTGCAAACTATCTAAAATTTCTGGGGATTTTAAACTATTATCAATGGTTGATGGTAAAGCAGCTTTTTTAATGAGATTGTCTTGTCTTTGGGTGTTTTCTGCTGACCACATCCCTAATTTGACTGCTATTTTTCCTGCTGCTACCATGCCGACCGCCACAGCTTCTCCATGATTAATTTTACTATAACCTGTTAAACTTTCTAGGGCATGACCAATAGTATGACCGTAGTTTAATATAGCTCTAATTCCTGCTTCTTTTTCGTCTTGGCTAACCACATCAACTTTTGCTTGACAAGATTTGGTTATAATTTTTTCCATAACTTCTACATTTATATTATCTAAACTATCTAGTTTTTTTTCTGTTTCTAACTGTCGAAATAAATCTTGATCCCATATAACTCCATATTTAATTACTTCTGCCATTCCTGCTCGAAATTCTCGCATAGGTAAGGTTTTTAATACTGTTGGATCAATATACACTAAACGAGGTTGATAAAATGCTCCTATTAAATTTTTTCCTTGAGGATGATTAACCCCTGTTTTTCCGCCAATGGAAGCGTCCACCATGGCCAATAAAGAAGTAGGAACTTGCACAAAATTAATGCCTCTTAACCAAGTTGCGGCGGCAAACCCTGTCATATCTCCGACTACTCCACCTCCTAATGCTAATAGGGTTGATGAGCGTTCTAAACGATGTTTTAAAGCAACATCATAAACATTAGAAATACTCTCTAAGGTTTTGTAAGTTTCTCCTGCTGGTATCAGATGATGAAAAACGTTAAATCCTGCTTTTTTCAAAGAATTAACAACAGTTTTTCCGTAGTAATTAAAAATTTCTGGATTAGAAACAACCAGAATTTTTTTACCTAAATCTAGCGAAGTTAAATTTCTTCCTATATCTTCTAAACTGTTAGGAGAAATAACGATCTTGTAGCTGGTGTGAGGTAAAGTAACGTCAATGAGAGAAGACATAAATTTTACTGTGGACTATCCTCTACAAAAATAACAGAATAACTAGAAAATTGTTCAATTTTTGGGATTTGGTGACAACAGTGAGGAAATTACACCCCATAATGTTACGATTTTTAACTATAATATTAAGATGATCTGTAAATTATGTTAAAAAAAACTTATGGAACCTGCAACTGTTTTAAGTGTCTCGATTGGCTCAATTTTGCTTGCGATCACGGGTTATGCTGTTTATATGGCTTTCGGTCCCCCATCTGCTCAGTTGAGTGATCCCTTTGAAGATCATGAAGATTAGATGGTCTCAAAGGGTGATAAGGCTTTTTTGTTAAACACAAGTGGTTGAGTTCATTATCAGGAAAACTCAACCTTTTTTAGTAAGCTATCAGTTTAAAACGAAGGGTTTGATCTTGAGAAGTGCTGATAAATCAAAATACTGTTAAAACTAGAGACGAGAAACATTAATATAAAATTGCCAATTAGAATTGAGCATTATGACTCATACTACCAGCGACATCAAAGACTTTCTTCATCAAATAGACCCCTTTGACCAACTTTCCGAAACAGTCATTACCCAAATAGCCAACCACTCCCAAATTTGGCGTTATCGTATGGGTCAAGTGATTTTGATGCGAGGGAAACTGTCATCTTATGTGACCATTCTCCTAGAAGGACAGGGCCGGTTATTAGGATACGATCCCCGTACTCAAATGCCTAGCACTCTACAACGGTTAACACCGGGTTCTGTGGTAGGAGATGTTAACCTGATACGTGGAGTTCCCTGTGAAACCGTAATCGCTTCTACAGAAGCAGTAGGCATCGCCCTAAAACAAGAAGACTTTTGGCACCTATTAGAAGAGTATCCCAGACTCAAAGACCAATTTCAAGATCAATGTACCTTGAGCGAACTTTATGATCTCCTGGGAACCCGTTTAGCACAAGAGGCACAAGCAGACATCGATATCAAAGCTCTGGCCGAAGACCTTCTCGAAGATGCACAAGTTCACTATTTAGCCCCAGGAACCCATAATCTTCCCCCTGAACATCAACAACAATTATGGTTAGTTAGTGGGGGCGGTAGCATCGAAAATTTTGCTGTAGGTAATCGTTTAAGCTCAGATAATGGGCAAACATCTGTAGTAGTTAAAGGACCGCAACCGGCTCGTGTGATTATTTTACCCTTGCTGGATCTCGAAAAAAGAAAAAGCCCTACCCACTCACCCTTAGGCCAAGCATCAACGGATATTTCTCTAGATAAAGTCGAAGAAGAAGAAATTCCTTATGCAGATGTGGAAGTGGTGGGAGTTGCCCCCACCCCCGAACCATCGCCGAAAGAGAAAAAACGGAAATCCTATCCTTTTATGAAGGGAAAAACCCCTTTAGGAGTGGGATCAGCCTGTTTTCAAATGCTAAGTCAGTATTTTGGTATGCCCTATCGTCGGGATGTCATTCGCCGTATTCTAGCGCAACAACTGCAACGAACAGGAACCTTATCTTTACCCTTATGTGGGGCTATTACAGAATTAATGGGACTAAATGCCCAATTAATCAAAATTCCTGCTTCTTCCTTCACCCAACTAAAAACCCCTGCTTTAATTATGTGGCAGGATAGTTTGACGATTTTGTACGATGTTAGTGAGAAAGAGGTGGTGGTAGCCGTACCAGAACTAGGGATCTTACGTCGCAACCCCCGTGAGTTTCTTGAGCAGTGGGGAGAGAGTGGAGAAGTATTATTATTACAACCCACCAAAGATACCCCTCAACAACGGTTTGGTTTGAGTTGGTTTGTTCCGGCTCTTAGAAAATACCGTCGGGTGTTAGTAGAAGTATTTATCGCTTCGTTTTTTGTACAACTATTCGGCTTAGCTAACCCTTTAATGATTCAGGTAATCATTGATAAGGTGATTGTGCAGAATAGTGCCGATACCCTACAAGTATTGGGGACATTCCTCTTAATTATCGCCGTTTTTGAAGCGGTTTTAACCACCCTGCGAACCTATTTATTTGTCGATACCACCAACCGCATCGATATGAGTTTAGGTTCAGAAATTATTGACCACCTATTGCGGCTGCCCTTACGGTATTTTGAGAGGAGGCCAGTGGGAGAAATTTCCACAAGGGTCAATGAATTAGAAAATATCCGTCAATTTTTGACAGGAACCGCACTCACAGTGGTGTTAGATGCCGTCTTTTCTGTGGTTTATATTGCGGTAATGGTGTTTTATAGTCCCCTGTTAACCTTAGTCGCATTAGGGATTGTACCCGTTTTCGTGGCCATGACCCTAATTTTCTCCCCCACCATTCGCCGGCAACTGAGAACTAAAGCAGAAAGAAATGCCCAAACCCAGTCCTACTTAGTGGAGGTGATGTCAGGGATACAAACCGTTAAGGCGCAAAATATCGAACTGCGTTCTCGTTGGCAATGGCAAGAAAAATACGCCCGTTACGTTTCAGCCGGCTTTAATACAGTAATTACTTCTACCTTAGCTAGTTCTACCAGTGGCTTTCTCAATAAACTGTCCGGGTTATTGGTGTTATGGGTTGGGGCCTATTTAGTCCTGCAACAAGAACTCAGTTTAGGACAATTAATCGCTTTCCGCATCATTGCCAGTTACGTTACTTCACCCATTTTACGACTAACCCAACTGTGGCAAAACTTCCAAGAAACGGCCCTATCCCTAGAACGGTTAGCTGATATTGTGGATACCCCTCAAGAAGCAGAACGCGATCGCAAAAATATTCCTATGCCCGCCATTCAAGGAGCGGTTAAATACGAGAATGTCTCCTTCCGCTTCAAACAACACGGGCCCCTACAATTAAAAAACATCAATATTGAATTTCCAGCTGGAACCTTTATGGCTGTAGTAGGAGGCAGTGGTGCCGGGAAAAGTACCCTAACTAAACTCATTTCACGACTGTACGAACCAGAAGCAGGACGCATTTTAATCGATGGCTATGATATCTCTAAAGTGGAACTCTATTCTTTGCGTCGTCAAGTGGGTGTGGTTCCCCAAGAAACCCTTTTATTTGAGGGATCGGTACAGGATAACATCGCCCTGACTAACCCCGATGCTACCACGGAAGAGATTATCGAAGCTGCCACGGTAGCTGCAGCCCATGAGTTTATCATGACCTTACCAAATGGGTACAATACAAATGTAGGGGAAAGAGGATCTGCTCTATCTGGGGGACAACGACAACGGATCGCTATTGCTCGCTCTGTGTTGCAAAATCCACAAGTATTGGTACTTGATGAAGCCACCAGTGCCTTGGACTATGCCACGGAACAGCAAGTATGTGTCAACCTCTTAAAAGCCTTTAGCGATCGCACCGTTTTCTTCATCACCCACCGTTTAGGAACTATCAGAAGTGCAGATGTCATTTTAATGATGGATTCGGGATCGGTTGTTGAACAGGGAACCCACGACGAATTAATGGCCCTCAAAGGTCGTTATTACTACCTCTATAAACAACAAGAAGGCAATCAATAAATTTGATTTAGTTGTAGCGTTTCTCGCAACCAGTGAGGTACACCTAACTCCTGCCTCAAAGTGAGAACTGCTATATCTTCTTTTAGCAATAACTGATAAGTAATCACTGTTTGCTCCCACACCAATTGAATTTTCTTGATAGGTATAAATTATGGTTAACAATAATGGTAGACAAGAACAAAACGACGATCTCACCCAAAAAAATTCATCAGCCTTAGCCACCACGAATCAGAATAATGATTCCTTTTCTAGCAATTCCCTTGCTCCTATTACCTCTGAACACGCCGTCATCCTCCGTCAATCTCCCAGTTGGTCTAGGGGTGTTGTTTGGACAATCATTGGGGTGACAACTGCTAGTCTTGTCTGGGCATCCATTGCCAAAATTGAACAGGTGGTAGCAGCACAAGGACAACTCAAACCCCAGGACCCGGTTCAAGAAGTCCATGTCCCTCCTGTTGGTGGTGCCATCGTTGAAAAAGTTTTAGTTGAAGATGGGGATAAAGTTAAACAAGGAGATGTGGTTATTATCTTAGACTCCGAAGCCAATACCGCCGAATTAAAATCCTTACAAAAAGTTAAGGCAAGCTTACAACAAGAAAACCGCTTCTATCGGACGTTGATGAATCAATCCCTTGACCCCTCAGACGTAGAAAGAGCGATTATCCAGTTAGATTTACCCATAGAAGTGGCCTCCCTGGCCCGTCATCGTGCGGCTTTAATCGCAGAAAATAGCCTTTACCAAGTAGAACTGGGTAATTCAACGGCAGGGGGTGTTCTAACGGCAGAACAACTGGCTCGACTCCGTGCTTCTCAGGCAGAATCAGATTCTCGGGCTTTAGCTGCCCGGTTAGAAATGGACCAGCTAGAAAAACAACTTAGACAAGCTCAAGTGGAATTAGCCGATGCGAGAACACAATTACTTGACGATCGCAAAGTCTTAGCGGAAATCGATCAAAGAAATACAAACGCGATCGTTGAAGCAGAAAGAGCTTTAGAAATTGAAGAGGATATCCTCAAAGATATTATGCCCCTAGTTGAAGAGGGAGGGGTGGCCCGTTTGCAGGTGGAACGACAACGACAAACTATTGCTGAACGACGACAACAAATTACAGAACAACGGGCTAATGGTACCATCGAACACGATCGCCAAAAACAACAGGTTCAAGATCGTCTCAAGGAAATTGATCGTTTTACCCAAGAGGAAAAACGCTTAACAATCGCTATTTCTCAAGCTAAAGCCCAACTATTGAATACTGTTAAGGTAACGGAAAAAGATTTAAGGGATAAAGTCTCTGATAATAACGAAAGAATCGCTGATATTGATAGTCAACTCAATAAAACTATCGTAGAAAACAATAAAAGAATTGCCGAGTTAACCAGTCAAATTAGTCGCACCGAGGTAAATCTCAAATATCAAGAAATAAAGGCTCCTGTGGGTGGTACGGTGTTTGATCTTAACGCCTCACCTGGTTATGTTCCTCCCCCAAACCAAATGGAACCTCTGCTGAGAATTGTTCCTGACGATAATTTAATTGCGGAGGTTAATATTACTAACCAAGATATCGGTTTTGTTCGAGTGGGGCAGAAAGTTGATGTGCGAATTGATTCTTTTCCTTTTAGTGAGTTTGGCGATATCAAAGCAGAAGTTATCTCTATTGGTTCGGATGCCTTAGAACCGGATGAAATTTATCAATTTTATCGATTTCCTGCTACAGTTGCACTGGATGATCAATACTTAAAAACTGCTGACCGTGAAATTTCTTTAAAATCAGGAATGTCCATAACTGCTAACATTCAGGTTCGGGAAAATCGTACGGTACTTAGTTTAATTACAGAACTGTTTAATAAGAAGGTGGAAACTCTTAAACAGGTTAGGTAAAATATTTCAACCTGATTTTTACGGGAGATTTGTTACCTACTTTTTTCCTAATAATCTGTTTATTTTAGGCTAATTTTGCTTATGGAATTAAGCGGGGTATTTTGCTTAGAAATAGGGTTATTAAAAGAATTACGGTTGAGTAAGTATGGGAAGATGGATAAAAATTTAGAACTCAATTTAATTCTAAATTCCTTCTCTTCCCCTTACCTCTTTATTTAACAAAATGAGGCATTATTTCAGCAGCAGTAAATAACCCATGAATACCACGACGGTGTAAAGATAAACCTGCTTTAAGATAACCAAAAGCTGGTCCACAAACATTAGCGGCCATACTGGTTTCATCCCCCAAAGTAAAGGTATGGGTGGATATTTTCCCTTCAAAGGTACGACCAGTTATTTGAACATTTGTACTTAAAGGCTTTTTCGGGTTACGGGTATCTACCACACCCCCAACTGTAACGCGATCGCGGGAACAAATACCAGCCAACTCTAACATAATATCGTCAGCGTGTTCCATATTTTCTAGGGTGAGAATACCATTGGTTTGGTCGAGGAAAGCTTCCACATCAGCGTCACTCATAGCTTTAGCTCTATCCACGTTAAACCCTGGTAAATGGGCTATATCTTCCCTAATAGTGGCACGGTAGGCTTCCCAGTTGGCAATACCTACACCGAAGGTAATTTTAACGCTGTGAATCTCGTGATAACTCTGAGCAGCAACCGCGGCCGCAGCAGTTAACAAGCCAGGAGTTGCTCCACAACCGCTCATATAGGTGATACCGGCTGCTTGTAAGTCCCCTTGTAATTGTAGCAGTTGTTCGACTGCACTGGTGCGTTTTAGAGCATCCACTAACACCCCTTTCCACCCCGAAGCGATAAACTGTCTTGCAACATCAGCCATAAAAGTGTTAGGAAGGTTAGGAAGGGCTAAAAAATAGCCATCGACTTTAGCGGTTTCTAGGAGGTCTTTGATACTATGGTTGCTAAGGGTTCCGTAGGGGTCTAAATAACCGATTGATCCTTGTTGGCTATAAGTAGCGATGGCCGTTTGAGGATCTAATCCTGTCTCACAATAAGCATAACCCTTGAGGTCTGCGGCTGCAACCCAAGTCATTTCTTGTTTTGGGGCGAGAACTTTAGTTGCTGCTTGTCCGAGTCCCCCGAAGCCTAGTATACCAACTCTCATGGTCTGATGACTACTCATTCTTGAATATCTCTTGTAACTATCTTTTTCTATTATGGAAGGTTGTGGCTGCAAAAAATATAAATTTTCATCAATTATTTTCCTTTGTTGCGAGTAGTTAATATATAAATAGAGAATAAATTATAAATTAATTATCAAGATTATGTTTCAGGTTGGGGATATTCTTTGTCAACGTTATCGACTTGTAAAAGTTTTGGGAAAAACAGCTATTGGCCATCAAACTTGGTTGGCGGATGATTTATTTTCCCCTATTGATTTATATGCTACAAGAAAAAAACAATTACCTTTGTTAAAGTGGGTTTTTGATTTTCATCAGGTTTTTATAGCTAAAGTTTATGAGAAAGTTACGGTTAAATTATTAGCATTTAATCCACAATTATCTTGGGAACAGTTTAAACTATTTGAACGAGAAGCTAAAGTTTTACAAGGATTAGAGCATCCTTTCATTCCCTGTTATCGTAACTATTTTGAACTGTCTGAAGAACAGGGAAATGGGGTTCCTTGGTTTGGGTTAGTGGAAGATTATATTCCAGGAAAATCTTTACAGGAATTATTAGAAAATGGGGAAAGATTTTCTGAGAAAGAAATTCGTAAAATTGCTCTAAAGGTTCTCAAAATTTTGACTTATTTACACGAATTAAATCCTCCTGTTTTACATCGAGATATTAAACCTAGTAATTTGATTTTAGGGGAAGATAATAACATCTATTTAATTGATTTTGGTGCAGTTCAAGATCAAAATTCTGTGACCAATATTAGTTTTACTGTGGTGGGAACCAGTGGTTATACTCCCTTGGAACAATTTTGGGGAAAGGCAGTTTTTTCCTCTGATTTGTACGCATTAGGAGCAACTTTAATTCATCTTTTAACGGGTATTTCTCCTACAGAATTACACGACCAAGATTATCAAATTGAGTTTCAAGATCAAGGGAAAATTAATCCTTTTTTGAAAGATTGGTTAACTACTTTAGTTGAGATTAAGATATCTCAACGTTATCAAACTGCCAGGGAAGCATTAACCTCATTAAAAACAGGAAAACTCAAGAACAGCAATAGAAATAATAATTTACTTAAAGCAGAAAAGAAAGAGGAATTAATAACTAAACTAGGATTAACTAAAACAGATGAATCTCTGCAATTTCTAGTTCCTTCATCTAAATTAAAACTGTTTCAAAAATTATTAAAATTAGAAACCAATTTTATGAATAACCAGTTAGAGTTAAGCCGATTTATTCCTTTAATGACTGTTTCTGGTCTATTTTTGATTCCATTTTCGTTAACTTTTACAGGAATTGTGCTCCAAAATTCTTCGTTTATAGTAGCTTCTTTGGAAATAATGGGAGGAATGAGTTTTTTAATTGTTTTTGTCTTCTTATTTTTGTATGTAATTAGCAAAGTAAGTTCCAATACTTGTTTTTCGTTAGATAAAGAAACATTAAAAATGCAAGAAAAAATCTTAGGATTCGAGTATGATAAAGAAGAAGAATCAAAAAACAACATTATCGGAATTTATATTCATGAATTACGTCATAAATATAACGTGACAATTAATACTAGAAAAATGATTTATCAATTAGGAAATCAATTAACAGAAGAAGAAGCTATCT
This sequence comes from Crocosphaera sp., assembly GCF_030064895.1. Taxonomy (GTDB): domain Bacteria; phylum Cyanobacteriota; class Cyanobacteriia; order Cyanobacteriales; family Microcystaceae; genus Crocosphaera. The sequence goes on along the minus strand of NZ_JASJEB010000006.1, from coordinate 40,509 downwards.
GGTTAGCTAAAGAAATTGAAGATTGGTTAAATTAAAATTAGGAAAATTATGTTTAAATCTGGTGATATTCTGGTTGAAAAATACCAACTCAAACAAAGATTAGGTCATACAGCAACAGGCCATCAAACTTGGTTAGCTATAGATAAGCTATCCCAGGAAAATATTACCCTAAAACTATTAGCATTTAGTCCTCAAATGCAATGGGAAGAATTAAAATTATTTGAACGAGAAGCCAAAATTTTACAGTCTCTTCAGCATCAGAGAATACCTAAATATCGAGACTATTTTGATATAGATAAAGACTTGGGTGGTGGGGTTGCTTGGTTTGGTTTAGTACAAGATTATATCCCCGGAACATCGTTACAAGAATTGTTAGAAAGAGGCAAAAATTTTACTGAAAAAGAAACCTATAATATTGCCCTAGAAATTTTAGAAATTTTGGTATATTTACATCAACTAAACCCTTTAGTTATTCATCGAGATATTAAACCTAGTAACTTAATTTTAGGAAAAGATAATCATATTTATTTAATTGATTTTGGTGCGGTACAAGCACAAGGTGCTATGACTGGTGTAACATTTACAGTAGTAGGAAGTAGTGGTTACGCCCCGTTAGAACAATTTTGGGGTAGGGCAGTACCAGCTTCCGATATTTACGCATTAGGGGCAACTTTGATTCATTTATTAACAGGAATATCCCCAGTTGACTTACCTCATAAAGACTCTCAAATTCAATTTTATGATAAAGTTAATGTTGCCAATTATTTTATTTATTGGTTAAAAAAAGCAACTAATATTTCCATAGAAAAACGTTTTCAAACAGCACAAGAAGCATTAATATCTTTACAAAATAAAAAAGCTACAGATTCAAGTATTAATTTAGATGATTCTCGCAATAAATTTTATCAACCTAAATATAGTCGTTTTGTTGTTGATAAAACAGAGAATAAACTATCTTTTCATTTACCCCCATCTGCAATGTATAAAATGGGAAGTACCAGTTTATTTATCACAATTTTTATTCTTGCTATAATTATCTTGGCATTTTTCCCATTTTCTCTATTGGTTTTATTATTTGTTCATCAATATTGTAAGGACATGAAAGTTCTTTTATTAGAGAATTCATTTAAAATTAAAAGAAGTATATTGGGGTTAACTTATCAGTCTATTAATGGTTCAATTGATGATATTCTCGGTGTTTTCTTATATGAAGGATATAAAAATCATTCAGTGAAAATTAGAACGAGAAAAAGAAGTTATATTATAGGAGAAAATCTTAAAGAAGAAGAATGTGCTTGGTTAGCAAAAGAAATTCAAGATTGGTTATATTATCATGGTAATTGAATAACTTATTTATTATAGTTAAACCTCATTACTATCATAATATATCTAGGTGTTGATAGTCTATAGATAATATTCCTGAACCTTCACAAAATGTAGAGACGGAGCATCTCAATTTTGCAGAGTAGCTCTTTCAAGAGGTGCTGAAATCCTTGGTTTATGATTACTTTGGGTTCAGCTTTTACAAAAATAGGATGCTCCCTGTAGAGACGTTGCGAAAAACGTCTCTACAAGAGAAAACTTGATTAAACAGTTGCCATAACTGCTGCTTCTTTAGCTTGCATCACCTTCATTAAATCTAACATACGGTTAGAATAACCCCATTCATTGTCATACCAAGAAATAACTTTAAAGAAGTTAGAATTTAATTCCATACCTGCTTTAGCATCAAAAATACTAGAGTTAGGATCTCCATTAAAGTCCATAGAAACCACGTCTTCATCTGTGTAAGCTAACACCCCTTTTAACTCACCGTTTGCTGCTGCTTTCATCGCTGCACAAATAGCTTCGTAACTGGTAGCTTTTTCGGTTTTAAAAGTAAGATCAACTACAGAAACATCAGGAGTGGGAACCCGTAAGGCCATCCCAGTTAACTTACCCTTTAATTCAGGGATCACTAGAGTAACCGCTTTAGCCGCTCCTGTGGACGCAGGGATGATGTTTTGGGCTGCACCCCGTCCACCCCGTAAATCTTTCTTGCTAGGCCCATCTACGGTGGGCTGAGTGGCTGTCATGGCGTGTATTGTAGTCATTAACCCTTCTGCTAAGCCAAAGTTATCGTTGATGACTTTCGCAATGGGGGCTAAACAGTTGGTAGTACAACTAGCATTGGAAACAATATAATCTTTGGTGGGATCATATTGATCATCGTTAACCCCAACCACAAAAGTGTTAACTTTTTCGGGATCTTTGGTAGGGGCAGAAATAACCACCCGTTTTGCACCTGCTTTGAGGTGTTTACTAGCGGTTTCGTGGGTGGTGAATAAACCAGTTGACTCTACTACATAATCTACGTCAAGTTGTCCCCAAGGTAATTCTTCGGGGTTGCGAATAGCAAAACAAGGAATAAGTTTACCATTGACCACAATACCCTCATCGGTTGCTTCCACTGTGCCATCAAAACGTCCGTGAGTGGAATCATATTTGAGTAAATAGGCGATATTCTTAGCAGGAACAAGATCATTAATGCCTACAAATTCAAAATCAGGGTTATTGATACCTGCACGAAAGACTAATCTACCGATACGGCCAAACCCATTAATGCCAACTCTGATTTTTGCCATGAGAGAAACTCCTTAAAAATGAACAATTTTTCAACTTGAAGGGAAAAAAATAATGCTGTTTGTTTATCCCATTGAAGGAAGATTAATTACTCATATCGTAAGATTATTTTGCAAAATTCTTGGAATATGAACAAAGTTTTTAGATTGTTGATAATGTTTATTTTAAGGTTACTTTAAATGTAAAGATTGTATAATAATATACGGGGGAAAAATATTAAATTAAAATTAACTGTTATCATTTTTGATTCTGCAACAGCAAAAATACTCAGCACAAGCATTTCTGGCTATTTTTCTAGCAAGTAAGGCTTGTACTAAGCTTTTCGAAATATGTTATTCATTTCCAGATCATTGATTAATTACTCTTATTTGATCGAAGAAATAATAATTAATTATCCACTGTATGACCAGCTTCTGTGATAATTTCTTTAATAATTTCTACAGAAGCATCACTATCCACAGTTACCATTTTCCCCTCAACATCAACAGAAACCTTTGCTTCTGGTTTTTGTCCTGTAATGGCTTTAGTAATAGTATCAGCGCAACCACCACAGGCAATACTAGGAACTTTTAAAGTAATAGTCATAATCAATTAATTGAATATAATTTGACTATTTAATTATAGTTTTTAAACTGCTTAAACTACGATTTTTTAACAAAAAATTTGTTTTAACTGACAGTTATTGACTCGCTTTTTTTAAAGCATCAATCTCTGCTAAAGCAGCCTCAGCAGCTATATTTTCCCCCATTTCTTGCCAAATATCAGCAGCTTTTTGGAAATCTGCGATCGCTTTTTCTGCTTCCCCGAGATCAATCAACGCTAACCCTCGATTATAATAAGCTTCCCCATACAAAGGATCAATGGTCACCGCTTCAGTAAAGTCAATTTTTGCCAATTCTGGGCTTCCTGAGTTAAGATGAGCTAATCCTAAGTTATTTTGCGCAAAAGCATCCTGAGGATTGATTTTTAAAGCCTTTTCATAATCTGCGATCGCCTTTTTATCTTCTCCCAATTGTAGATAAACATTGCCCCGGTTAACATAAGCTTCAACCATCTGGGGATCTAATTTCAACGCTTCCGTAAAATCAGCTAACGCTTGCTGAAACTGGCCTAAACTACTGTGAGCAAAACCCCGATTAAAATAAGCGTGAATATCTTGGGGATTTTCGGCAATAACTTGATTAAAATCCCTTAAAGCTCCTTTATAATTTCCCTGACGGCTTTTTTCAATCCCTTGCTGCACCATTTCCCCATTATCCACCGTCAATACAGAGGTTTCAATGGGAACCGAAGAAGATGCACCACAACCAATTGTTAAACTGATAAGCAACAATGAACATAAGTAAAATAAAGAATTCTTGTTTTTGAAAGTGTTAGTCACAGGAAATAGCGAAAATATGGCAACGCTGCGCATAAAATTAAACATTGAACTAAATTATGTTTATTAAAAAGGTATTTGATTGACACTTATCCCAACTTCATTGCTAAGCATAAAAACTACTTTTTGTCAACTCGACAGATTGAAAATAACTAGGTATATTAGCTTAGACATATATCCTGTGGTGAGGAATAGTAGACCGTGAAAAAATTATCATTATCTATCTTGATGATAGCCTTAGCCTCCGTACCTGCACAGGCACAAACAGCCACTTATTATGCTTCTCATTATCAAGGGCAGAAAACAGCATCAGGGGTACGCTTCAATAATAATGCTATGATGGCGGCCCATCGCAGTTTGCCCTTTGGCACAAAAGTTAAAGTGACCAATCGCAGAACTGGAAAAAGTGTTATAGTTCGTATTGTAGATCGCTGTCGTTGTAGTCTCGATTTATCTCAAAGTGCCTTTAGAGCTATTGGTTCCCTAAAATCAGGGAGAATTCCTGTTAAAATCAAAGTATTAAATTAAGAAAAATTTAACAATGCCCCCTGGTTAACTACGTGGTTTAAATAAAACAGCTAGTGACTCACAGCAGTCACTAGCTAAACTTAAGTTATATTCAGATAATCAAAAATCTAGTTATTGTTGCCAACAAATGCAGAGGTTAAGCTATCAGGAGTCAAGAAGTGGTCTAAGTGATAAGCACGTTCTTCGGTTTCCAGTATAATCTGTTCGAGTAGATAACGAGTTCCTCTGTCTCCTAAGCTTTCGGCTTGAGCAGCTTGTCTGCGTAAAACTTGAATAATGGCTTGTTCTGCTGCCAAGTCATGCTCAACCATAGAACGACAGTCGTACATACCATCTGCTTCAGGTTCAAATACGCAGAGTTCAGCTAGTTTACTGAAACTGGCCACAGGAATACCACCGAGTCCATTTAAACGTTCTGCTAAATCATGAACATGACCGCGAACCTTTTCGTAGCTTTCGTTAAAATATTCGTGTAAAGAGAGGAATTCTGAACCTTCAACCACAAAATGGTGTTTTTCGTACTGTAAGAACAACCCTTGGAAACTAGCAATGAGAATGTTTAACCCTTCGCAAACAGGAACAGTAACACTCTTATCTAATAAAACTGGGTTTTCTTTTACATCCCCAAAAGATTGGAGTAAGCCTTGAACAGTTGCCATGTCTGTAATTCCCTTTTTGTAACGACACTTCTATCATTAAAATAACTCATTTTATCAACAGTTTATCAAAACTATAGAAAACCATCTAGAAAATTTTAACTTTGGTCAACCCCAACTAGGTAAAGTCTTCCCTCCCTTTTGGTCTGGGTTAAGCTGAAAATTTTTTTTGAAAATAGTTGACAAATACTTGCATTTATTTGGTACAGTAGGTAAAGAAACAATGACAATTATCTTCATTTGCTTGAGTCTATGAATGCAACTAACCTCCCTGTTGAACCCAGGCAAGTTGTCGAAGTTGACTGGTGCGATCGCTGGCTCGTCTATCATCGCCTTCAAGAACTAGATATTCCTTGCTGCTGTGAGACTCAAAAACCCTTACAGGCCGAGGCATCTAGCCCCACAGCCATGATTCAACTGTGGAGTGTCACCAAACAATATTCAGCCTCTCGTCAGGAGTTGATTGACTGGCTTAAAAGTTGTTGGAATCTTAACAAGCGTTAAATTATCAGTTAAAAAAATTTTAAATAAAAAATAATGTCAAAAACTACCACAACGTCACAATTCCGTCTCGTCGGTCAACTAGAAAGCTTTGTCATTAAGAAAGGTGACAAAGTCAAATATCTACGCATGAAAGTAGAAGAAAAGGAATATTGGCTGAAAATTCCCAAAAAATTACGTCCAGAAATCGATCTAACTATGATGACTGGAACCTGGTTAGAAATCACAGGAAATCGGGAATTTAAGAAGAAAAAGGGCTTTTTTGAACTAGAGGCCAGTCAAATCAAATTGTTACCAAACCCTGACATTCCTTGTGCAGTGGTAGTCTCAGAACCGGAGTCAAGTTCTGTGGGAAAAATTCTGGTTTGTCAAAAATCCAGTTGTTGGAAACGAGGGGGAGAGAGTCTTTGTCAACGCTTAGAACAAGAGTTAGAAGAACAGGGACTAAGCGATCGCATTAAGATTAAGTTAACAGGATGTTTAAAACAGTGTAAAAAAGGGCCAAACGTGGTGATTATGCCCCATAAAGCTCGTTATTCCCAAGTTAAACCCCGTGAAGTTGAGGAGTTATTAACCAAGCATTTCAACCCCTAAATAGCAAGACTGCTGCATAAACTGCAATCCCTTCTTGTCGTCCCACAGGTCCTAATTTTTCATTAGTAGTTGCTTTGATCCCCACTTGATCACGATTAATTTGTAGGGTACTAGCAATTTTTTCCTGCATGGCCGGTAGGTGGGGTTTCATTTTGGGTTGTTCAGCAACAATCACAGAATCAATATTACCAACGTGCCAACCTCGGGCTTTTATTAGCTGGTCTACTTGTTGTAATAATGATAAACTGTTGGCCCCCGACCATTTGGCATCGGAGGGGGGAAAATAGTGACCAATATCCCCTAAACTTAATGCTCCTAACATAGCATCCATAATGGCATGGGTAAGCGCATCAGCGTCGCTATGTCCTAATAATCCTAAAGAATGGGGAATGTTGACACCTCCTAAAATTAAGTCTCTATCAGGGACTAAACGATGGATATCATAACCGTTACCGATGCGAATATTCATGGTTAAAGTTTTTGTTGATCAGACTAATATTTAATTATATAAGAATTCAGTATGCGCTCAAAAAATACCTCGATTTTGTAGCGATCGCATCTTTAAGGAAAGAACTTATAAATATCTTTTCTGTGTAGAAATCTAGTAAAAATGAGTGTATCTTTTTCAACTTCAATTCCTAGCCTATAGTTACCTATTCGGATACGATAAAAAGTATTATAGCCTTTTAATTTTTGCAGGTTTTTGATATCGAGCAACTTATCTGAGTTTTTGCACTCAATTATTACTGACTTTAGTTTCTGTAATAATTTTGCATCTTTTATCAACTTTAAATCCTTTTCAAAACTAGATTCAAATTTTACTTTCATTTTTGTTCGTCATCAAGTAGAGCAAATATTCTTTCTTCGGGAACATAATCATTTTTTCTCCCTTCGATGATGGCATTAGCTAAACCAACTTCTTCTAATGCTTCTATAATAATTTCATGAAATATATCTCGTCTTGTTTTGATTAATTCAATCATAACTTCGGTTAAAAGTTCCTTAGTCTTTTCATCACTGATACTAAGTTCCATCTATTCCTCCACTATCAATAGTTAAAATTTTTCATCTGGAATAATCTCTCATTGTTATTATATAGCATTTTCTGCTAAACTTAACTACTAAAGATGATTCTTGACCAAAAACTTTGTTTAATGTTTTTATTTCAATAGAATGTCACTACAAACTTCTTGGGGTCAACAAACTGAGAAAATTTTAGAGCATATTTGGGAACCTTTAGACTTAATTGGTCAAAAATTGTTAGGATCTTTATGGAGGACTTTTTATTGTGGGTTGTTTTAGCTGGTCGTATTTTAGGTCGTTTTATCATAGAGTTTAGAAGTCTTTGGTCGAATAATAATAGAGGAAATGACAATGACTCCCCTGAATCATAATCATATTAGTCTTTATCAACAAGCAAAATCTAGTTTGAGTTCTCTGGTTAAACAAACCTCTCAAGTTTTGGTTGGATTTATCATTATGTTATTATTAACGGGAGGTAATCCACAAGGATTTATTGTTGCTTTAACTGTTGGTTTAGGTATCAGTTTTGTTGATTGGAGTGAAATTAAAAGATTTGATGATCAAGAGAAAGAAGATAATATAGTTAGTAATAATCAAACCCAATTAAATAAGAGTTTTGTTCAGAGAAAATCGATTTTCCTTATAGACTTTAATGAAAAAGGTAGAGATAATTTAGTGAGTCATGGGGTTGGTCATGGAGCTGCTCATGAAGCTTCTCACAATGCTGTCGACTATCATCTTTATATATATTATATTATAAGATAATAAATTATTATACAACTGAAGAAAAAGACAATAATTTAGGGTTAACCTCTAAACAGTGGGAAACATTTTGGAACGAGTTAACCCCTAAACAAAAGATAATTATTACTTATTGACAGGAAAACAAGTCTTTAGAAGACATTACAAAATCCATGAAAATAGAACAAACTAAGATAGTAGATGAATGTCGCAAAGTTTACTTAAAAGTTCAATCATTACGACAAAATTAGAGTTAAGAATCACTTAAAATCAATCGTTGACGATGAACTTTAACTAACTGTAATTCCATCCCAGATATATTTTCTAACATCAAAGTAACCTGTTGAGGTTGTAACATTGTTCCATCATTACGACAACTGCCAAGATAGCGCAAAACAACACTATTATTTTGATAAGATTCTAACGATAAATGAGATAAGCGATCGCGTAAATTAACCGTTTTCTTTTTACCTGACTTAGTAGTTTTCTCCCAGTTAATCTCCGAACTTTCTAAGACAGATGTAACCCAATTTTTCCAAGTTTCCTCAGAAAATATCTCCTCAGTTTCCACCGTAATTAAATATTCTGCTTCCTCTAATAAGCGAGTCGCTGCAGTAGAATTAACTGGGACTTCTTCCACCCTTAAAATAGGAATATCCGAAGGTAACTCCTTCTCTAAAGCGTGACGAAACTCATCAATATTCATCACCTTTGTTAACTCAAAATCCACAATTTCACCACTACTGGTAACACCCAAAGTTAACGCATTAGCAATAGAAATTCTCGGGCCCGGATGATATCCCCCCGTAAAAGAGATCGGTAAAGCTGCACGACGTACCGAGCGATCAAATAACCGCACCAGATCAAGGTGGCTAACTAAAGCCATTTCCCCAATTTTGCCAAAATAAACCCTAAACCTCTGTAAACGCTCTTGGTTTGGCTGGAAATGACCGCTAAACTCAGGAATTGGTGGGGGTTGCACCACCACGTTATGACCAAAATCTAACCCACAAACACCACAATGGTAACAACTGTCAAAAGAACAGTCGGGAACCGTTGCTGCTTCTAGGGCCTGTTGTAAGTCCTTTTGTAACCATTTTTTCTCAATGCCTGTATTGATATGATCCCAAGGTAAAGGGGCGTTGTATAGGTCAGTATTGCCTTCAAAAACGTTCCATTCTCCTGCTTCTACCTGACGATATTTCCAACTCAACCCGGCCTCATCGATGGCCTGTTCCCAAGCTTCATAAGCTTGTTGAGCATTTTCCCACCAAGAGTCCATCCCGGCCCCTAATTCCCAGGCGCGACGGATGACCGGGGCTAAACGGCGATTGCCTCGTCCGATAAAGTCCTCCATGCCAGAAATTCTGACATCGGTATAATTAGCTTTAACCCCTCTTAGGCCACGAAATGCCTCCCGTAATAACTCCTGCTTCCGTTTAAACTCTGAAGTAGAGACAGAATGCCACTGAAACGGCGTATGGGGTTTCGGGGTAAAATTAGATACTGTAATGGTAAATTGTAGGGGTTTACGACCTTTTATACGACATTCTTGCCGTAACCAGCGCACTGTCTCCATAATACCCAGAACATCGAGATCCGTTTCTCCTGGTAAACCGATCATAAAATAGAGTTTAACCTTATCCCAACCCTCTTCAACGGCGGTTTTCACCCCTCGCAATAACTCTTCATTGGTTAACCCTTTATTGATCACATCGCGCATTCTTTGGGTTCCTGCTTCTGGGGCAAAAGTTAGCCCTGACTGGCGGTTTCCCCCGACAATATTGGCAATATTTTTATCAAACCTATCTACCCGTTGACTGGGTAAAGAAAGGGTAATATTTTCACCTTTAAGACGGTTTTTAATCTCTGTTCCCACCGCCGGAAGGGCTAAATAGTCGGAACAACTCAAGGATAATAAAGAAAATTCATTATGGCCTGTTTCTCTAATACCTCGTTCGATGGTTTCGATAATATCGTCTGGTTGTACATCTCTTGCCGGACGGGTTAACATTCCTGGTTGACAAAAACGACAACCTCTGGTGCAACCTCGTCTTATTTCCACTACTAAGCGATCGTGTATGGTTTCAATATACGGCACTAAACCTATGGCATAAGCTGGCATAGGAGGGGAAACACGGCGTAAAATTCTAGCAGGGACATCGGGCCGGTTGGGAATCACTTCCCCTGCTTCGGTTACGTCATAAAAGCGAGGCACATAAACCCCTGGAATTTGCGCTAAATCTAATAATAATGCTTCTTTATCGAGTTTATTTGCTTTTCCTTGTTCAATAATTAAACCTATTTCCGGTAATATTTCTTCTCCATCTCCTAGTGCCATGAAATCGAAAAATTCTGCAAAGGGTTCGGGGTTAGAAGTGGCGGTTTGTCCCCCGGCAAAAATTAAAGGATAATTATCTGATTCTCTTTCCTTCCAGGTTAAGGGAATTTGAGCTAAATCCAGCATTTCTAGGATATTGGTCGCTCCTAGCTCGTAACTGAGGTTAAAGCCTAAAATATCAAAATCTGTCAGAGTGCGACGAGATTCTAGGGCAAATAAGGGGGTTTTTGTGGATCGTAATTTCTCGGCTAAGTCTGGTGCAGGTAAGTAAGTGCGATCGCAGAGTTGACGGGGTTGGGTATTGAGAATATTGTAGAGAATGATATGGCCTAAATTGGATGCCCCTAACTCGTAAACCTCTGGATAGGTTAACACCCAGCGTACCGTTGCTTGTTCCCAAGGTTTATGTTTAGCTCCTAATTCGTTGCCCAAATAACGGGCAGGTTTATTAATCTCTGGGGTCAGTAATTTTTCAATCTTCATAGTCAAAAGCAAACCTCCGGCACTTCCCTTATTTTCTCATGCTTTTCTAATATATCGGAAGTGTGGAGGAGTAGGCCAATTTTTGAGATTATTAATAGCTTTCTTATCTCAAGCAGCCATTGTCTCATTCAATGAGACTTTATAGGTTTGACGGCTTTCATAAATTTCTAAAGCTCTATCTAACTGGGTTAATTCAAAAATAATCCTTACCGATGGCGATAGGCAACAAACGCTTAACTTTTTATTTAAACGCTGAGCTAAACGAAACGCTGACACAATAGCCATGAGTCCCGCACTATCAATAAATTCCACTTGGCGCATATCCACCAAAAATTCTCTATAAGAGTTTTGAGTAACAAAATTTGTTAATTCTTGTTGAAAACTATCCACATTGGCTGCAGTAAGATAACCACTGGGTTCAAAAACAGCCACTCCTAAATTAGTCAAAAGACTCCCCATCATCAGCATCTATCCTCAATTTGAAAATTAGTTTACTTATGGTATGACCAAATTATAATCACTTTTTTGTTAATTGACTCAGTCTTAACTCTTTTAATATGTTTCTCTAAGAAATTAACCTTAGATTAATAATAAGTTAACTTTTATAACTGAATCATACTTTTTGTGTATTTTAGTCAAATCCGAGTTTTCGTCCATTATATTCTAGACTTTACCCAAAATTGACATAATTTAGTCCGAACATTCTCTTACTTTTTGGAGTAATGAATGACAGTTTAGCATTGTATCAGTTTTTTTGTTAAAAAAAGTTAAGCAAGCTACAAAAGTCACAACCCAATCAATGGTTTACTGGATTTGATAACCGTTGTTAAAACATCCTAAAGGTTGTCAGTCATTGCTCATCGTGGAAGTAAGATGTTTCTCCACATCTACCAACTTAGCTGAAAATTCCCTGTTGTCAAGAGCGGAGAAACATCTGTGAACCGGCCTCCCTTAATTCGCCAATTAGTCGAAAAAGCTTTATATCTTAAACGTTTAACCCCAGAAATTGAGATTGCTATTAACCGTGAGTTAACCCGTACTGGTTATATTTCTGATGTGGACTACGAGGCGTTAGAGTTGTTGATGTCAGAAATGGATGAAGGGCGCATTCGCTTTACGTGAATTTGCTTATTCTTTCATACCCATCAACCCCGTTAAAATACCCCCTAAAACAGCCATTACACCCAAACTCAATAAAACTGGTTGTAACCCAAATAAGGTTTCGGCAATACCAGCTAAAGCCAAGGGTAAAGACAAAGCAATGTTAACAGCATTATTTTGTAAGCCAAAAACCTTCCCTCGCATCTCCACAGGGGTTTCAGCTTGGATAATGGTTTGCATAGGAACCCCGACAAAAGCAGCGAATACTCCTAAAAATGTGATCATCAGTAGGGTTGACCATAAACTGTGAGTAGATAGGGATAAACCCACCAAAGAAACAGCCATACCGATGGCACCCCACAAACCTAACTTATTATTCTGAAATTGTTGTCCCCAACCCCCTAAAACAGCAGCCCCACAGCCCATTCCTAAGCCACCAGTAGCCAATAAAAAGCCAAATTGTTCCGCTTTCATCCCTGGGATGGTTTCTGCCATGCGTACAGCTAAAACGGATAAGGCGGCAAAAATACAAAATAAAATTACTAATTGAACTAAGGCGTTACGAACCCGATGATTATCCTTGAGGTAACGAATACCGTCTTTAATATCTTCTAAGACATGGGGCTGTTCTTTTTCCTGTAGGTAGCGTTTTTCCCCTGTTTTCAAGAATAGGAGGACTAAACCAGCTATAAAATAAGACGCTCCCACCAAAAATGCTTTTCCTTCTTCCCAAGAAAAACCGAAATTTTCGGCAAAATGAGAGGCCACGTCTAATAAAGGGTCCCCAATGGCAAACCCTACGATGGTCATGGCCATCATAGTGGTGGTGAACAGAGAATTAGCGGATAATAAATCACGACGTTTGACTAAGAGTGGGATAGTCACTTGTTCGGCCGGGGCAAAAAATTGGGTGATGGTAGAGTCTATGAGGGTTAATGTTAAGAGGATGGCAAAGCCTAAGGGTAATAAAAAGGCTTCTTGGGTTTGATTTTGCCAACTTCTTAACCAGTGAGGTAACCAAGTTAGGTTAATGCTGATATTGTCTCCTTGAGATAACCAGAGTAAGGGAGGAATAATAAATACAAAGGCTGCACGAACGAAGTTAGAGATTACTAAAACCCCTTTTTTTGGCCAGCGATCCACATATACCCCGGCCAAGGAACCACAGAAAACCGCCGGAATAGTAAAGGCGATCATGATCGCTGATACCCAACCACTAATAGGTTGATTTTCTCCTTGAAAATGGCCAGCAATAAAGGAGATCATCAACACTAAATAAACTTTATCTGCTAGTTGAGAAAAGATTTGTCCTATCCAGAGAATTAAAAATTGAGGATTTTCTAACACCGCAGCAAACCCTTCACGGGGGGGCTTTTTGGAGCTATTAGAACGGGCCATAGATTCCTCCTGGTTGGTAGTATCTAGGGTTTTATCAGTGGGAGTTGGGGTGGTTTCAGAATCAGAAACAGTCATAATTTAGATTTAATTTTTTTTACTCGCAAAAAAGCAAACTAACCTGAGTTAGGAGTTGGGATTTATGATTTTTTTTCTAGCTACACTAAGCAATGGGCAATAGTTGATTAAGCAGCCTTACTTATGATAGTTGAGGAATGGTTTGTTTCACAAAGCCTTGCAATATTTCTGTTCGTTTTGTTTGCTCAAATACTTGTTTTATTTTTGTGGAAAGTTTTTCTATATCTAGGCTTTGATTTTGGTTTGGGTTAATTTCTTGTTCCTGGAAATATTCCACTAAACTTAAACCAGCTACACGGGTTAAATAGGCTGCACTAATACCTTGGGTTGCGCCTCCGGCTACATAAGTAATAGCGTTACTTTTTAGTAGGCTACTAATGGCATGGGTTGATAGTTCAACTAAGCCTAATTTTATCATTAATTTACCGATAGTTGCTGCTATGGTTTGTCCTTGAGATAGGGTGAATTTCTGTTGATAAATGCTGCTTAAATCGACTATCATTTGCGCATTAATTGCTGCTGTTGCTAACAAATCTAAGGAGGAAACGGGGTTGGCAAAGGCTGCTGCTGCTGCTATCCATTGATATTTTTCCATCATGGGAACGGCGCGATCGCGTCTTATTTTATTTAAAATTACTTTAGCTTGTTGTTTTATTTTTTGTGCCTCTCTCCATACTTTTCCTAATATTAATTTTTCTCTTTCTTGGCTTAAAATAGAGTCTAATTTAGTTATTAAAGCTAGAATATTAGGAGGTTGAGTTTCATTCCATTCTTGATAGGATTTATCTTCTTTATATTGACGAACTTTTATTATTTTTTGTTTTGAATTAATGCCTATTACGTCATCAGATTGAATAATAGTTTTAACCCGTTGTTTTATTTCTTGTAAGATAATTTCTTGTTCTTCTGTGTTATATTGTTCGCTTTGATTTAAACTAATTAAAACCCGTTGATGATTTTGATGGCATTTTTGTATCATTTGCCATTGACTTTCAGTTAAATCTGTGTTGATCAAAAAAACAATTAAATCTAGTTTTTGCTTGACATTTTCATCATCTTCTGATTCTAAATAGTTGAAATTATCGGCAATTTTTTCTTTTTCTAAGAGTTGTTTTAAACTATTTTTATCTGTGTTAGAGTTGCTGATTATTCCCCAAGAAACAGATTGATTATTGAGTTTTTGTGGTAAATTTTTCCACTGAGTTTCTAATTCTACTAGGTTATAGTTTGAGTCTTCTTGTTTAACTATTTTTAATATTTTTTTTCCCTCAGAAATTGCCTGATTAACTTCTGTTATTGTTAAAGGTGAAAGGGTTTTATAAGCTGGTTTTTGTGGTTGTTTTTTTTGCCACCACCAAACACCCGTACCCACGGCCATCAGACTCAAAACACCCCATTCTCCCATTGCGATCGCTTGTTCATGGAGAGATTCTCCTAACCATAATAAGAAAGAAATTCCTAACCCTGCCACCAGAATGGGTTTTTTTACCTTAACTCTCATCATTTCCCCTCAAAATTGCCCTAAATTTCTTTGTTTTGATTGTACTCTTTTTGGGGGTATTTTTCAATCAACTGGCAGTTTTCTAAGCTATTACAAGCATCCTGCTTGTGTTGCAGTAATCATCAGGCATTTTTCAGGAAAGCCAAGCAGTTTTAATACGATTCCAGACACTGGAAATTGAGGCTTTTATTTCCTTTTTTAAATACCATTGTTGAAAGGATTTTTCGTATTCTTCTCCTTCTGTTTGGAAGGTTTTAAAGGTATCTAAGGTTAGGGGAAGTCCTAGAAAAAGTAAGATGTATAATGACCAAGATAGGTTCCCTGCTGCCAAGAAATTGAGCAACATAGCGAAGGAATTAATAATAGCGTAGCGGATAACTTTTCGTTTGAGTTGTCCTTGACGATATTGATTAAATTCATCCTTTTTTTCCTGACGTTGTTTTTGCAATAGCCAATCTTTTTCGGCCACTTGTAAAACATCGGAATCAATATCTAATTCTGCCGCAATTTCCCAAAGTTGACTACGAGATAATTCTTCAACCTCGGTTTTGCGAGCAATGGCCAAATGTAAAATTTCTTGAACTTCCTCTTTGCGGTAGGATTGAGGAGGTTGTACTTCAGAAGCAGACATATATCTTATGTAACTCGATAGGAACTGACCAAACATTGAACATTGAACATCTTTCATTTTGGTTTCAAGCCTCTCCCTTTAGTGAGAAAGAAGTTTGGGAGAGGTTTCAAGCCTACTTCCAAACGAATGATAAATGATAAATGTTAAATGATAAATGAAATGACCAAAGGGGTTGAATTGCTGCAATTGTAAGATCAAACATGGATCTTATTCAAGCTGCTCCTATTATATTATGCCGAATTTTTCAATGTTTTGGCTCTGCTATGGTTATGATCATGGTAGATGCGATCGTGGCAATGGTAGGGTGGGTTAGGCGTGGGATTAATTGTAATGAAAAGATCATCAACTTTTATCTAAGCCGTAACCCACCATTTTAAATATGTATTCATTCTTTAATTTTTTCTTCTTTCAAAGTTCAACACCCATTACAATAGCTTGGCGAATATAAGGTTTAGCTTTTTCTGCTTCAACTAAATCAATAGTAAATTCATGGCCTTTTTCAATAGCTGCTCCTGCTTTAAATATAGCATTGGGAGGGAGTCCCCATACAGCTAAGTCAATATCTGAGTGAGGGGATAAGTCTTCAAGATTAAGCATTGAACCAAATAAAACAACTCGTTTAACCCCAAATTGTTTTTTAAGAATTTCTGCACTATTTTTAGCAACTTCCCAACCTTGTTGTTGTCTTTGCTTCATACTAGCTAATAATTCTCTACCTTGAGATTGTGCTAGTTGTATTTTTTGGATAATATCTGCTCGTTTGTGTTCATTAGAAATAGTCATAGAATTTTATCTTGCACCGTGTTTTCTCAGTAAATTCATTATCACTCCATTGCCACGTTCTTTTGCATAATCAAATGCAGTCAATTCATGTTTATCTTTAGCATTAACATCGGCAGCATTATTAATTAATAATTCTACTATTTTTTTGTTTTCTTTCCATATTGCACTATTAAGTGGGGTAAATCCATAATTATTTCTAGTGTTAACATCAGCACCATTATTAATTAATAATTCTACTATTTCTTTATTCTCTTTCCATACTGCATTATGAAGTGGAGTAAATCCATGTTTATCTCTAGCATTAACATCAGCACCATTATTAATTAATAATTCTACTCTCTTTTTATTGTTGTTCTCTACTGCACTATAAAGTGGAGTGTTTCCAGATTTATCTCTGGTGTTAACATCAACACCATAATTAATTAATAACTCTGCAATCTTTTTATTGTTTGCCTTTCCTGCAATATCAAGTGGAGTAAATACCTTTTCATTTTGAAGATTAACATCGGCACCATGATTAATTAATAATTCTACTATCTCTTTATTTTTAGTCAATACTGCACTATAAAGTGGAGTCTTTCCATCATATTCATTTTTAGCATTAACATCAGCACCATGATTAATTAATAATTCTACTATCTCTTTATTTTCACTTAATACCGCAGTATGAAGTGGAGTCTCTCCATATTCATTTTTAGCATTAACATCAGCACCATGATTAATTAAGACTTTTAATATCTCTTTAGTGTCTTCCCTTAATTGGGTATGCCAGAAAATTCTACATTTCTGAGCATCACTTTTTGTTAATTTCCCACCACTATTAAAGTATTCATGTATTGTCTTAATATTAGGTTTGTTACAAATTTCTAAAGGTGTTGGAAAACTTAAAGTATTAAAAATTTTCCATCTATGATTATAAGAAAAAGTCGCTATTTCAACGCAAGCAAACCCTAAACCTAACCAAGCAAACCATCTTATTTTACTTAATTTTTCTTGCTTAAATAACTTAGGATTTTTTAACGCTTTTAATGCTTTTTTTGCAGAAGAAAAACGCTCATCAACATCAGGATCTAAGATTTTTTCTAACCACTCGATAAACTCATCAGATAGTTGAATATAATCACCAATAATCTCAAGATTCACCGTTGCTTTATGTGGCAATAAATTATCAGGGGGACGACGAGTTAATAAATAAAGTAATGTTCTTCCTAAACTATATAAATCAGATGCAGGAACCGGTTTACCTATTTGTTGTTCAGGGGACATATAACCAATGGTTCCAATACCGACTGTTTCCCCCATCATCGTATTATAATAAGCATTATGTACCGCACCAAAATCTACTAAAAATATTTGTCCATCATCAGAAAGAATCAAGTTATGGGGTTTAATATCTCGGTGAATAATGCGCGGATCAAAATTATGCAAGTAGTCAAGAATAGAGAGAATTTGAACAGTAATATTTTTAACTTCTTTTTCTGTTAATCTTAGTCCTTCTTCTATTTTTTGATTTAAGTTTTTTCCTGCAACTAATTCTTGTACTAGATATAATTTATTGTCGTCTTCTAGTTGAAAATAATCAATATATTTAGGAATATTAGGATGATTTAGCTTTTTTAATACTGTAACTTCCCTTTCTAATAATTCAAGACTTTTAACATCGGTTTGATTTTGTAAAGAAATAACTTTGAGAGCAACTTTTTTGCCTGTATTTACATCTTCTGCTGCATAAGTTGTTCCCATTCCTCCCTTACCGAGTTCATGTAGTTTTTTATAGTTTTCTTCTAGGGAGTCTTTTCGATAGGATGGTATCATAATAGTTTCCTGATTATAATATGTTCTTTATTGTAGCAAAAATTTTAACAGTGAACAGTGAACAGTAAACAGTTGTATATTTAATGGCCATTTCTATGTCTCTTTCTGTTTCATTCCGAGGTACGAGGAATCTCTTTAACATTCTAGTATTGGTTTGAATGGGTTTAATGGTATTAAACCCCTACTGATACATTAATCTTTTAAAAAGCGTTTGATTTCATCATTTAACCATTGTTTTTCTCTTCTAGTTAACAATTTTGATATTTTACTCAGTGATGTTTCTTTAAACAATAATTTTCTATTTTGCTTTACAAGAAAACTAAATTTTTCTTGTAAAAATATCCCAGTATTTTTCTTAATTTTAATTTGAGTGTCAAACAATAAATCCCTGACAATCTTAGATATCAAATCACCAGAAAAAGTTTCTATAATCAATATTAAGAATGAAGCTATTATGGAATAATTTACATTTAAAATAAAAGGTAATATGCTTCCTACTAAAATTACCAACTTAACTATTTTTACATCTTTAAACTTTTTAAAAGGTTGAAGCACTAATAAGAAAGCATAAATAAAAATAGGAATTCGCCAAAAAATATTATAAGTAGAAATTGTGATAATTAAAAGAATTAAAAAAGCAATAATATAAAAACTAATTCCTAGGATACCTAAAGCATAATTCCAACGTTTACGGTTTAATGCACAAGGAATTTTAATCATTAATTCTTGCTTCGTCTTAGTTAAACTAATTGAACTATATTTAGGTCGGCCTAGATTCTTTTTAATATAGTCTTTTATGTTACCTTGACCTTCTAACACATTTAATGCTATTTGAGCATTCTGAAAACGATTTTCAGGCTCAAACTCCAATAACACATCTAACCATTGAGCAAACTTAGAAGATAGTTTAATCTCTTGTCTAAAATTTATTTTCAATCTTTTAAGAGGTAAGTCTGAGGGATTTCTACCCGATAAAAGATAGATTAAAGTTGCTCCTAACCCATATAAATCAGTAGCTAAAGACACTTTACCACCGCTTCCTTGTTCTGGTGCCATATATCCTTGTGTTCCCACAAAAGTAGTACCATAACTTGTCTTACCAACTTGATCAGGAACGGCTCCAAAATCAACCAAAAATATCTCTTTATTCTCCGTATAAATTAGATTTTGTGGTTTAATATCCCTATGAACAACTGGAGGTATTAAAGTTTGTAAATAAGTTAATATATCTAAAACTTGTATAGCAATATTTTCTATTTCTTTTTGATTAACTTTATTAATATTATCTCGCCATTCAACTAAGTTTTTACCCTTAACTAATTCCTGTACTAAATAGAATTTTTGAAGTAAAATTCCTGCTTCCACAAAATCTTGTAATGACTTTTGAGATATCATAGGACAATAAAAATTATCTTCATGATCACTAACAAAATAATCAATATATCGAGGTATTCTAGGATGGTTTAGTTGTCTTAATGTCTTAAC
The DNA here is from genome assembly GCF_030064895.1 of Crocosphaera sp. GTDB lineage: Bacteria > Cyanobacteriota > Cyanobacteriia > Cyanobacteriales > Microcystaceae > Crocosphaera. The sequence goes on along the minus strand of NZ_JASJEB010000006.1, from coordinate 20,853 downwards.
TTCTCGTTTTTCAAAAAGATCAGCTTGTTTCCAATCAACATTATCCAAAGATAACACCTTAATAGCAACCTCTTGAGAAGTGTTTAAATCAACCGCTTTGTAAGTAATAGCAGTTCCTCCTTCTCCTAAGCGATCGCAAATTTTATAGCGATCTGCAATAATAGAATTAATCATCTTTTTTTCTTTAACCTAACTATCCACACAATGTCCACAGAATTTATCATTTATCAATTATACTTCTGAGTTCTGACTTCTGACTTCTCCTATACTCCTCGTCTCCCCGTCAAACTCGAAGGATGATTTTTGTAAAATAATGGAATACTACCTTTTTTAGTGTCAATTTTTCAGAAAAGATTATTTTTGATGAGAAAACGGGAAAACTATATTTATAGAGATCCTATCTATCTAAATTTGTATGAGTAGGTTGCTATGGTTAAGCTATGTAAAGACTTATCTCTATATGGGTAAAAATAAACAGAAAATAGGAATTCTGAGTTTGCTTTTAAATAAGTGTTTCCTCTTCCTAAATTAACCGATGGTCTACATATCATCCTACATTCCCGCTACCTATTTAATTAAGAATCATGCCAAACTATAAAGTTACCTCTACAATAGACAACAGAGAAACTAAAGATGCCAAATTAGTCGATTTAGCCATTAAAGCTTTCTCCAAACAAGAGTACAGCAAAGCTCAATCCTTGTTATTATCAGTTATCAAACATTGTCCCCTAGATTATCAGACACAATTTAAAGATAAACAAGGTAACTTATATATAAAATTTTGGCATCCCTCTGACCATGAACATTATCTAAACTGTGATCATCCAGACAAAAATAAGCAGAAAATCTCTTTTTATCCCTGTGCTTATCCTAAAGCCTATTTTTATTTGGCACTTTTGGAAATTAAGTCCAAAAATTATGAACAAGCTCTTAATTATCTGGAAACTGGCGCAGACTTAGAACCGAATAGTCCTCGTTATACCATCGAAAAAGCCCATATTTGGCAATTAATGGGACAATCTGAGAAAGCCTTAGAAGCTTATCAAAGCATCGAGGGTATCGATCCTTATATTACCCCAAAAGATTATGCGATCGCGTTAGAAGGACAGGGAAATGTTTTGGAAGAGATGGGAGACTTAATGTCTGCCTTGTGTATGTATCAAACTTCTTTACAACTAAATCCCAATAATTCGGATCTTATCGATAAAATCCAATCGATTAAACTTGAAAAAGAAGGAGAACGCGAAAAAATAGCAGAAGAGGCTAATAGTACCCCAGAATCAGCACATAACTATAGCAGTTCCGGTCAATTAAACACGGAGACTGATGTTTCCAATGTACATAAGACACCCATTGTAACTTCTCCTAGTTCTCATCGTAAACGCCTCAAAAGGAAGGCACAACAACGTATTTATGGGGGAATTTCTGCTTTTATTCTCTCGGCTGTATTGTACGGATATTTGAGCTATTTTGAGCAATCAAGAGACACCACTGAGCAAGTTAACGAGATTGTTACTATATTTTATGCGATCGGAGGCAAAAATATAGTTTCTTTTATTGTAGCCGGTTTGGGTGGACTTCTTTGTTATTTTGGCATCTCTGATTTAACTAAAATTCATCGTGGAAATTAACCTTAGTTATCTAATTATCTTTCTCAATATTTTGTTTAAAAAATGATTTTAATGGCTGCAAACGAAACCCTGGAGTTTCATAATCTTTAGGTAAATAATCTTCAGGAATCGTGTTTTGATGGCCATCTCTAACCGCAGCATAATGAGGAGACATAATTTCAATGCCAACTTCCGCACATTTATCTTGAATATTTTGATGTAATTCACTATAAATATTACCAATAGCAACGGATTTTGTCTTATTTGTGTAAACCCGAAGTTGATAACTAATATAAAAATCATCTAAACTTGTTTGCCATACATAAGGTTCAGGATATTCTAAAATATCAGTGGTTTCTAAAGCACAATTAATTAAGGTTTCATAGACTAAACGCCAAGGAACATCGTAGCCTAATGTGATAGTAGTATCAATGACTAAAGGTTCTTTTAAATCCCTTATTGTCGCACTATAATTAATAATTGAACTGGCGATTAAAATAGAATTAGGGATGGTAATAATTTCATTATTACCGTTACAAATACGAGTTGATAGGATCGTTTTGTCAATTACAACCCCTCGATATTCACTAACTTTTATGCGATCGCCTAGTTGAAAAGCGCGGGTGTAAATAACCACAAATCCTGCAATTAAATTAGCAATGGTACTCGCTCCTCCAAACGTGACTAAGGCACCAGCAAGGATAGAAATTCCTTGAAATGCAGGAGAATTAAACCCTGGTAAATAGGGAAAAATTATGGCTGCTGCTAAACCACAAATTAAAATAACAGTTAATTTATAGGTTGGTTGCGCCCAGTCAGGATAAAATCCAGAAATGATAATTCTTTCGTCTTCTATAGCTTTAAAAAATGGGTCACATAAACGGATTAAATAATGTGTTATGATAAGCGTAACAACAATTAAAAATAAATTAGGTACATAAGCAATAAATTCAGCCCAAACTTTTGCCAATACTCCAAAAAATGAACTAAAAATACTGTTTGCTAACCGTTCTGTCTGAGGAAATAAACTTAATAGAAAAGGTATATAAAAATAGAGAAAAGTTAGGGTAATAAACCAGCGAATTAGTTTTAAAATAAACAGAGCAATCCTTTTTTCTTGTTTAACAGTAAGAATATTCCAGTTTTGAATGTTTATATTTCTAAAAATAAAACCTTGATCTCTAGTAATTTGACGACCTAGCCAAGGAAAAAACCAGTTTAAAAATCGGAAGATAAAAATCAGAACAATAGTAGATAATATAATACCTATTCCTCTCAATATAAAGTTCTGTAATTTTCTTTCCTCTCGATATTTGATGATAGCCTTCTTAACTTCTTGTAAATAAGATTCAGCTAGTTCATCTAGAGATTGATTCTCAACATCAGCATCAGCTTGAGTGATAGCTAAGATCATTTTATTATCAGCAAAAATTAAGCGCAAACCTTCCAATTCTAAAGCTTTTAAATCTCTTATAGAAAAATCTTCTACAGAAATTGAACGATCATTAGCAATGTCTTTAACTCTTTCGCTGGCTTCTTCTGCTCGTTGTTTATTTTGTAGTTTTTCTACTTGGAGCTTATATTCAAATATTATTTCTCCATCTAATGTAACTGGATGAGGATAATTTTTTTTGTCTAAATTATCAGAAGAAGATTCTTGATTATCTCCATTATATTTATTATTTTCTTGCTCTTTTTCTTGAGCTAAAATATATTGAGATGGTAATTGTTTTTGATTACTGATTTCTGACCAGCTAATTGCTTGAATATGTGCGATACTTGGCATCCAAAAATGAAGACTCACTAAACAAAGCAAGGTTAAAAGCATTGTTAAAAAAAGAGACCTTATTGTTCGAGTCTTGATAATCATTAAAATTTACCCTTAGATTCGCATATAATATTCTAAAGTTGAAACCTTGAATCAACAATCAAAATTAATACTTTTTTTAGTTTTATTAAAAATTCAAGAAATCTTATTAAAGAATTCAAAATATTAATAAATTAAACAAAATTAAACCTAATATCTAGCTTCACAAAGAGATAATTTAGATTAATGTTCACTGAGAAATTATCAAAGATTGATTTTCACTGAACAGTTAATAGAGTTTTTGAGAAATTTTAGTTAGAATATAGAAATTGCTGACTTAATTCGTAAAGGAAAAGATTTAGAAAGAGTTGTCTTAGCGAGAGCAGTTCGTTTACACTTACAACATAGAGTGTTAGTCTATGGAAATCGCACTGTTGTATTTGCTTAATTCCTTTCTAACAAACATCTTAATTCTTGAATCGTCAATCGTTAAGTTTCACTAAAATTTTTATTATAATTTCTCTTTATTATAAAATAGTATTAACCATTACAAAAAACAATTTATTGAATTACTCATGACAAAAAAACTAGCATTTATTGGACTTGGTTTAATGGGAGGGTTTATGGTAGCAAATTTAGCCAAAAAAGGGTTTGCTGTCAACGCTTGGAATCGTACCCCGAACCGTCCTGGCATTACCATAGCACAGGAAGCAGGTGCGACTATTTGCCCTTCCATTGAAGCGGCTGTTAGAGAGGCTGAAGTTATTTTTACTTGTGTCGGAGATGTGCCTGATGTTAATGATATTATCTTTCAAGAAAATGGTATTATTAACTATGCTAAACCTGGCTCACTAATTGTTGATTTTAGCACCATTGGTACCCAAGCTGCCCGTGATATTGGTAATCAATTAAAAGCGCAAAATTTTCGTTTTTTAGATGCCCCAATTTCTGGGGGAGATATTGGTGCTAAACAAGGAACTCTAACTATCATGGTTGGGGGAGAAAAAAAAGATTTTGAGCAATGTTTGCCCTATTTTGAAGCGATGGGAAAAAATATTATATATTGCGGTTCTACAGGCAATGGACAAGCTGTTAAAATGTGTAATCAAGCCTTATGTGCGGTTCACATGATTGCCTTGTGTGAAGCACTAAAAATGGCAGAAAAACAAGATATTGATCCCAATTTAATGATAGAAGTTTGTCGTACAGGGGCTGCTGGTTCCTGGGCTTTAGCTAACTTGGGCCCCAAAATTATAGACTCAGATTTAGAACCAGGTTTTGCTATTAAACATCTATTAAAAGATTTACGATTAGTTCAAGAAATCATGGCACAATCAGATGGTAAATTACCAGGAGTTACCTTAGCAGAAAACTTTTTAAAAGTAGTAGCTAATCTGGATAATGGTGAGGGAAAAGAACAGGGAACTCAAGCCATGATTCGTTATTATAATCAAGAAAAAAATGCCTAATAAATTATTTTTTTAAGGAACAACAAGTTATTTAATTGAACATTGGTATCCTAAAATAATTACCCTTTAGTTGAAGCTTAAAAGCTACTACAAGCTGTTTATAAATTTTTGCTACACCTCATTTGGTCTGAGTTAATTTATGGTAAAAAAAAGATGATATATGTTAATTGTTATTTCTGGACAGTCATCAGTGACAGTTTTTTCGGTTATGGAAGTTAACAAAAATAAGTTAATCGTGTTATTCTAAATAATTTAAAGGTTATCTAGGATAAACTATCTAAACTATGAATGTAGTTGATCGTGTTCGTTTAGGGTTAGCTGTAGTTGTAGCAAAAACTGTCACTGCTACGGTTCGTTTCTTTGGTTTAGGGGCTGCTAGTGTGTTGCCTGGGGCTATTTCTCGTCGTTTTCATCCTAGACTCTTATCCTTACTCTGTGAACAAGTGAAACAAGGGGTTATCTTAGTAGTAGGAACCAATGGGAAAACTACCACTTCTCTACTATTAAGAAGTATTTTAGAAGACCAAAATTATAAAGTTGCCCATAATGAAACCGGTGCTAACTTAATTAATGGCTTGGTCACAGCTTTATTAGGAAATACTAACTTAGTTGGTACATTAACGGCAGATTATGCTATTTTGGAAGTGGACGAAAACATTGTGCCGCTTCTATTAAAGGACTGTCAACCTAGAGTTATTTTAGGACTGAATCTATTTAGAGATCAATTAGATCGTTACGGTGAAGTTGATGCTATTAGTCAACGCTGGCAAAAAGCTATAGCGCCTCTTTCTCCTAATACGGTTATTATTTTAAATGCTGATGATCCCACTCTTTCTTATTTAGGACAACAGTTAAACCAAAAAATTAGTTATTTTGGCCTTTCTGAACCGAATTTGTATTTAGAAGAAATTCCCCATGCTGTTGATTCAATTTACTGTCCTAGTTGTGGTCATCCTTTAACCTATCAAGGGGTTTATTTATCTCATTTAGGGGATTATAATTGCGAAAAATGTGGATTCAAAAAAAGTAAACTCGCCTTAGATAGTCAAGACTGGCCACAAATTTTGATCGGAGTTTATAATAAATATAACACTTTAGCTGCTGGGTTGATTGCGCAAGAATTAAACATTGAAAAACCTGCAATTTTTCAGACAGTTAAGAACTTTAAAGCCGCCTTTGGTAGAGCAGAAGAATTAACAATTAATGGTAAACACGTTCGTATTTTATTATCTAAAAACCCAGTGGGGATGAATGAAACTATTAGGGCGGTTAATGATATTAAAAAAACAGGTAAATCTTCTACTACATTATTAGTATTAAATGATAGAATTCCCGATGGAACAGATGTTTCTTGGATCTGGGATGTAGATACAGAACCTTTAGTCAAATTAGGTGGGAACTTAGTAGTTAGTGGTGATCGCACTTATGACATGGCCTTACGTCTCAAATATAGTCAGGAGACCCAACCAGAAAAAAATAGTTGTGTTAAACTGGTGGTGAAAGAAGATTTAAAAGAAGCCATAGAAACAGCCTTAAACCTGACAAAAGAAGAAGAAACTTTACACATTGTCCCCACCTACTCCGCTATGTTAGAAGTTAGAGGTATCTTAACAGGTCGCCAAATTTTATAACAAAACACGGGAGTGCAAAAACTCCTATCTTTTAAGTAGGAGATGAAGCACGACTCGGCTAATTTATTAGCCGTGAACATCGACTTATGGAAAAGCATTAAGTGGTATCATGATGTCGTTGTTCTTCGATATATCTACGAATAGTTTCAGAGGAAACATTACCAGCAGTTGAGACGAAATAAGAATGTGTCCAAAGACTAGGAATTTTCATCAAATGGGGAAATTCTTGGCGTAGATATGGAGAACTTCTTCCCTTAATAGCTTTGACGATTTTATGAGGAGGAATAGTTGGTAAAACATTAACCAATAAGTGTACATGGTCTGGCATGATTTCTAAAGCTATAATAATCCAATCATTCTCTTGGCAAACTTCCCAAATAATCTGACGTAATCTTTTCTCCACGTCACCAACTAAGACTTTTTTCCTCCGTTTAGGTATCCAGACAAAATGATAATTAATCAGTGAAACAGTATGTGAAGTTTTTCTGTTGTCTTGGTGCGCGTTCCCTAGGCGATTACGAATCGCCGGGGTCGCACCGCTTGTTGTGACATCTAGAAAATATAATGTTAGAATGATGTAGATAAGTATAGTATAGTCCACAATTCAGCTAACTACATTGATTTTAGGGTATTGCTATAAGCTGCGTCCAAATATAAGTCAGTCAGACAAGATTGACCGATGGATAGATATGCTTAGAGCTAACTATAATTGGTCTTTAGCAGATCGCATAGATACCTATTATCAAAGATATATTTGTGGAGACTATTGCGATTTAAGAACAAAAGTCATTATTACTCCTTTAACTTGTTTATTAGGAGGGGCAACGGGGAATCCTTGGTCTAACAAAGGTAAGAAAAGAAGCCCAGTTAATATACAAATAACCGAACTACCTAATCTAAAACAAGCAAGACCTTGGTATGACGAAATAGATTCTACTGTCCTACAACAAAATCTCAGACGGTTAGATAAAGCCTATAACAACTTTTTTCAGCAGAAAAAAGGATTTCCTAAATTTAAGAACAAGAGTAAATATCGTTCTTTTACTTATGCCACTGGAGTAAAAATAAAGGGAAATAAAATCTATTTACCTAAATTGGGATGGGTAAAATTTTACAATTCTCGTCCTATGCCTGATGGGTTTAAGATTAAGTCAGTTACAGTTAGAAAAAAGAGTAACGGTTATTACATTTCAGTCAGAATAGAAGATAAATCAGTCCCTACTTTCCCTGTAAAAAACCTAGAAGAGATTACAACAGTAACGGGGTTAGATATGGGTTTAGGTAAGTTGATTTATTGTTCAGACTATTCAGCTATTGACAATCCTAGATTTGCCACAAATAAGACAACTAAAAGATTACATAAAATTCGTCAAAGGAGAGTTAGTCGCAAAAAGAAACGATCTAATAATAGGCAAAAAGTGGGGAGAAGACTTTCTCGGTTTCAACATCGAATTGCTGTTAAGCGAGAATCTTATCAATGGCAAACAGCTAAAAAAATTGTCTCAAAATCTGATGGCATAGCGGTAGAGGATTTGCAGATTTCTAACATGATTAAGAGGTGCAAACCTAAATATGATCAAAACACAGGAAGGTTTCTGAAAAATGGACAAAGTGCTAAAAGGGCTTTAAACAGATTAATTGCTGATGCTTCGTGGTATTCATTGACCCAAAAAATTGAGTACATGGCTGCTAAGTCAGGAAAGATTGTTTTAAGGGTTAATCCCCGCCATACTTCGCAAGAATGTTCGGTTTGTCATCATATAGATCCCGATAATAGAGAAGGAGAAAAATTCCTTTGTACTAACTGTGGTCATGTTGATGATGCCAATTTTCAAGCGAGTATTAATATCAAGAATAAGGCAATTAATCACTATAGCTTAAACATAGTTAAAAAGTTTAGCCAAAAGGTACGGAGGGACTTGCCGGAACCGAAACAATTAAATTTGTTTCAAACGCCCACCGTTGAACTAACAACGGGTAAAAGGAAATATCATTACGCCAGCAATGGCAAACGTAATGAGCCTGGGAACTTGAAAGAATATGCTTTTCAATTAAGTCTATTCAATCAAGAAAATAACCATCCCGACAGGGATTCGTTATGAATCTCCTGCGCTTCAGCCAGGAGAGCGTCAATTGCTTTCATTTGCATAGATTAAACATTAAAATCTCAATAGTCCCCACACTTCCCACCCCTCCCCACCCCTCCCAAACTCCCCACACTCACTCAACCGAAAAGTAATATAAGTTCTATTGCTAAAATTAGGGATCGCTCATAGACTAAAATAAGGATAATTTTTATCCTCTACTTATTTTTTAGCTAATTTCGATTACTTACTGTATGATTTATCCCCAAGCTTTTCTTTCTGAAGTCCAACAACAAAGACAAGAGTTTCCTGGACTAAATAATAAAGTTTATTTTAATTTTGGGGGACAAGGTACTTTACCTCGTGCCGGTTTAGAAGCGATTATTGATGCTCATAATTTTCTACAACAACAGGGTCCTTTTTCTTTAAAAGTTTATGATTGGATTACACAAAAAACGGAATTATTACGAGCAGCGATCGCTCAAGAGTTAAGTGTTGAACCTTCAACAATTACTTTAACAGAAAATGTTACTTATGGCTGTAATATTGCTCTTTGGGGACTTGATTGGCAGCAGGGTGATCGCATTTTAATGACTGATTGTGAACATCATGGAATCATTGCTACAGCGCAAGAAATATCTAAAAGGTTTGGGGTAGAAATTGATGTTTGTCCTATTTTAAATACTTTAAATGAAGGTGATCCAGTTGAGGTTATTAAACAATACTTAAAACCACAAACAAAACTGTTGGTTTTTAGTCATTTATTATGGAATACTGGACAGATTTTGCCATTGAAAGAAATTAGCTCTCTTTGTCATAATTATTCGGGGAGCGATCGCCCTATTTTAGTTTTAGCTGATGCTGCGCAATCTGCTGGTTCTTTACCTTTAAAATTAGCAGAAACTGAGGTTGATTTTTATGCTTTTACTGGTCATAAATGGTTCTGTGGACCGGCTGGTGTTGGGGGACTTTATATCCGTCCAGAAATTTTTGATTTAGTTAGTCCTACTTTTATTGGTTGGCGAAGCATTAATATTGATGAAAAAGGTCAACCTATTGATTTTAAAAGTAATGGAGAAAAGTTTGAGGTTGCTACATCATCATATCCTCAATATGAAGGTTTAAGGGCGGCTATTTCTGTTCATAATAATTGGGGAAATTCAGAACAACGTTATCAACAAATTTGTCGATTGAGTGAATATCTATGGCAAGGTTTATCCAATATTTCTGCTATTAACTGTTTAAAAAATTCTCCTCCAGAATCTGGCTTGGTTTCGTTTACGGTTGATAGTAATATGAGTCATCAAACTATTGTTCAGAAGTTAGAAAAGCAAGGATTTTTATTAAGAAAACTGCGTGATCCTGACAGTATCCGTGCTTGTGTTCATTACTTTACTTTACCAGATGAAATTGAACAATTAATTAAGGCTATTTCGTTGATGTTTTAATTAATTAGAAACAGAACAATTATCGTTTTCATGACAACCAAAGGGATAAGGAGACTGATAAGTATTGTCTCTTTTTCCAAACCAATTATAACGGTTATCTCTCACTTGTTCATAGGTTTTATCCCCTAACCATTTCATTCCTGGTAAAGCACGATAAGCGAGGATAAATGCTTGTCCTAATGGCAATAAATTAACGATTTCTTCTGCTGCATTACTCCCTTGCCAACGTTTTTTTGTGTTATTATCATCTATTAAAATCATCCCCATTTCGCAATCTTTTGGAGTGATATTAAACTGTTGTAATGTTGTTTGATCTTGCATGGGAATATAATCAAAAATATTTCCTTGATCAAACTGTGCTAAAAGTTGGGTAAATGTTACACAAAGATTGCAGTTTCCGTCGTAAATAATATGATAAACCATGATGTTTTAAAATAATTTTTTTTATAGCTTAACATATTTTTAGTGAACAGTGAACAGTTATCAGTTATCAGTTATCAATTATTGGTTTTTAATTAATAGCTGATCTTATCCAGTTACGAAACTGTTTTAAAGTTTGGGTTGTTCCTATGCTTTGACTCATTTTTAAAAACCTTATCATAGCTTCTTGTATAGGAAAATCAGGAAAAATTATACTATTTTGAGAAAGTATATATTGTTCATTTTGTAAACAATAAATTTCAAGTTTACTTTCGTCATATATCCAAATCTCAGGAACTTTTAGAGATTGATAAGCGTTAATTTGAGTTTTGGATGTTAGATCAATTTCTAATACTAAATCTGGAGGTGAATCAATAGTTAAATCAATTCTATTTTTACCGATTACTTGTTCATAATTTTGAATATAAAAACAGTCATCAGGTTCAACTCCTGCTTGCATATCTTCTCGTTTAAAAGTTGTTGATCCCAGTGATTCCCAGTTCATGTTTAATTCATCTAATAAGACTTTAATTAAGTCTGATAAAATAACTTTTATTCGTTCATGTTCTGGTAATGGTGTCATAAGTTCTAAAGTTTCTTGATAATAATATATTCGAGATGATCGACTTTCTCCTAATTCTAGAAGAATGTTCTCAAATTTTTGCCAATTGATATTTTTTAAGACAATATGTTGTCCTGGGGGAATAGAAATTTGTTGTAATTGTACTGCTATCATAGGTATTTTTAAGTTAATTTTTAATCTGTTTCAGAAAACTAAAAACATTATACAATTAATTTTGACGAGGTAATAAAGAGAAGATTCTAGAAATATCATATTCTGCTGTTTCTTGTTTACTCAGTTTTAATAATATAAATTCTCCTCCATTGCTAACTAATCCAAAAATAGGTTTTTCAATATTAGAATGACCCATCATATAAGCTAAACATTGAGGAATAGCTAATTCAGCAGTTAATTGTGTATTTTTTGCTTCAACTATTAATATCCATAACTTATCTTTAATTACTAAAACATCGATACACCCTCTTAAAATTTCTTCTTGGTTTTGTAATTCAATTTCTAGAGATTCCTCTGCTTTAATCATAAAGGGTGGATCATAAAAACCAGCTAATTCTAATAGAGGTGCAATCACTAAAATAATTACAGTTGATTCTGTTAGTAGTCCTTTTTCCCTATGATTAATATATCTCTGTCTGATTTTGTCTAAAGTTGATTTTTCATACTCGGTTAATTCTGGTATATTTTCAAACCATTCTAAAAAAAATTGTTCTTTTTCAGTTCTTTTCAGATTGAACTTTTGATGAACATCTTCATAACTATTGATTGATTTAGTAATTGATACAACTTGATTCATAAGTAACCTCAAGTAAACCTCTACATTTATTATATATTGTAGGGGCATAATACTATTATGCCCAAATTATTGATTGAGAGGAATAATGTTGTTTAAAGTTTCTCCTAATGTTCTTTTTGCTTCCATGATTTCATAATCATTCTGGAGTCTTAAAAAATAACCGTCTGATAAATTAAAATAGCGACATAACCGTAAGTCAATTTCAGCAGTAACAGGAGTTTCAGCATTAATAATTTTGTTGATGATTAAATTAGAAACATGAATAACTTTTGCTAAGTCATCGTTACTCATATTTAATTCATCTAGAAATTCATATTTCAAAATTTCACCTGCATGGGGATTAGATAATAAAACATTCTTCATGGTTAAATTAGATAATAATCAGGTTTCGGTTATTAGAAAATTAGCTTTCTGGGTTTAACACTGTTAAACCCCTACAATAATGTATTCGTAGGGGCATAATATTATTATGCCCAAACTTGTAATATATTGCTTAGTCTAGATTAAAAAAAGATCAATGATAGATGATCACTTAATTGTCAATTTTGGGAATATTATAACTAGACTTATTTAGGAGTATCTATAAAAATGACTGATGATCAAGCATACACTTTAAAGATTATCAAAAAAGTTATCTCATCTTATTTAGATGACAATATACCTAACAATGAAATAGGGTTAAATATGCTTGTTGATCAATGTGATGATCTAGTTTATAAAATAGCATCAAAAATTTATACTGAAAGTGGATATAAAATTGAATTATCAATTATTTGTAATGTCATCAATGAACGAATTGAAACTTTAAATAGACATTTTGCTAAGATTAACGCTGAAAAAAAAGAAAAATCTATGAAGAAAAAACCAAATATGCTGCTAAAAAATCTCTCATAAAACAGATTGATGAATCACGATTAAGTGATTTATCAAAAAAATTAAACTAATCAGAACGAAGTGAAAATGTAGCCTATATTTTTTCTCAAGTTCAGTATATAGTTAGTGAGCAATTAGAAATTGAATTGGATAAAATTACCATAGACAGTAATATTGAAGATTTAGGAGCAGATTCTTTGGATTCGGTTGAGCTTATAATGGAAATCGAAGAACATTTTAATATTGAAGTTCCAGATGATTTTTTTGATAGAAGAGGCGTTATAAGTTTATATGGCCAACAGACGGAAATATATAGTTTTACTGTTGGTCAAATGTTAGATGGGATTGTTCAAATTATGGCAGAAAATCAATAACTTGACTAGCTAATAACAATAAAAAGTATGATATTTTTGAGGTGGGCAAAGGAGCATCAATATTAATAATTATTTGCTCATTTTTATCTTGCTAACCTTCTATTTTTTATAGACAAAAAAATAATCTTAATCAAAATATTGAATAAACATTGCAGATTAATGTTACAAAAGATTACAATAAGTATCCAGGACGCTCATTTGTGACACTCTAACATAAGAAAACCATCATCATTGATATGCCTAACCTGGATATTACTGCTAATCAAACCAAAACAAACGACAATAAAACTTATAATCTTGAAAATAAGCTTGCTCCTACTGATAGCTTTATCAATCGACACATTGGGCCCAATAGCCAAGAAGTTGATAAAATGCTCAAGGTGCTAGGATTTTCCACCCTAGATCAACTCATTGATGCTACAGTACCCCAAGCCATCCGCCTCAGTAAACCACTGAATTTACCCGAAGCACAGAGCGAATACGGTGCATTAGCTCAATTAAAGTCTATTGCTTCCAAAAATGAGATATTTCGCTCCTATATCGGCATGGGTTATCATGACTGTATCACTCCCCCAGTCATTCAACGCAACATCCTAGAAAATCCAGGTTGGTATACTGCTTACACCCCATATCAGGCAGAAATTGCTCAAGGAAGACTAGAAGCACTGTTAAACTATCAAACTATGATAGTAGAGTTAACTGGACTCGAAATTGCTAACTCTTCCTTACTTGATGAAGGTACAGCAGCAGCAGAAGCCATGAGCATGAGTTATGGTTTATGTAAGAATAAAAATGCTAATGCTTTCTTTGTGGACTCCCATTGTCACCCCCAAACCATTGAAGTCATTAAAACAAGGGCGTATCCATTAGGTATTGAGTTAATTATTGCCGATCATCGCTTCTTTGAGTTTGATAAAGAAATTTTTGGCGCATTATTACAATATCCTGCTACCGATGGCACTATCTACGACTATCGCACCTTTATCGAAAGCGCACATAGTAAGGGTGCATTAGTTACCGTTGCGGCTGACCCCTTGAGCTTAGCACTATTAACACCCCCCGGAGAATTTGGCGCAGATATCGCCGTAGGCAGCACTCAACGCTTTGGTGTACCCTTGGGGTATGGTGGACCTCATGCAGCCTATTTCGCCACCCGAGAAGCCTATCAACGGAAGATTCCAGGCCGTATTGTGGGAGTATCTAAGGATGCACAAGGAAACCCTGCTTTAAGATTAGCACTGCAAACCAGAGAACAACATATCCGTAGAGACAAAGCTACCAGTAACATCTGTACAGCGCAGGTATTACTAGCAGTTATTGCCGGAATGTATGGTGTGTATCATGGTCCAGAGGGTATTAAAAATATTGCTCAGAGAATACATCAATTAACGGTAATTTTAGCTAAAGGATTACAAACTTTAAGCTACACAGTTAATGAGGAACCCTTCTTTGACACGGTTAAAGTTGGGGTAGGTGATGCCAGTGTAAAAGCTGTGATTGCAGCAGCAGCAGAACGGAAAATTAATATCAGGTTATACGAAGAAGGTGTCTTATGTATTAGCTTAGATGAAACTACTACAGTTCATGATGTGGTTGAGTTGTGGCAAATTTTTGCAGCTAAAGATGATTTACCTTTCACCGTTGAAGAGATAGCAGAACAAGTTAATTTTGAATTCCCTATCTTTTTTAAACGTACTTCAGAATATTTAACTTATCCTGTTTTCAATCAGTATCATTCTGAAAGTAAATTACTGCGTTATTTACACCAGTTAGAAAGCAAAGACTTAGCTTTGAATACTTCCATGATTCCCTTGGGATCATGTACTATGAAATTGAACGCATCAGCCGAAATGATGCCAGTAACTTGGCCAGAGTTTGGTAAACTCCATCCTTTTGCCCCCTTATCCCAAACCGAAGGTTATCAAATTCTTTTCCAACAGTTAGAAGTATGGTTAGGCGAGATAACAGGATTTGATGGTATTTCTTTACAACCTAACGCTGGTTCTCAAGGTGAATATGCAGGTTTACAAGTAATTCGTCAATATCATGAAAATCGTGGCGAAACTAACCGAAATATCTGCTTAATTCCCACATCTGCACACGGCACAAACCCTGCTAGTGCAGTCATGTGTGGGATGAAAGTGGTTCCCGTGAAATGTGATAAAGAGGGTAACATTGACATTGCAGACTTGCAGACAAAAGTCGAAAAACACTCCGAAAATTTAGGAGCGTTAATGGTAACATATCCTTCCACTCACGGTGTATTTGAAGAAGAAATTATTAACATCTGTGATATCGTTCATCGTCACGGTGGACAAGTATATATGGATGGGGCTAATATGAACGCCCAAGTAGGGGTATGTCGTCCCGCTGACTTTGGGGCCGATGTTTGTCACCTCAACCTGCACAAAACCTTCTGTATCCCTCACGGTGGTGGTGGTCCGGGAATGGGTCCCATCGGTGTTAAAGAACATTTGATCCCCTTCTTACCCACAACCAACCTGGATAAATTCACCAACCCCAACAGTAATGGTAAAGTAGACACATCCATAGGAGCCATTTCCGCAGCCCCTTGGGGTAGTGCTAGTATCCTGGTCATTTCTTGGATGTACATCGCTATGATGGGGGAAAAAGGGCTGACTGAGGCGACAAAAGTGGCTATCCTCAACGCCAACTATATGGCCTCTCGTTTAGCTGACTATTATCCCATCTTGTTCAAAGGTGCATCCGGTTGTGTCGCTCATGAATGTATCATTGATCTGCGTCCCCTGAAAAACCAAGCAGAGGTAGGGGTGGATGATATTGCTAAACGGTTGATGGACTTTGGTTTCCATGCACCTACCGTATCTTGGCCTGTTGGTGGGACCATGATGGTTGAACCCACGGAAAGCGAAGACTTAGCGGAGTTAGATCGTTTCTGTGATGCGATGATAACTATCCACCAAGAGGCTCAAGCGATCGCAGATGGTACAATTGATCCTAAAAACAATCCTTTGAAAAATGCGCCCCATACCGCAGAAACGGTAATTTGTCAAGAGTGGGATCGTCCTTATTCCCGTGAAAAGGCAGCTTATCCGGCTTCTTGGAGTAAAGAACATAAGTTCTGGCCAACCGTAGGACGTATTGATAACGCTT
The DNA here is from genome assembly GCF_030064895.1 of Crocosphaera sp. Classification (GTDB taxonomy): domain Bacteria; phylum Cyanobacteriota; class Cyanobacteriia; order Cyanobacteriales; family Microcystaceae; genus Crocosphaera. The sequence continues at coordinate 4,629 of NZ_JASJEB010000006.1, read as the reverse complement.
ATGGTGACAGAAACTTCACTCCTTCAATTTGTCCTTGCGACGGAATGGACGCTTATAAAGAAGACTAACACATTGTAGGGTGGGCAATGCCCACCTTACTTTAATTTTCTTATTCGTCAAAGATTGTACAATACGAATGATATTTGACAATTAAAGAGGTAAATATTGTACTTTATTGGCAAATTCTTCTAACTTTCCTAACTTGGCAATTAACTCTAAATCTCGAATACAATCACCGATAGATATCATTAGTTGATGACCATAAATAACTCCGACAAATTCCATACCTTGTACTTGACGATTATTCGCTTCTATTAAAAAGTCTTTATCTTGACTAAAAATAAGTCTTTTTAGGGTAGTTGCACGGTCTAAAATTATGATATCATCTACACCAGAATAACCATCTTCTTGAACAGTTAAAACATCGATTTCTCGCAAACGTAAGCCTATGGTAATTGCACCATGTACATTTTCATCCATATAAAGGGGTAAAGTCAATTAGAGAACTCCTTCAGCTTTGAGTCGGGTTACAAAGGGAGAGTCTCCTGCTTGGGAACGCAACTTTTTAACGTATTCAACCTCTTGTTGAATTTCTTGATCTAATTGTTCTTTATATTCCCAATAATAAGCGAATGCGGAATGAATTTGACTCATGGTTAAATGACGATGATTAACCTGTATTTCTTCAGGTGTCCAACCATAAGCCATTTTTGCTATTACAAGATCAATGACTTTGAGGGTTGAACCTATAATTATTGCTGTACCTTGTTCATTCAGGTGAATGTGTTTATAATCTGTGGAAATTGAAGCCATTGTTATTAATTTGTCTTTAACCTAATTATACAATAAATAAACTGATTTCCTGTAGAGATGTTTCATGAAACGTCTCTACAAATGTGGGATATTAATAATTAACTGTCGCTAAACCCTTCACCAAAACCCACTACTGCTTTACAAAATACGTTATTTTCGCTGTAATGTTCACCGACTTTTATAAATGCTGTTTTCCCTCCATTTAACCAGCGTTTTCCATCAAATATATGTTTGATAATTGCCCATTTTTCGGGTTGGTTATTTTGAATATGTGTAAACTCTGCATTAATAATTTCTGTTGCTGTTGTTTCGCTAACATTGGAATATTTATTATTTAATTTATTTAGGATATTTTTAATTTCATCTATTGCATTGTTGATAGACGCATGGGAAGCATAGTTATTAAAGTTTGCTTCACCTTCGTTTTGTTGATGAATTTGAGTAGAACCGTTAATATGAAAAGTATTATTTATGGTTTTATTTGACATTTCATTTTCCTCGTTATTTTTTAATAAAGTCGATTAAGAAGGATCGATATTGAATTGTCCTTCACCTTGATTTTGTTGATGAATTTGAGCGGAACCATTTACATTAATTGTGTTATTTATATATTGGTTTGATATTTCACTTTCCTCGTTATTTATAGATGGAGTTCGGTCGGGTGAAATAATATCATTGACTAAACCCTGTACATTCACCATATCATAACTAATTGGACATTGAATTGTAGGTTGTTTATCATCAATAAATTTATTAAGCACATCCCAAGGATAAAAATGGGGTGACTGACTACCTTTACATTTTGAACAGTTACAGGGGACTAATGTTTTATATTTAAGACGTTCATAAGAATTATGAATTTTGTCTAATTCATATCTAATAGTGGTTAATAAATCTCGTTTACGGGTTCCTGAGACTCGTATACGAATTTCTCCTTTATGATAGCGATAACGTTCAATAATTTCTGCTCTTGCACCATCTTTAGTTAAGACCACTCCTTCTTTCCAAACACAAGTTTCATTCTCAATGATAGCATGGGTTTCTACAATAAAACGGGTTAAAATTCCTTTAGGCATAAATTCATATTCATAGCGCAAAAGTAGGTTATTTTCTTCATACCAATCATACTCTGGTTGTTCTGCATTTAATAATTGAGGTGTAATATAATTTCCTGGTTGACTAGGTATTTCATAACATAGTTTAAAGTTCATCATTAACTTTAAAAGTTCGCTACGCATGGTAATATATTTTTCCTCATTCCAGATATTGTTTAAATCATTTTTATTAAATTTACCTAAATTTGCCCTAACATTTTCATTATCTAAGACTTTATAAACTGCATCAGTTCCCCAAGCAGTATTAAGAATAATAGTTTTCTGTAAAAGATCATCATTTTGAAAGTGTAGAAATACCCCTAAGTCATGAAAATAACCGCTTAAAACTAACATATCTTCTAACTCTTTAAATCCTTTGTCTTTACAGATGTTTAAATATTCTTCAAAAGTAATATAATCACGGGTATCTTGTTCTAAAACTTCTCGAACTTTGACCCAATATGCCGGTAATTCTTCACCAATATGAGGTAAGTTACTGATATAGTGTTGAATCTTATTTAAAATTTCAGGTAAACCTCTATTAGTTGCGAAGTTAGTGGCTAAAGTTTCTTTAAAATTAGTAAATTCTCCTCTTAATTGTCGTTCGTTAATGTCTCTTTTGCGTTCTTGCTTTTCATTTTTAATGACTAAAATAGGACTACTATTACTCAATAATTCAACCACGTTTAACCAGTAATAAAAGTCTGTGTTTTCTTTACGAGTATCAGCAACTAATGTATAAAGTGATCTTTCGGTGAGAAAAAATTGATGGGTTTCTTTATAAATTTCTTGTCCCCCAAAGTCCCAAATATTAACTCTAAAGTTTTTCCCGTTATCTAGGGGAAAAGACCATTGAATGACATCTATTCCTTCCGTAGATTCTTCATAGGTTTTGAGTTGATAATTATTATTTTTTATTTTTTGCGCTAAGGTAGTTTTTCCTGCACCTGGTTCTCCAACAATTAATAATTTTGCTTCATAAAGATGCTCAATTTTTTGTTCTAATTGTTGTTTTAAATAGTTTCTTATTGCTGCAACCCCTTTTTTTCTAATTGAAGTTGGAGGAGATTGTAAGGGATTATTTCCATAGGTTAATCTTTGTAATGCCAATAGTCCAATTTCAGCAGGAAGCTTTGTAAATTGATTATCTCGTAATGCTAAATTTCTTAAGTTATATAATTTACTAATTTCTTTTGGTAATGTATTTAATTTATTTTTGCTAAGATCGAGAATTTCTAAATTAGATAGTTGACCAATTTCAGAGGGAATAGTATTTAGTTGGTTGTTAGATAAATCAAGTGCAGTTAATTGAGTTATTTTGAAAATATCATAAGGAATATTAATGAGTTTTTTAAATGATATAGAAAGTCTATCAATTTTATTTGTATTAGTTAGGTCAATTATTATATTAAGATCACTGGATAAACTATTTGATTGAGATAAACCTACAGATAATCTATATAGATTAGTTAATCTACTAATTTCAGGAGGAAGATTTATTAATTGATTATTTAACAAAGAAAGAACTTGTAAATTAGTCAGTTGACCAATTTCAGCAGGAATATTTGTTAGTTGGTTATTCGACAGATAAAGTGAAGTGAGATTAGTTAGTTGACCAATTTCAGCAGGAATATTTGTTAGTTGGTTATTCGACAGAGAAAGTGAAGTGAGATTAGTTAGTTGACCAATTTCAGCAGGAATATTTGTTAGTTGGTTATTCCACAGAGAAAGTGAAGTGAGATTAGTTAGTTTACAAATTTCAGAGGGAAGGTTTGTTAGTTGGTTATTCCACAGAGAAAGTGAAGTGAGATTAGTTAGTTTACAAATTTCAGAGGGAAGGTTTGTTAGTTGGTTATTCGACAGAGAAAGTGAAGTGAGATTAGTTAATTGACCAATTTCAGGGGGTAAAGAATTTAAGTTCTCATTCCAAAGATCCAAGGATTCTATTTTATCCCTTGCTGCTTCTTCAATAACCTGTAATAATTCTTCGTCTGTCATATCAGTTATCAGTGACCAGTTATAAACATTATATCTTGTCTTCTATAATATGTCTTAGTTACCGCACTAGACAAACAAGCAAAAATGAAAGGTGAATCATGAAATATCATTATAGTATGGTCATTCAATGGTCAGAAGAAGATCAACTATTTTTAGTCCATTTACCTGAGTTTTCTTGGCAACAATTTCATACTCATGGCAAATTTTTGAAATTCACGAGTTGCTATTACTTCAAACAATATCTGTCTCCTCCCATAATTCAGATAAGGGTACAGTATCTCCTGTTATTGCTTGTTGCCAAGATTTTTTAAAGCTTTCCTCGGAAAAATTTTCATCAGAACTATCTAATTCATTCTGATTTTCTTCAATTTCATCTACTAAGATAATTACTTTAACCGTTGAGGGTTGGGAGGAAGTAGAAGCTAAACGAAAATCAGGTAATTGAATTTGTCCATTATCAGTTACAGTTGCGGTTAATTCGTAAGCTTTCATAACAAAATACACTCTAATTTTAAAAGGACAATAATTTAATATTTAGGTTATTATAGCAATACTTTAGCTCTAATTCCATTACAATGAGATGAAATATCATTAGAGACTGTTTGTAAAAAGAAAATGAAAAGACTTTTTTAAAAAATCATCCCTAATAAACCTATGAGAAGTTTATTAGTTTTTAAGAATGGAGGAAAATTAATAGTGGGGAAGCCAGGTCAGAAATTTGGCT
>NZ_JASJEB010000133.1 GCF_030064895.1 Crocosphaera sp. | reverse complement strand
GACTCGTAAACATACTGGCTCTATGAAGCAACTTGGGGAGATGAAGCGACAAAAATCTCAACAACATAAGAAAAGTTTGGGGTCTTTAGAAACCCCAACTTCTCAAAAGTTGGGGTAGTTCATTAAAAACAAAGTTAAATGACTGACCAATTCCTTACCATGAGATACAATGAGGCATAAACTTCCAATATCTTCTATAAATAAACCGATTATCAATGATTGTATCCTCTAAAACCATACCTTTTGTGGATTTAACCCTGCAACACCAACCCATACAAGCGCAAATACAACAAGCAATGGCTGCTGTTTTGCAACGGGGAGACTTTATCTTAGGAAAAAACGTAAAAGAATTTGAAACCGAATTTGCCCAAGCTTCTGGTGTAAATTATGGTGTAGGAGTCGCCTCCGGAACCGATGCGATCGCTTTAGGACTACAAGCTTGTGGTATCACTAAAGGGGATGAAGTTTTAGTGCCAGCCAACACCTTTATTGCCACAGTAATAGGAGTTATTCAGGCAGGAGCAACACCCATATTAGTCGATTGTGATCCCCACACAGCCCTAATTGACTTAAACTTAGCAGCCAAAGCTATTACCCCGAAAACCAAAGCCATTCTCCCCGTCCATTTATACGGTCAAATGGTATCACCAAAAGCCTTACTAGACTTTGCCCAGGCACATAATATCATTATCTTTGAAGACGCAGCACAAGCACATTTAGCTCAACGAGAAGGCTATACTGCTGGTTCTGTGGGTATGGCCGCCGCTTTTAGTTTTTATCCCAGTAAAAATTTAGGAGCTTTTGGTAACGGAGGAATGTTGATCACTAATGATCAAGAAGTGGCCCAACGGGTTAAAACCTTACGCAATTATGGCGCACCGAAAAAATATTATCATACGGAACTGGGCAAAAATAGTCGTTTAGATACCTTACAAGCAGCCATTTTACAAGTCAAACTCCCCCATTTATCTCAATGGAATCAATTGAGAAATCAAGCGGCACAAATCTATGATCAGGGGTTAAAATCAGGAAAAGATAGTAAGGTGATCCCAATGGCAAATTTGAGTCAAGGGGGTCATGTTTATCATCTTTATGTTGTCCGTATTAGTCAAGCTTCTTCAAAAACTCGTGAACAAGTTCAAGAGTTTTTGAATGAAAAAGGCATCCAAACTGGCATTCATTATCCTATCCCTTGTCACTTACAACCTGCTTACAAAAGCTTAGGTTATCGGTTAGGAGATTTTCCTCAAGCAGAGATGCTATGCGAACAAATTTTATCCTTACCCATGTATCCAGGTATCAAATGTGAAGATATTGCTTCGGTAATTGAACAACTATCTTTAATTTAAGTAATTTAGATTTAGTATTAATGGATGATTAACAATGCAAACAACATCAAAAATATACCCGTTTCTCGAAAGAAACTTAGGCAATGTTTTAATTATTGCTTTTCTTGCCATTCTTTATGGACCCATTCTCTCTTTCTGGGTTGATGGCTGGTTAAGTAAAAATCTTAATATTGAACACGAATATTTTAGCCACGCTATCATTGGCTTTCCCTATGCTGCCTATATTATTTTTCGTAGAAATCGCGCCAAATGGCAAAAATTAGATAATACAATTCATCCTCTGGGGGGCTTTTTCCTAGCTTTAGGATTAGCATTTTATATCACAGGAACTAGAGAATTAGTTTCCCTTTCTTTCCCCATTGTAATTGCTGGTATTATGATCTGGTTGAAAGGCATACCCGGTTTAAAATTGAACTCCTTTCCCTTGCTATTAATTTTTCTGGGAACACCCAACTCTGTTCCCTATCTAGTCACCCCTTATACCTTGCCCCTGCAAAAATTTATTGCTGCAGTAGCCTGGCTTTTGCTGAAAACATTAGGGGTTAATACACAAGTTGATGGAATTTACCTTTATGTTAATAATATTCCCGTAGAAGTTGCTCCTTATTGCGCTGGTTTAAAAATGCTTTTTACAAGTTTTTATGTTGCCCTTTTACTATTACATTGGACGGGAAATATTAACAATAAAAAAAGGGTAATTACTTTATTAACATCAACCATAACTATTAGTGTTACTGCTAATATTTTTCGGAATACATTGCTGGCAGTTTTTCATGGTAATGGTATGGACAAAGCTTTTAAGATTCTCCATGACACTTGGGGCGGGGATATTTATTCTGTAGGAATGCTAGGAGCAATTGTCGGACTCAATTCTTTACTAGATTATTTTTCAGAGAATTACACCATAGAAGAAGAGGTAAGTAATGATAATGTTACTGAATAGTTTAATTACAAAAATCATCCCCCATAAGGATATGTTTAAATTCAAAAAGGGTATTTTAATTTCTCAAATTGTTGTTTTATGTTTGTTAGGCATAGCTATTACTTTCGTTGCTATTCCTAGCTATGTAAGTCAACAGTGGTCTTGGACTGAATTACCTTTTGTGGCAGAAATTGCTCAAATGAAAAAAGTACCTGAAACAAAGTTAAATTTTTCAGGATGGACAACGATTACCCAAGAGAAGAGGTCAGTCGATAATTATCCTTGGTCATTTCAACTGATTGAAAAACCAGGACAAGACACTATTCTTGTTGCTTTAAAAGCACAAAGATTTTTTAAGGATCTACCAGAAGTGGAATGGTCTGATTTAGAAGGACTAGAACAGTGGAAAAGTGATTATTTAACAACCCTTAAATTTCCCTCGACAATAAAGCCCAATAATTTAATTACCGCACGTTGGTTTCAAGCTTGGAATGACAAAACTTATGCAGTAGTTCAATGGTATGCTTGGCCAGGGGGTGGAAGTCATAAAAGTTCTCGATGGTTTTTGGCTGACCAAAAAGCACAATTAAGAGGTGAAAGAGTTGGTTGGGTTGCTGTTTCTATTAGGATTCCCATGGAAGCTTTAGGCAGACTCAAAGATATGGAACCTTTGGCCAAATCTTTGGCTGAAGAAGTACAGAAAACTCTAGAGGAACAGGTTTTCATTGTTCAATAAAACTTTAATCTTTTTTAAGCTAGGGATTTAATATGACATGACGGCTGAAATTGACAAAATTAGTCGATTTATCGTCTAATTTTGTTTGCTTGGTTCACCACAACTCCACTAACAAAACGGCCGTAATTTTCAAGACGGTCTTTTTGTCCCAATCGATCAGGATTTTCAAAAAGACCACCCAGACCCGTTATTAACATGGCGAGAGTTCCCATGAGAATTAAATAATTACGAAAAATGATAGTTTTTTTAGTATCTGTTGACAGCATGAAAGGTTAATTGTGGTGATTTTCAGAAGTGGATAAATAAAGTTAAATTTAAAAATTGTTATCTAGCATAACACTTTTAGAAAAATTTGGCACCAATCTTGCTTGGATAAAACTGACAAGTTGATGAAATGGGGGGTGTGGAGATAATTAAGATATAGTTAATGTTTTATCTTAGAACCCTTCACCCTCTTTCCTATCTCCCCTATATCAACAGATAATGCAAGTGAACCGAAATTTTGATACACTCTATGGCACTAGGAAAAATAGTAATATTAAAATTTTTGATTTTTCCTTTACAATTTTCTTAAAAAACGTCAGAATTAATCTGTTTTATCTAATAGAGGCACTATGTATAAAAGATTACCCTTGATAGCTCTTAGCTTAATGGCTGCTTTAGCGTTTCCTGGCCAAATTTTAGCTGAAACTGTAGTTGAAAGAGTTGCCAGAACAGGAGTTTTAACAGTTAGCACAAGAGTTAATTTAGTTCCTTTTGCTTATGTTGATGATGAAGACAAATTAACCGGCTATTCTATAGAGGTTATTGAATTAATCAGAGAAACTTTAGAAGAAGAACTAGGCAAAGATGTTAAAATAAAAGTCGTTGTTGATGACACCTTAGACGAGAGAATTGTCAGTGTTCTCAATCGAGAGGTTGATATTGCTTGTGATACAACTTTTACTTGGCAAAGAGACAAGTTTGTTGATTTTTCTTTAGCTTATGGTGTTTCTGGAATTAAGGTGTTAGTCAATGAAAATAGTAATTTATCATCACCAGACTCCTTTAAAGACAAACGCATTGCCATTGTTGAAAACATCCTTCGTCCTGACGCGATTAAAGTCATTGAATCTCAAGTGACTGTTGTTACTGTGGATAGTATAGAAGCAGGAATTAAAGCATTAGAAGACGGTGAAGTGGATGGTTTTGCCTTTGATGGAACCATTTTAGAGGGAATGCGACAAACTTTAGATGAACCTGATGATTATAAAGTTATTCCTGAACAAGCTTATTTTAGACATGGAATTGCTTGTATGGTTCCCCAACAAGACTCTACTTTTCTAAATTTAGTTAACTTGAGTATTGCTAAAATGATGGACGGTTATATTAATGGTGATCCTCGTTATACAGAAATAGTAAATCGTTATTTTGGAGAAGATGGAATTGTTCCCATTGAACCCCAAAGGATTAAAGATTTCTTTGAAATGATTATTATTACCCGTGAACAAGTTCCACCAGAAGAATAATGACTATCTTTAAATAGTTAATAACTGATGATTTAACTCTCAGGAAACTTTCCCTCTCGGACTTCTTGAGAAAAATTGTTAACCGCTTCTCCAACAATTTCTCTTAAATTGAGATAGGATTTAGCAAAGGGCGGTTGTTTTTCTGATAACCCCAATAAATCTGCCGTAACTAATACCTGTCCATCACAGTCAGAACCGGCACCAATCCCGATAGTGGGAACTGGCAGCTTTGTGGTGATTGTTCTAGCAAGGTTGGCTGGAATATGCTCTAAAACAACAGCAAACGCCCCAGCCTCCGATAAAGCTATAGCTTCGGATAAAATCCGTTCAGCCTCGGCCTGGGTGTTTCCCTGTTGACGATAACCCAAACGATGCACCGACTGAGGGGTTAACCCGACATGACCCATTACAGGAATACCAATCTCACTCAAACGGGCAACGGTTTCCACGGCCGCAGGGTGTCCCCCTTCCAGTTTAACTCCTTGTACCCCTGTTTCCTTTAAAACCCGTCCGGCTGCATGAATGGCTTGACTGATGCTTTCTTGATAACTAAGAAAAGGTAAATCACACACCACTAAAGCCCGTTTAACCGCTCTACGTACGGCGGCCGCATGGTATAACATTTCATCTAAAGTAACCGGTAAAGTGGTTTTATAACCTAATGCTACCATAGCCAAAGAATCACCCACTAGAATGATATCAATACCGGCTGCATCTAATAATTGAGCAAAAGCATAATCCCAAGCAGTTAACGCCACAATCGAACGGCCTTCTTGTTTCCAGGTGATCAGTTGTTGCGTTGTTAGTCCCATGATATCCCCAAAATTTTCCCATACTTAGGGTCTTAATATATTGTTGGGGCTTAATATATTAAGCCCTTTTTTATCCCGAATTATGACTTATTCTTTGACTGCTTCAAGAATACGAGAATAATAAAAACGAGTGCTAGTCATGTCTTTACGTTGAATATTAAAGCCACTTTGTTCTAATATCTCTATGATATCCCTTTCTTTGTGTTGATAAGCGCGAGTTGTCTTACTAGGACCGGGGAAAAACTCACCAATCTTTTTAAGAAGGGTTAAACAAAGGGTTTTTGGGGCAAAACTAAGGATTAAACGTTTTTCAGCTAAAGAAGCTAGATGATTAATCATCTTGGCTGCGTCTTCAGTGGGATAATGAATTAAGACATCTAGACAAATAACTGTGTGATACTGTCCTGTTAAGCTTTCTAAATCTTGTACCGCAAACGTTACATTGCTGGCATCTTTAAGCTCTTTTTGCGCCCTTTCTTTCGCTTCTGTGACCATTTTTTCAGAAATATCACTGGCGAATATTTTAGCCCCTTCTTGAGCCAACGGAAGGCTTAAACTGCCTACCCCACAACCAGCATCACAGAGAGATAGATTGTTGAGATTATTGTCAGCTTTTAACCAGCCTACCACTGTATCAATGGTTTGTTGATGTCCGACGCGAATATCTTTTTGAACTTTATTGACTTCTCCATCACCATAAATTCTACGCCAACGGTCGAATCCTGTGGCGTTGAAGTAATCTTTGACAATGGTTTTATCATCAGTAGTAGTATTCATGGATTGAGGAGGGTTTTTTAAGCACAACTCCTTATTGTACCTGAGTATTAGGATTTAAGAAGGTCTTATTCTTGAACCACCACTACCACAGTAATATTATCGGAACCGCCCCCATCCTTAGCTGCTTCAACTAAATTTTTAGCAATCTCATCACAAGATTCGCTATGATCAAAAATCTCTTGGATCTTGGGATCAGCGACCTCTTCGGTTAAACCGTCACTACACAGTAAAAGACGATCACCTGATTCAATATCTAGTCTGCCAATTTCCGGTTTTTGAGTATCTTTACGCCCTAAACATTGAAATAAAACGTGTCGTCCGGGGTGAGTTTTTGCTTGTTCTGGGTCAATATCACCCATTTTTAAAGCCCTAGCCACCCAAGTGTGATCTTCAGTTATTTGTTCTAAGTTACCGTTACGAATGCGATATAGCCGAGAGTCTCCTACATGAGCCCGTAAAGGTTGCTCTCCCCGAAATAGTACCACAACGGCGGTGGTTCCCATTTCTCCTCGTTCAGGGTTGTTTTGTTGGTCTTCTAAGATACCTTCATTAGCTTTTAATATAGCCTCTTCCAAAATATCATGAGAAGAATTTTCAGAGTCCCAATACTTGTCTAAATGTTCTTTTATCTGTTGGGTTGCGATCAGACTAGCTTCTTGTCCTCCGGCATGGCCACCCATTCCATCTGCGACTACGAAAAAACGTCCCTCAGGATCTATGTAATAGTTATCTTGATTGACAGGTCTCAACAGTCCTGGGTCAGTTAAACCTGTGAAGCGACGATTCATCATTGATCAGTTAGTTTAGTTAGTTAATTTTAGATGGAATGACCTCGATTTACAGGCCACTAAAAACCTGAGTGCAGTTAAAAAACCAGCTTGGTCAATTATAGCATGGGAGTGAGGTTGATCTATATGCCAGACCACAATGAATCTGAAAAATCCTAAAACATTTTATCTAAACGATTAATGCGACGTAAAAGACGGATAAACCCCCATCCAGGAACTAGACCTAACATCATTACTGCGATCGCAATTTTCATATAACCGTTGATAAATAAAAGAGTCCCACAAATAACTAAAGCACTGCAAAACACACTATAGTTTGTGGCCATTTGCATCATTCCCAGACGACGTAATAAACGGTCAGATTCCACTGAACGAACTCTTAAACGAATATCACCCCGATCTAACTTTTCTATAGTATCGTCAATGCGTCTTGGTAAACTCAGGGCTGTATTACTTACCTGAGTAGCTTGACGGGTAAGTTCGTCGATTATGCTATTGCCGGTTTCGCCATCAAGATCGGCCACTAAATCTAAGGCGAAGGGTTGGGCAACTTCCATAAAATTAAAATCAGGATCTAGACCTTTCCCCACCCCTTCTAGGGTAGAAAAAGCACGCATTACGAAGGTAAATGTAGCAGGGAAACGAAAGGGCTGATCATAAGCCATTTCATACAAGTCATCACTAATAGCAGCAATAGATTGTTCCTCAAAGGGTTTGTCCATGAAGTTATCTAACATGAACTGCACCGAACGACGCACCGGCCCCATATCACTGGTAGCACTCAAAGCACCCAAAGCGATCAAGGAGGATACGACGCGATCGCCGTCTTTTTGAGCAATACCAAAGAGAGTATCCATCAATTTTTGCCTAACATTGGTATTGATGCGCCCCATCATGCCAAAATCGTAGAAAATTAACGATCCATCTGTATCTACTGCAATATTGCCAGGGTGAGGATCAGCGTGGAAAAAGCCGTCATTGAGCAGTTGACATAAATAAGCTTTCGCCCCTAATCTGGCTAATAACCTACGATCTAACCCTGCTGCTTCTAATCCTTCATAATGACTAATTTTAATGCCTGGAAGGTACTCTAAAGTTAGCACACGGGGAGAAGTATACCGCCAGTAAACCCTTGGCACTTTCACCCAATTTTCACCCCTAAAATTGCGCCTAAAGGTATCAGCGTTTTGCCCTTCATTGAGATAATCTGTTTCTTCCCAAAGAATCTTACAACATTCTTCATAAATCCCTATCCAGTCTCTTCCTTTACCCCATTTTGGGTGATTCTGGAAATAATAAGCTATTTTTTTGAGAATAGCTAAATCAATGGTAAACAGTTGCTTGAGACCTGGCCGTTGGATCTTCACAACCACTTCTTCTCCAGAATGAAGTTTCGCTTTGTGAACTTGACCTAAACTAGCTGCAGCGATAGGAACGGGATCAAAATTGTGAAAAAGCCTAGATAAGGGTTTCCCTAAGTCTTTTTCAATGGTTTTGCTCACTTGTTCGTAGGTAAAGGCCGGAACCTCGTCTTGTAACTTAGAAAGTTCTTCGACGTACTCAACTGGAAATAAGTCGGCACGAGTTGAGAATAACTGTCCCACTTTAATAAAAGTCGGACCCAAGTTTAACAAATTTTCCCGTATCCAAACCGCTTGTATTTTGCGTCTTGCATCTAACTTTTCTTGGGTAAAGCCACCTTTATAGGTCCATTTTTTGCCATTGCGCCAAAAACGGAACAGCAAGGAAGCAACAAACCGCCAAATATCGATACGACGGCGAGATATAGAGTAGTTTTCGCGGTTCCAACGGTATTTTGTAGCCGTTTCTAGCTGGGTACGCTTCCTGGAAGCAGAAGCACCCTGCTTTTTAACTAGGGATGATTTAGCGTTTGATGACAGGGCAGACACTCGGTTTCTTTGGGGGTTACTAAATTGGGCTTATATAATAAATTTAAAAGTTAAGCGAAGAATTATGCGTTTTGGTTGCGATAATTTTTCAATTCTGCTTTCATACGGGCAATTTCTGCTCGTAAATCGTCTATGGTTTCTTGCAAGTCCACAGGAGAACCGTTATCGGTGGTGGTGGTAGTGGTGCTAGTGTTGCCTTGGGTAACATCCCGTTCGGCGCGCACTTGCACTTCTTCGATAAATTGACGGAGGTTTTCCCGTTGTTCGGCATCAAATTTCCCTAACTCGCTCACGGCGTTGGTTAGAGACTCTTCTACTTTCTCACCGACAACTTCGGCAAAGGCTCGCCCTAAAAAGAAGGCATGGAGAACAGGGTTACTCATTTGATACACTTTGTTAACGCATTTGTAACAAATTATATCTTGCTTCTTGAAAAAATGTCTGCTCAACTCTTCAAATATTCCATATTTTGATTTTAGTAAAAGAATTCTTATTTTTATTTGTCTATCGCTGAATTCGTGTTATACTTGCAGATGCAATACGCAAGTAAGCGGATGTGGTGGAATCGGTAGACACGCACGCTTGAGGGGCGTGTGGCTCACGCCATGCGAGTTCAAGTCTCGCCATCCGCATTGATTATTTCTGGCATCAATATTTTCCCAATCTCGTTAGGAAACTAACATCAGGAAAAAGACACCAAATTTTTTAAGAAAATCGAGTTATGATTTAACCCGATTTTCTCATCTTCGTATTTAGGCAAGTCCCACTAATTTTTCACTCAGGTTCCACATCTTTTCTGCTTTAGCTTCATCTTGAGCTTGGGGTGACACATTCTGCACAAAAGCTGCTTGACGATTTTTTTTCTGACGGTTTCCCCAACTCCAATAAGACCCAGACTGTCCATATTCAGGTTTTGTGACCACATCGGCCACCCGTTCTCCAGCTAATTCTTGGGAAACGTAACCCCCTGTAATATTCTTCTGGAACCAGGGGAAGATTTTTTGGAAGAGGGGATAATGGTTGCGGAATAAGGGTGTATCCGCCACACATCCTGGGTAAAGAGAAGTAAAAACAATACCCGTATTCTCGTGATAGCGTCGATCAAGTTCTCTCATAGTGAGAACATTACAAACTTTACTATCTTTGTAAGCTTTCACCGGTTCAAACTCCTTGCCATCGATCATAGAGATCGGTTCTTTAAACCCATGGGCAAACCCTTCTAAGTTACCTAAGTCGGGACGGGGTGGAATTTTACCACCGAGTTCATCGGGGTTATGGGTGACTGTCCCTAAAATGACCATCCGTTTTTCGGGTGCAGAGGAATTTTTCAGATCCTCTAGCATTAAATTACAGAGGAGAAAATGACTCAAATGATTGGTGGTCATACTTAATTCATAGCCCTCGGGACTGCGCAGGGGTTCTTTGAGTAGAGGCATATAAATGGCTGCGTTGCACACCAAAGCATCAAGAGACCTGCCAGTAGTCCGAAAATCTTTAACAAACTGTCTGACACTGTCTAAGTTACCTAAGTCAATGTGCATAACAGTATAGCTATCCAAAGGTATTCCTAAAGACTCGGCTGCTTGGTGGGCTTTCGGTTGATTTCGACAAGCCATAATCACGTACCAACCTCTATCTGCTAGGGCTTTAGCAGCGTATAACCCTACCCCTGATGAGGCTCCTGTAATCACTACTGTTGATTGATGATTTTTTACCATTATAGATTGCGGCTCCCAAAAAATTTTATGTGATTCAGTGAGCAGTTAAATTCATAGGTCACTATTAACTGCTCACTGTTTAAGGCTCACTGCTCACTATTTCTATAGTAACAAGGATGGTGCTGTGACAGTGATCACCCAGACACTGTGATCAATTCACAATCTCAAAATAGATTTAATCTGATGTCGGGCATAATTTCCTTACCCCCTACAGGTTAGAGATGAATCCCCGACCAATAAATAAACGGCGAAGCCTCCATCCTCTGTTGTCTTGTGCTATCATTCTCCATGTAATCCTTGTACTGAGTAAATACTTAGGTTACTCTACTTAAACCAGAAAAAACTTTTTTCTTAAAATTCACGCATTTACTCGGTTGAGTTTTCCCAACAAAAAAACCATTATTGAAATATAGACAACAGGAGCCAAACAAAATGAAATTCAACAACACCTTCGCTACTATCTTAACCGTGGCTTTAACTACTGGTATTAACGTTTCTGCATTCGCTGCACCGGTTAATGTTGAAACCATCAAAGAAAATAGAATTGAAACCACAGAAAATAATAAATCCGATAAAAATACTAAGCCCTCTCAAGGAAATAAGTGTTGGCCTCCTTTTCCACAATGTTAATTGACAATTCAATCATGAGAAAGAATATTAAGATTAAGCCAGGGTTTTAACAAAATGTTTGCAGAAGTCCCCACCTATAAATTGTCAAAAAATATCAACATTTTAGGTGGGGATGAATGCAAACCAACAAATAAACCACTTCCTTGTTCTTAGAGACTGTTTGTAAAGAAAAGATAAAGAAATTAGGCGGCACAGATTTGTGGTTATAAAACTATGGAATAAGTTTTTATGACAGTTTTATGAAGAGACGTTCTTATCCGTCAGATATAACAGAT
>NZ_JASJEB010000049.1 GCF_030064895.1 Crocosphaera sp. | reverse complement strand
GGTTAGTAACTAGGGGAGTACAGCCGATTGAATCAGAAAAAACCTCTTTATCTGTCGCGCAATCTCCTCTGTGGGGAATGGGAAAAGTTCTGGCTTTGGAGTTTCCCGACTGGTGGGGAGGAATGGTTGATTTAGATATCAGTACCTCAGACCAAGAAATAAACCAGTTGCTATCAGAAATTGAGAATTCCCAAGGAGAAGATAAAATTGCTTTTCGGGCAAGTAAAAGATATGTTTCTCGTTTAGTGAAAACCAATATTTCTGAGAATAAACCCTTAACTATATACTCAGATAAAACTTATTTAATTACGGGGGGACTAGGAGCATTAGGATTAAAAGTAGCTCAATGGATGGTGGAAAAAGGGGTTAAATATCTAGCCTTAATTGGAAGACGAAAGCCTACGAGTAAAGCTCAAAGTATTTTAAATCAAATGACAGCACAGGGGGTCAATGTTGAGATAATGTCAGCAGATGTGGGTGATGAGGAAGCCATGAAAGAAGTATTGAAGACAATAGAGTCACAAATGCCTCCCCTAAAAGGAATTATTCATACGGCAGGAACCTTAGATGATGGTGTTTTGTTAAAGCAAAATTGGCAAAAATTTGAAAAAGTGATGTCTCCTAAGATTGAAGGAGCCTGGAATTTACATCAATTAACCGAGGATTATTCCCTCGATTTTTGTATCTTCTTTTCTTCAGTTGCCTCCTTATTAGGTTCCCCTGGACAAAGTAATTATGCAGCAGCTAATCAATTTATGGATAGTTTGGCTCATTATCGTCATCAAGAAGGAAAACCAGCCTTAAGCATTAATTGGGGACCTTGGGCAGAGGGGGGAATGGCAAGCGAACTACAACAATATCAACGAGAAAACATAGAAAAACAGGGTATTTACTTTATTTCTGTAGAACAAGGACTAAAAGCTTTAGGAACATTGATTGATTGTAATAAAGGGGAAATAGGAGTTTTCTCAATTGATTGGCAGACATTTGCGAAATCTTCACAGAAAAAAGCTTTACCTATTTTATCAGATGTACTTTCTTCTTTTGATGGTTTTAGCTATAGTGAAGGAGATAGATCATTTCTAAAAAAAGACTGGTTAATTCAGATAGATTCTGCGTCTCCTGAAGGCAGATTAGAAGTTGTTACAGGATATCTACAGCAACAAATTTGCCTGGCTTTAAAACTAGCTCCCGATCAAATTAATTTAAACAGTTCACTTAATATGATGGGGATGGACTCCTTAATGGCGATGGAACTTAGAAATAGGGTGAAAACTGATTTAAAAATAGATATTCCCGTTAGTCAAATAATGTCTGGGCAGAATCCTGTAAAAGTTGCTCATTATCTAGAGGAAAAACTATCTGAATCCGCCGTAAACAGTCAAATAGAGAAAATGTCAGAAACAACTATAGAACAACTGACGGAAGAGGAACTTTTACATAGCCTTAATGAGTTATCTGATGCCCAAGTTGTGAGTCTTTTGAGTACAATGTTAACTGAAGAAGAGGAGGATATTGATTAGTAATAAGGTGATGCATAAAAAACTTTATCTTCAAAATTATCCTCTCTGGCTGTCGAAAACTCCAGATTTACTAATTTCTGGTATAGTATAATATATTTGGGCAGCAAAAGAAACAGGTCTATCACTAACAACTTTTTCTGAAAGCTGTCCTATTACTTCATAACAAACACTTAAACCTAATTATTTACACGATTAAAATTATTAAATATCAAGAAAAATGAACAAATCACTTGATGATTTATCTCCTCAAAAGAAAAGAGAGATGTTAGCCAAGATTCTCAAGGAGAAAGCTAACAAAAAAAATATAAAGTTTCCTTTATCCTATGGACAACAAGCTCTTTGGTTTATTTATGAACTTGCTCCAGAAAGTGTTGCATATAATTTGTTATATACAGCTAAAATTCGGAAAAGTATAGATTATGAAATTCTAAAAAAGTCCTTTGAGTTTTTAACAAAACGTCATCCAGCACTGAAAACTAAGTACATAACACAAGAAGGTAAACCACTTCAACAGTTTTGTTCGGATCTCCCTTTATCGTTTCAGGTTATTGATGCTTCTAGTTGGAGTGATTCAGAGATTAGTGAATGGATAAACCAAGAAGCAGATAGACCATTTAATCTAGAGATAGGAGATTTATTTCGAGTTAGTTTATTGACATTTTCTGATGGTAATAAACTTCCCATCTTAGTTTTAACAATTCATCATATTGCAGCAGAGTTTTGGTCTTTTGAAATTCTAGTTAATGAATTAGAAATTATTTATAATGCCTTACAAGAAAATCAAAACCCATCTTTAAAGCCATTAACAGGTACCTATAAAGATTATGTTCAACGGGAAAAGAAGCAATTAGCAAGTCGTGAAGGTGAAAAACAATGGCAATATTGGCAACAAAAATTATCAGGTGAATTGCCAATAATGAATTTACCGACGGATCGACCTCGTCCTCCTGTACAAACCTATAATGGAGAAACTTATTATTTTGAGCTTGATGAGGAATTAACCCATCAGCTAAGAGAGTTAGCTAAATCAGAAGGGGTGACGCTTTATGTAACTGTTTTGGCAGCTTTTCAGGTTTTATTATCTCGTTATTCAGGACAAGAGGATATTCTCATTGGTTCCCCCTTGGTAAATCGTAATAACTCGGAATTGGAGAATATCATTGGTTATTTTGTCAACCCTGTAGTTTTACGAGGAAATCTATCAGGGAACCCCAGTTTTAAGGAATTATTGTCTCGGACTCGTACTATTGTTTTAGAGGCTTTAGAAAATAGTGATTTCCCCTTTCCCTTATTAGTTGAAAGATTACAACCTGTTCGAGATCCAAGTCGTTCGCCTTTATTTCAGGTATCATTAGCTTGGGATCGTCCTCGTCAAAATGAGCAATTGGAAAAAGAAAATGTTAACATCGAGAAACTAATTGTAGATCCTTTAACAAGCGAACAAAGAGGCTCAGATTTTGATACATCTCTAATAGTTCTTGAAACAGCAAAAAAACTTAAAGGAAGTTGGGGATATAATACCGATTTATTTGACGAAGACACAATTAATCGGATGGTTTCGCATTTTCAGGTATTATTAAAGGGGATTGTTGCGAATCCTCAAGAAAAGGTAGCCAAGTTACCTCTATTAACAGAAAGAGAAGAACATAAAATATTAGTAGAATGGAACGATACAGCAGTCGATTATCCCAAAAATAAATGTATCCATCAATTGTTTGAAGAACAGGTAAAAAAGAAACCAGATGCAGTAGCAGTAGTGTATAAAGAGGAAGAATTAACCTATCAAGAACTCAATCAAAAAGCCAATCAGTTGGCACATTATTTACAGAAATTAGGGGTTAAACCAGATACATTAGTGGGGATATGTATAGAGCGTTCTGTGGAGATGTTAATAGGATTGTTAGGGATATTAAAAGCAGGAGGAGCTTATGTACCTATCGATCCTAATTATCCAAAAGAACGAATTTCTTATGTTATCCAAGATTCAAACATGGAAGTTCTGTTAACGCAGCAACATTTAAACAATCAATTAAAAGAAATAAAAATTCCAGTGATTTCTTGGGAAGAAGAAAAAGAAAATATTTTTCAAAATTCCGTAAAGAATGTTCCTTCATTACTTAACGCCAAAAATCTAGCCTATGTCATCTATACATCAGGTTCAACGGGAAAACCCAAAGGGGTGCAAATAGAACATCAATCATTGATGAACTTTCTCAAGTCAATGAGTAAACAACCAGGGCTAAGCCAAGAAGATAACCTGTTAGCAGTAACAACGATTTCTTTTGATATTGCTGGTCTAGAATTATATTTACCCCTGAGTGTGGGAGGAAAAATTATTTTAGCAAGTCAGGAAATAGCATCTGATGGAAAAGAATTAGCTGATTTATTACAAACATCATCAGCGACGATTATGCAAGCAACCCCCGCGACTTGGCGAATGCTTATAGCAGCTAAGTGGAGAGGAAAATCTAACTTAAAAATTTTATGTGGAGGAGAAGCTTTACCTGGTTCATTAGTCTCTGAACTGCGAGACAAAACTCAAGAGATTTGGAATGTATATGGACCGACTGAAACAACCATCTGGTCATCTAGTTATTTGGTTAGACAATCATCCAATGGAGCAGAATCAACAGAATCAGCACAACCCATAGGACATCCCATTGATAATACTCAAATTTATATATTAGATTCAAACTTGCAACCGGTTCCTATTGGAGTAGCAGGAGAATTACACATAGGAGGAGACGGTTTAGCCAGAGGATATCTAAACCGACCAGAATTAACCACCGAAAAATTTATCCCTAATCCCTTCGGCGAAGGAAAACTCTATAAAACAGGAGATTTATGCCGTTATTTACCCGATGGAAATATTGAATACATAGGAAGAATAGACCATCAAGTAAAAATTAGAGGTTTTAGAATTGAACTAGGAGAAATAGAAGCTCAATTAAGTAACCATCCTGAAATTAGAGAAAGTGTTGTTATTGCTAGAGAAGATGAACCTGGAAATAAACGATTAGTTGCTTATATCGTGCCTCAGACAGAAGAGATCAAGATTCCTGACCTGCGGGATTTCCTGAAAAAGAAATTACCCGACTACATGATTCCTAGTGCTTTTGTTTTCTTGGAAAAACTGCCCTTAACTCCCAACGGTAAAATAGACCGCAAAGCCCTACCTTCCCCTGATTGGAGTAATAGAGATCAAGAAGGGTTTATTGCACCCCAAACCCCTACTCAAGAAATGCTGGCATCAATCTGGGGAGAAGTGCTAAAAATTAATCGGATTGGGATTAATGATAACTTCTTTGAATTGGGGGGACATTCCTTAATAGCTGGTAAAATTATGTCAAGAGTTAGAGATGATTTTCAGGTAGAAATTCCTATCCCTCAACTTTTTGAATCTCCTACAATTGGGCAATTCTCACAAGTCATTGAAACTCAAAAAAGTCATTCAGCGAAGGTATCAACTCCTTCTATCCCTTCTATTTCTGCTGTATCTCGTCAAACACGAAAAATTAAACGCTCAAACTTAGAATAATCGCTCAACTTACTAACTCTTCTAAATTTAGATAACTTAAGAATATGACCCATAAAAATTATGAATGTTAAGTCACAGAAAATGTTAAACGAATCTGAAAATAGTAACTTAATAAATGAAGAAGAAGAACTTTTTATCTTGCCTACTTCTTTTGCTCAAGAGCGTTTGTGGCTACTGGATAAAATCACAAATCATAGTATTGCCTATAATTCCCCAATTGTTGTAAAAATTTCTGGATTAGTAGATATAGATAATTTATCCAAAGCTTTACAAGAACTAATCAATCGCCATGAAATTTTAAGAACCACCTTTGCCTTTCTAGATGAAAATCCAGTTCAAGCAATTTTGCCTGAATATTCTCTATCTCTTAAAATTGTTGAATTACTATCCGCTTCAGAGGAAGAAATAACATCCCATATTATTGAAGAACTACTCATTCCTTTTGATTTAAAAAAGTCTCCACCATTAAGATACATTTTATTTTGTATTTCTCCTCAATCCTATGTTTTAATTGTCTCAATGCACCATATTATGACAGATGGTTGGTCGAAAGAAATTTTTATTAGAGAACTATCTCAAGTTTACGGAAATTTTTGTCAAGGAAAACCATCACCATTAGAACCCTTACCAATCCAATATGGAGATTTTGCTCAATGGCAAAGAGAATGGTTTACTGATGAAAACCTAAAAAATCAAGTTGATTATTGGCAAAAACAGTTGCGCAATGCACCACCTATTTTAGAACTACCAACAGATAAAATTCGTCCCCCAATTCAAACTTTTCAGGGTTCTAACTATCAAATTGAACTACCTACAAGCTTAATAAAAAGTCTCAAAAAACTAAGTCAAAGTCAAGGAGTGACTTTATTTACTTTATTCATGGCCGCCTTGAAAATGTTACTTTATAAGTGGACAGGCCAATCTGATTTAGTTATAGGAACCGTAATAGCAGGACGCGATCGCTCAGAAATTGAGTCTTTGATGGGATGCTTTATGAACTTTCTTGCTTTGCGTTCTCAACTATCAGCTCGGCAAACTTTGTTAGATATATTACAACAGGAAAATCAAACGATTTTAGAAGCTTATACTCATCAAGAATGTCCCTTTGAAAAAATTGTTGAAGCCTTAAATCTTGAACGTCGTTTAGATCATAATCCTATTTATAACGTTGCTTTATTATTACATAATTTTCCCGTTGCTCCCGTCTTTGGTTCTGATCTAGTAGTTGAAACTATTTCATTTGAACATCAATTTGTAGTTTTAGATTTAAAGTTTGAAGTTTATGAAAAATCAGAAATAACTTATTTGTCTTGTGATTATAGTACAGATTTATTTGAACTAAATACGATTCAGAGATTATTGAAATATTTCCAGTCAGTTTTGCAAACTTTAGTCGATTCTCCTCAAAAGAAACTGCAAAATTTATCAATATTGCCTAAATCAGAGCAACAGCAAATATTAGTAGAATGGAATCAAACTCAAAGAAATTATCCTTTAGAAAAAACCTTACCGCAATTGATAGAATCTCAAGTTTCTGTCACACCTAAAAATGTAGCTGTAATCTTTGAAGAGCAAAAATTAACCTATCAACAACTCAATCAGAAAGCTAATAAACTAGCCCATTATTTGCGAAAATTAGGAATTGAGCCAGATACCTTAGTCGGGATTTGTGTCGAACGTTCTTTAGAGATGGTAGTAGGTTTATTAGGTATTCTCAAAGCAGGAGGCGCTTATGTTCCCATAGATCCTGAGTATCCTGATGAACGTTTATCATATATGATCGCTGACTCTCAGGTTGAAGTTTTATTAACTCAATCATCTTTACTGAATAAATTACCTAAATCTGAGGCCAAGGTAATTTGTTTAGATCAAGATTGGTCAACTATCAATGAAGAACAAAATTCTAATTTGGATATATCAATTACGGCTGACAACCTAGCTTATATGATTTATACTTCCGGGTCTACAGGTAAACCCAAAGGAGCTATGAATAAGCATAGTGGGATTGTTAATCGTCTATTATGGATGCAAGAAACCTATCAATTAAATGAAGGCGATCGTGTTTTACAAAAAACCCCTTTTAGTTTTGATGTTTCTGTCTGGGAGTTTTTCTGGCCACTGTTGATAGGGGCAAAATTAGTGATGGCTCAACCAGGAGGACATCGTGATAGCAAATATCTCATTAAACTAATTCAGCAACAACAGATTACAAGCCTTCATTTTGTCCCTTCAATGTTACAAATTTTTCTAGAAGATGTTGAGGTCGTTCAATGTAAATCCCTAAAACGGGTGATTTGTAGTGGAGAAGCACTACCCTATGATCTTCAAGAAAGGTTTTTTGAGTATCTAAATTGTGAACTACACAATCTATATGGCCCAACCGAGGCGGCGATCGACGTGACCTATTGGCAATGTCAACACCATCATCCTCTGAAAAAAGTACCTATTGGTCGTCCAGTGGCTAATACACAACTGTATATTTTAGATGCTCATCTTCAACCCGTTCCCATTGGGGTGAAAGGAGAGTTGCATATTGGTGGCGTACAAGTGGGAAAGGGATATCTCAACCAACCTGAACTGACGGAAGCCAAGTTTATTCCCAATCCCTTTGATGAAGATACTTTGCTCTATAAAACAGGTGATTTATGTAGACATTTAGAGGATGGCAATATTGAATATCTTGGCAGAATAGACTATCAAATTAAACTCCGAGGATTTAGAATCGAATTAGGGGAAATCGAAGCCAGTCTTGTTAGTCATCCTGACATAAAAGAAAGTGTTGTTATTGCTACGAAAGAACAAGAAAATAAATGTTTAGTTGCCTACTGCGTTTCCACACAGCCTATTCTGCCTGAAACTTTACGAGAATACCTCAAAACTAAACTGCCTGATTATATGGTTCCCAGTACATTTCTGATGTTAGAGGAACTACCTTTAACACCTAATGGAAAAGTTAACCGCCGAGCTTTACCGACTCCCGATTTTACACCAACCATTAAAAGTTACGTTCCTCCACAAACAGCAACAGAACAAACTATAATCGATATATGGTCCGCCAGTCTCGGAATTGAAACTATAGGTATTTATGATAACTTTTTTGAGTTAGGAGGTAATTCTTTATTGGCAACTAAAGTGATTAATCGATTAAGTAAGACTTTGTCAATCGAAATTTCTTTGAGTAGTTTATTTGAACAAGCAACTGTCAAAGGTTTGGCTGAATATTTGGATGGTTTATTATGGGCTGCCCAGGGGCAGTCTGAGTTAATAACAACAGAAAATATTAAGTTAGAGGAAGGAGAACTATGACCAATATCAATGAAATTTTATCAGAAATTAGAAATTCAGGGATTAGGCTATGGGTTGAAAATAATTCATTAAAATATCAAGCACCAGAGGGGAAATTAACACCTAAACTCAGAAAAAAAATCATTGAAAACAAACCAAAAATCATTGATTTTTTATCCAAAGCACAACTAGCTGTTTCCCAAGTTAATCAACCAATTAAGAAGTTGTCAAGAGAAGATATTTCTTACTTTCCTGTATCTTTTGATCAAGAAAGACTCTGGTTTCTTCATCAGTTAGATAGACAAAGTACAGCCCACAATTTTACTATGTCCTTTGTTGTTCGAGGAGATATAGACTCCATAGCTTTAGAGAAAAGCTTTAACAAAATTATTGAGCGTCATGAGTCTTTACGCACTATTTTTAAATCAGTTGAAGGTCAACCAGTTCAATTTGTTTTACCGAAGATTGATGTAACATTGCCTATTGTCAGTTTAGAAAAATTATCAGAGTCTGAACAACTCTCAAAGGTTAAACAATTAATTAAAGAAGCAGAAAAGGATTATTTTGACTTAGCAATTGCTCCATTAATTCGGATGAAGTTGTTAAACTTAAGCTGTGAGTTTCATATTTTGCTTATTCAAACTCATCACATTGTCTGTGACGAGTGGTCTGTCGAAATTTTGTTACATGAGTTATCAATTATTTATCAATCTATTATTAATCAATCAATACCAATACTACCAGAATTATCTATTCAATATGTTGATTATGCTGTATGGCAAAAGAATTATTTAACCCAAGAAGTAAAAAAGAATCAAGTAGACTTTTGGGATAAAAATCTTAGTGATTCATCACTGAAACTAGAACTTCCAACAGATAGAGTTAGTTCATCTAGAGTGGCAGCTTCTAAGACAGTTATCCTAAATATACCTGATCACTTAGTTGCTTCATTGGAACAAGTAAGTAAGCAACTTAAGGTGACAGTTTTCACAATGCTTTTATCAAGTTTTGCTATTCTTCTTAGTCGGTATAGTGATCAAGAAGATGTGATTATTGGTTCCCCAATTGCTAATCGTAATCGGACTGAATTAGAATCCTTGATTGGCTTTTTTGCTTATCCCCTGATCCTTCGGTTTGATTTATCAGGTAATCCAACTTGTGCAGATTTTATTAATAAAGTTAACCAGGTTGTATTGGATGCTTATAATCATAAGGCGCTTCCTTTATCTGAAATTGTAGCAGCAGTTCAAACAGAACGAAATTTATCCTATAACCCAGTTTTCCAAGTTCTTTTTAACTTTATTGAACAGAAACTTCATCCAGCTAGACAACTGGATATAGACCTACTATCAGAAGTTTATCCAGGGCAAAGACAAGAAGAAGGGATAACAGAATTCTATTTAACTTTAACCTTGCAAAAAATAGAGAACATCATGCAAGGATTCTTGTCTTATAACACTGATTTATTTAACGAAGAGACAATTAATTTACTGGTTGGGTTTTACTTAAATATCCTTGAAAGAATTATTAAAGATAAAGAACGCCCCATCGCAGAATTTGTTTTACCGCAAAAACTTGAAGAAAAAATTAGGCTAGCGAAACTAGCTCAAGCAACTCAGTTAATCATTATTAGTTCAACGTTTACAGCAGAACCAATAGAAGAAAGCATAAACTATTGGATGGAAAAATTAAACCTATCATCAAAGGTAACATTTACTGCCTACAATCAAGTCTTTCAAGAACTCCTAAATCCTAACAGCGAGACAAGCAAAAATGAGGAAGGAATTAATATAATCCTAATCAGATTAGAAGACTGGGTAAGATTTGAAGAAAAGAAACAAGACCAACAAATTTGGTTAGAAAAAATACAACAAACCAGCCAAGAATTAATCACTGCTATTCAACAAGCCAGTCAAACAAATCAAGCACCTTTAATTGTAGGGATTTGTCCCCCATCCCCATCTGTTTTAAGCAACGCAAAACAGGCAAATTTTCTGTTAAGGATAGAGAATTCCTTAGAAACGCAACTCAAACATCAAAGTAACCTTTACTTAATAACCTCCCAAGATATTCAAGCAACCTATCCAGTAGAAGATTATTATGATCAAAACAGGGATGAATTAGGACATATCCCTTATACAGAAACCTTTTATACCGCATTGGGAACCGCCATAGCACGTAAAATTTACACAATTAAACAAGCTCCCTACAAAGTGATAGTCCTTGATTGCGACAATACCCTTTGGAGTGGAGTCAGTGGTGAAGAAGGAGCAAAAGGGGTCACCATTGACAATAATCGTCAAGGATTGCAAAGCTTTTTAGTCGAACAACAAAAAGCAGGAAAACTTCTATGTTTGTGTAGTAAGAATAATGAGGAAGATGTCTGGAGTGTGTTTGATTATCATGAAGAAATGCCCCTGAAAAAAGGGCATATCGTGGCATCGAAAATTAACTGGCAACCTAAATCAGCCAATCTCAAAGCTCTAGCAACAGAATTAAACCTAGGACTAGACAGTTTTATCTTCATTGATGATAACCCAGTTGAATGCGCTGAAGTGACAGCAAATTGTCCCGAAGTGTTAGCCTTGCAACTGCCAGAAAATGGCGAAGATATACCCCAATGGTTAAAACATTTGTGGCCATTAGATGTCAATAAAATGACAGAAGAAGACCAAAAACGGACACAGATGTATCAGCAACAAATAGCAAGGGAGAAATTAAAAGAGCAGACCCTAACGTTTAGGGATTTTTTAGCAAGTTTGGACTTACAACTGGAAATTAGTTCTATCAAAACAGAAGACTTACCAAGAATCTCCCAGTTGACCCAAAGAACTAATCAATTTAATTTAACAACCATCAGACGCAGTGAAAAAGAAATTGCTCAATTATTGAAGCAAGAAAAATTAGAAGGGGTTGGAGTGAGAGTAAAAGACAGGTTTGGGGATTATGGATTAGTAGGAGTATTATTATTTGAGGGTGACCAAGAAGTGCTAAAAGTAGATACATTTCTCTTAAGTTGTCGGGTCTTGGGTAGAGGAGTAGAGTATGAAATGTTGAAATTTTTGGGGAAAACTGCCCAGGAAAAGCAGCTAAATCAAGTTAATTTAGCTTATGAAAAGACATCTAAAAATCAACCAGTATTAGACTTTTTAGAAGCAGTAGGTCAAGAGGAAAAACAGAAAACAGAAACAGGATGGATATTTGAGTTAGCTGTAGAAAGGGTGATTAATCTGAAGTTTGAACCGGAAGAAAAAGTAAATTTAGAGCAAGAAAAAGAATTAGCGAGTAACTCTTCAACAGCAAAGATACAAGCTCGTTCAGAGTTGATGAATCAAATTGCTAAGGGATTACAAAATCCGAGTAAAGTTTTAGAGCTAATTGTCCATAAGAAAAAACAGGAAAGTTCTAAAGAGTCAAGAGAGTTTGTTGCTCCTCGTAATGAGATAGAAGAGCAATTAGCCTTGATTTTTCAGGAAGTGCTGAAAAGAGAGAAAGTCGGTATTTATGACAACTTTTTTGAATTAGGAGGGAATTCAATTTTAGCGACGCAAGTAATTTCTCGTATTCGGGAAGTTTTTACCATGGAGTTGTGTCTCAATGTCTTGTTTGAAAAGCCAGAAATTATTGATTTAGCTGAACAAATTAGTCAAACTCGTTCAACTATACAAAAACTAAGGAATTTATCACCAGAATCACAAGAATCATCGGATGATATGGAGGAATTTGAGCTATGAAATCTCTAGAAGAATTTTTAGAACATTTAGTCGACTTAGATATAAAACTTTGGATAGAGGAAGGACGGTTACGTTGTCGAGCTTCTAAAGGAAAACTGACCCCTGAAATTAAGAATGAATTAGCAGAAAGAAAAGAAGAAATTATACAGTTTCTACAACAAAATCAATTAGACTCTTCTAGAATTAATATACCCATTAAGCCGGTTCCTCGTTCTAAAAATTTGCCTTTATCCTTTTCTCAACAAAGATTGTGGATTCTTGAACAATTAGAAGATGGAAACGTTGCCTACAATGAAGGAGGAGCCGTTCATCTTGAAGGCAGTTTAGACGTAAAAATCTTACAAAAATCTTTAGAAGAAATTGTCAGAAGACATGAAGTTATTCGGACTAATATACAAACAATTAATGGTGAACCCTATCAGGTAATTAATGAAACACCAAATTTGTATTTAGAGAAAATAGATATCTCACAATTATCCCCCGAAAAACAACAAGAAACTTGGCAAGAAATAGCCTTTAATCAATTTCAATTACCCTTTGACTTAGAAAAAGATTTACTGTTAAGGGTTATTCTTGTGAAGTTAGGAGATACCAGCCATAACTTACTGGTCATCATGCACCATATTGTTTGTGATGGTTGGTCATTTGGGGTTTTAATTAAGGAATTCTCAAGACTTTATCAAGCTTATCAAGCCAATTTACCCTCTCCTCTACCAGAATTGAAGGTGCAATATGCTGATTATGCTGTTTGGCAAAGGGAGTGGTTATCACAAGAGAGATTACAAAATCAACTTGATTACTGGAAGAAGAAACTTTCAGGATTATCTCCTTTATTAGAACTCCCCCTAGACTATCCTAGACCTCCCGTACAAACATTTGAAGGGGCAACAGAAAAATTTAGCCTGAGTCAGAGACTAACGCAAAAACTTAACCAACTAACTCAGCAATTGGATGCTACGTTATTTATGACTCTCTTGAGTGCTTTTAGTGTTCTCCTCTCTCGTTACTCAAGACAAGAGGACATAACACTTGGTTCTCCTATTGCTAACCGCAAACGTTCTGAAATCGAGCCTCTCATTGGTTTTTTTCTGAATACCTTAGTAATGAGAGTAAATCTAGAGGATAATCCTAGTGTCACAGAGTTGATTAAACAGGTAAAAAAAACTTGTTTAGAAGCTTATACTCATCAGGATATTCCTTTTGAAAAACTGGTCGAAGAACTTCAACCAGAACGGAATATGAGTCATGCACCTTTATTCCAGGTTGCCTTCGTTTTACAAAATGCCCCAACAGAAGAATTGAAGTTACCAGAGTTAACTGTATCGACCATAGAAGTTGATAGAGGTATTGCTAAATTTGACTTAAGCTTATTTGTAATTGAGACAGAGCAAGGTTTAAAGGTCAATTGGGAGTATAATACAGATTTATTTGAAAGGAAAACCATCACCAGAATGATGGGGCATTTTCAAGTGCTATTAGAAGCAATGGTAGCAAATCCTCAAGAAAAAGTATCTAAGTTGCCTCTGTTAACAGAAAGAGAAGAATATAAATTATTAGTAGAATGGAATAATACAGCAGTAGAGTATCCCCAAGATAAATGTATCCATCAACTGTTTGAAGAACAGGTTAAAAAGACACCAAATGCAGTAGCGGTGGTGTATGAAGAGGAACAATTAACCTATCAAGAATTGAACCAAAAAGCGAATCAATTAGCTCATTACTTACAGAAATCAGGAGTTAAACCAGATACTTTAGTAGGGATATGTGTTGAGCGTTCTCTGGAGATGGTAATCGGACTATTAGGGATATTAAAAGCTGGAGGAGCTTATGTTCCTATTGACCCGAATTATCCAACAGACAGAATAAAATATATGTTGCAGGATTCGGCAGTTTCTGTACTATTAACTCAAGAGAAATTAACAAAAATACTCCCTGAAACAAAATCAAGAGTGATTACTTGGGAGGAAAATGGTTCAGAAATAGATAGTGAAAGTAACATTAATCTAGAGCAAGAAGTAACCTCAGAAAATCTCGCTTATATTATTTATACTTCTGGGTCAACTGGAAGACCCAAGGGTGCAATGAACGCTCATAATGGAGTCGTCAATCGTTTATTATGGATGCAGAACACCTATAAGTTAAACCAGGATGATAGAGTATTGCAAAAAACCCCCTTTAGTTTTGATGTTTCCGTGTGGGAATTCTTTTGGACATTAGGAACGGGAGCCAGCTTAGTTATTGCTAAACCAGAAGGACATAAAGATAGTAATTATTTAAGAGAATTAATTGAAAATAAAAAAGTGACCACCCTACATTTTGTCCCTTCAATGTTACAAGTATTTTTAGAAGAAAAAGAGGTAAGTAACTGTCACAGTATCAAACGGGTTATTTGCAGTGGAGAAGCCTTACCCTTTGACTTGAAACAGAAATTTAGCCAAAAATTAAATAGTGAACTTCATAACCTTTATGGACCAACAGAAGCAGCAATAGATGTTAGTTTTTGGAATTGTCGTCAAGAGATAGGAAAAAGCATAGTACCAATAGGCCGTCCAGTTAGCAATACCCAACTGTATATTCTTGACCAACAATTAACACCAGTACCCATTGGAGTGTCAGGAGAACTGCATATTGGAGGAGTTCAGGTTGGCAAAGGGTATCTAAACCGCCCAGAATTAACCGCCGAAAGATTTATCCCTAATCCCTTCGGCGAAGGAAAACTCTACAAAACAGGAGATTTATGCTGTTATTTACCGGATGGAAATATTGAATATATAGGAAGGATAGACCATCAAGTAAAAATAAGAGGCTTTAGAATCGAACTAGGGGAAATAGAAGCTCAACTAAGCAACCATCCTGAGATTAGAGAAAGTGTTGTTATTGCCAGAGAAGACCAACCAGGAAACAAAAGATTAGTTGCTTACCTTGTGACCCAAGATGTGGCAGAAGATAGCTTAAATCAAACCTTAAGAAACTATCTCAAGGCACAACTGCCAGATTACATGATACCCAGTGCCTTTGTCCTCTTAGAAAAACTACCATTGACCCCTAATGGGAAACTTGACCGTAAAGCTTTACCCACACCGGACTTTTCAGCCGTAGCACAAGCAGATTTTCTCCCTCCTTCTACTCATGCAGAACAAATCCTAGCGCAGGTGTGGTCTGAGGTATTACGACTAGAGCAAATAAGTATTAACAGCAATTTCTTTGAATTAGGGGGCGATTCAATCCTCACCATTCAAATTGTCGCCCGTGCCAAACAAGCAGGTCTAAAAATTACGCCTAAGCAATTATTTGAACATCAAACCATTGCCCAGTTAGCCACAGTAACGCAAGAATCAGAAGAATTAGAAGTAGAACAAGGAATCTTGACAGGAGTAGCTCCTTTAACCCCGATTCAACATTGGTTTTTTGAACAAAATTTACCCGAAGTCCACCATTGGAATCAAGCAGTTTTATTGGAAGTAAGAAGTAACATTAATCATGAACAATTAAGTCAAGCACTCAAAGGTCTTTTACAGCATCACGACACATTACGCTTCAAATATGAAAAAATAGCAGATAGGTGGCAACAAAGTTATCAAAAACTGCATACAGATTTCACTGTAGAAGTCAAAGACTTAGCAAATATAAAAAGTTCTCAACAGTCCAACATTATTAAAACAGAAGCCAACCAAGCCCAAAAAAGCCTCAATTTAAGTAAGGGAGAATTAGTAAGAGTCGTACTGTTTGATTTAGGAGACAAGCAACCGAGTCGTTTATTAATTGTGATTCACCATTTAGCAGTGGATGGAGTATCCTGGCGAATTTTATTAGAAGACTTAGTCACAGCTTATAATCAATTAACTCAAGGGCGAGATATAGCATTACCCTCTAAAACCTCATCTTATCGACAATGGGGTAATAAACTCCTTGAATACGCTCACTCTGATGCCTTAAAAGCTGAGTTAGATTATTGGCAAAGTCAAAGTATGGTAAGAGCCGATTTACCTCTTGATTATGAGGGTGATAGTATTCAAAATACAGAAGTATCAACTGGGGATATAACCATTGCCTTAACCCCAGAGGAAACAGACACATTATTAAAAGAAGTTCCTGCCGCCTATAATACCCAAATTAACGAGATTTTGCTCACAGCATTAGTATTGACCTTTGAGCAGTGGACAAAACACAAATCATTACGATTAGATTTAGAGGGACATGGAAGGGAAGACTTATTTGAGGAAATTGATTTATCGAGAACCGTAGGCTGGTTGACTAGCATTTTTCCGGTAAATTTAAGCTTAGGAAAACAAGGAACAAATAATCCAGGAGAAGCGATTAAAGAAATTAAAGAACAATTGCGACAGATTCCCCAAAAAGGTATCGGTTACGGTATTTTACGTTATTTAAGTTCAGATGACAAAATAAAACAATCTTTAAAACAAATCCCCCAACCTCAAGTTAGCTTTAATTATTTGGGACAAGTTGATAATATCATTAACTCACCGCCAATTTTAAAATTCGCTACAGAACCCAGTGGTTTATTACACAGTGAAGAAGGCCAGAGAAAACATTTAATTGATATAAATAGTATAATTATGGAGGAGCAACTAAAAATTACTTGGACTTACAGCAAAAATTTGCATCATCCAGAAACAATTGAAAAATTAGCCTTGAATTATCTGGAAAATTTGCAATTTCTTATTAAGCATTGTTTATCAGATGAGTCTGGTGGTTTTACTCCCTCTGATTTTCCTGAAATTGATCTAGATCAACAAGAACTTGATGATCTTTTAGCAGACCTTTAAATTGTTAAAAAACTTATGGTTAATAGTCCTCAGAAAAACAAAGAAAAAAATATAGAAGCCATTTATCCTCTCTCTCCTATGCAAGAGGGAATGCTCTTTCATTCACTCTATGATCCTGGATCATCTGTTTATTTTGAGCAGTTTAGTCTCGAAATCAAAGGTCAGTTAAATATTAATTCTTTTCAACAAGCTTGGCAAAAAATTGTTGACCGTCATCCTATTTTACGGACTATATTTATTTGGGAAAATAGGAAACAGCCACTTCAAGTTGTGCGTAAGCAGGTCAAATTGCCTTGGACTTTTTCCGATTGGCAATCTTTTTCTTTAGACGAGCAAAAAACAAAATTTGATGAATTCTTAAAGGAAGATAGACAGCAAGGGTTTGATTTCAAAAAAGCTCCTTTGATGCGTTGTCGTCTGATTCAAATCACTGAACAATCCTATTATTTTGTTTGGAGTCACCATCATATTCTATGCGATGGTTGGTGCTTACCTATTCTTTTTAAAGAAGTTCTGACTTTTTATGAAGCCTATTGCCAAAAACAAACCTGTCGTTTACCTAAACCTCGACCATACCGAGATTATATTGCTTGGTTACAAAAACAAGATTTAAACAAAGCAGAAACTTTTTGGAGAAATAATCTTCAAGGATTTACTGTTCCGACTTCTTTGATGATTGAGTCATTAGTATCTTCAAAAACTAAACTAGAAAGTTCTCGTCAATCACAAACTCAGAAACTGTCAAAGGAATTTACTGAAAATTTGAATCAGTTTGCTCGAAAAAATAGGCTTACCCTTAATACGATTATTCAAGGGGTTTGGGGAATTATTTTGAGTCGCTACAGTGGCGAATCAGATGTTGTTTTTGGGGCAACTGTATCGGGTCGTTCCCCTGAATTAACAGATGTAGAATCAATGGTCGGGTTATTTATCAATACGTTACCCGTCAGAGTTAAAATTCCTGAAAATGCAACAGTGATTCCTTGGTTACAAAATCTTAGGACTGATCAAGTAGAACGGGAACAATATTCTTATACTCCCTTGGTACAAATAAAAGCATGGAGTGAAGTGTCTCCAGAAAGAGCTTTATTTAACAGTATTTTAGTATTTGAGAATTATCCAATAGATGAATCTCTAAGATCATCTGCTAGTAATATAGAAATTAATATTTTAAGGGTTTTTGAGCAAACGAACTACCCATTAAGTTTATTAGTTTCTATTAACAAAGGGTTGGAGATAAAAACTTTTTATGATCCTAGCTACTTTTCTGATGAAAGCATAGAATTCTTATCAGGAAACCTTGTTACTCTGCTTGAAAGCATAATAACAAATCCAGAGGAAAAAGTTACAAAATTACCTCTATTAACAGAAAGAGAAGAACATAAAATGTTAGTGGAATGGAATAATACAGCAGCAGAATATCCCAAAGATAAATGTATTCATGAATTATTTGAAGAACAGGTAGAAAGAACCCCTGATGCAGTAGCAGTGGTGTATGAAGAGGAACAGTTAACCTATGAAGAACTGAATCAAAAAGCCAATCAGTTAGCCAATTATTTGCAGAAATTAGGAGTTAAACCAGATACATTAGTAGGGATATGTGTCGAGCGTTCTGTCGAGATGATTATTGGATTATTAGGGATATTAAAAGCAGGAGGTGCTTATGTTCCCATCGATCCTAATTATCCCCAAGAACGGATTGAATATATGTTAGACGACTCGAAGGTTTCTGTACTATTAACTCAAGAGAAATTATTAGAGGAATTGCTAACAAGTCAGGCACAAACGATTTGTTTGGATAGGGATTGGGTTGAGATAGATAATGAGGGAAAAATTAATCCTGAAACCTTAGCTAGTTCTGGGAATTTGGCTTATGTGATTTATACATCTGGTTCTACAGGTAAACCCAAGGGAGTGCTAATTGAACATCAAGGCTTAGTTAATTTAATTCTATCTGCCATTAGAGAATATCAATTAACCGGTAAAGATAAGGTTTTGCAGTTTGCTACTATTAGTTTTGATACAGCAGGTGAACAAATTTATGGATGTCTGCTTTCAGGAGGGACACTGGTACTGCGAACTGAGGAAGTTGTTGGAGGGATAGACCAATTCTTGCAAAATTGTGGGAACTCGAATCTTACCGTCCTGGATTTGCCAACTGCTTATTGGCAACAAATTACTTCTGAATTAAAGACCAATAACCTTGGCTTACCGCCATCCGTAAGATTGGTTATTATCGGAGGAGAAGGAGCATCTCCTGAGTTGGTTAGAACTTGGCAAAAGTATGTAAGTGATTCTCCTCAGTTAATCAATGCTTATGGACCAACAGAAACTACTGTGACAGCTACTATCTGTCAAATTGATAGTGCTACCAAGATAGATAAGAACGTACCAATTGGTAAACCAATTGACAACACCAAAATTTATATCTTGGATTCAAACTTGCAGCCGGTTCCGATTGGAGTTGCAGGAGAATTACATATAGGAGGAGACGGTTTAGCTAGAGGATATCTAAACCGACCAGAATTAACCACCGAAAAATTTATCCCTAATCCCTTCGGCGAAGGAAAACTCTATAAAACAGGAGATTTATGCCGTTATT
This sequence comes from Crocosphaera sp., assembly GCF_030064895.1. Classification (GTDB taxonomy): domain Bacteria; phylum Cyanobacteriota; class Cyanobacteriia; order Cyanobacteriales; family Microcystaceae; genus Crocosphaera. Next base: position 9,796 of record NZ_JASJEB010000049.1, on the reverse strand, counting down.
TACCCGATGGCAACATAGAATACATAGGAAGGATAGATCATCAAGTAAAAATTAGAGGTTTTAGAATTGAACTTGGGGAAATAGAAGCTCAATTAAGTAACCATCCTGAAATTAGAGAAAGTGTTGTTATTGCTAGAGAAGATGAACCTGGAAATAAACGATTAGTTGCCTATGTAGTCTCTGATGTGATTCCTGAGCAAAGTGTTAGTCAAACACTACGGAAACATCTTAAAGAGCAACTACCAGACTACATGATTCCTAGTATATTTGTGTTGCTAGAACAACTGCCCTTAACCCCTAACGGCAAAATTGACAGAAAAGCTTTGCCCGACCCCAAATTGTACACCTTAAACGTCTCTACAGGGCAAATTTCCCCAAGAGACAGACTAGAAATTCAATTGGTTAGCATTTGGTCTGATGTTCTCAAGCTTCCTCATATAGGAGTATCAGACAATTTCTTTGATATTGGGGGTCACTCTTTATTAGCAGTTGCCCTAATCAGCAGAATTAAAGAAACTTTGGGTGTAGAGTTGCCTCTAGCGACTTTATTTGAATACGCTACCGTTGAAGCAATGGCCACCTTGTTACGTCGGCAGGATGTTTCTCGTTCCTTTTCGCCTCTTGTTGCTATTCGTCATCATGAAAATAAATCGCCCCTATTTTGTATTCATCCATCGGGAGGCAATGTCTTATGTTATTGGTCTTTATCTCAATATCTTAATCAAGAACAATCCCTTTATGGATTACAATCCCCTAATCTCAATCCCCATCTTGCCCCCCTTACCACCATTGAAGAAATGGCAGAGTGTTATCTACAGGCGATTAAAATGGTACAACCCAAGGGACCTTATTTTCTGATGGGTTATTCTATGGGTGGACTGATTGCTTTTGAGATGGCTAGACAATTACAAACTGAAAATCAAATGGTATCTTTTTTAGGGTTAATTGATACCTATACTCCCTGCTGTATGGCACAAAAGTCTTTAGACTTTACTGATATGATTATTTTGTATTTTGAAAAATTCAAAAAAGCTGTTGGAGAAAATCAGCATGATTCTTGGCTTTCTCTTGAAGATTTGCAAAAGTTAGACGTAGATGACCAATTGCGTTATCTTCTAGAAATAGGAAAACAAACTCGTCAACTTCCTCAAGATTTTGACTTTGAACAAGCACGTCAGATAGTGACAACAGAAATGTTAAGTGGACAAGCTATAGTCAACTACGAACCCCATCCCTATTTGGGTAAAATCACTCTCTTTAGAGCGAGAGAAAGTGATTTTGGAGAAGACAAGGATGGATTCTTAGGATGGACATCTTTTATTTCTCAACCTATAGAACTCTTTTGGCTACCTGGTAATCATCATAATGTTATGGATAAGCCTCAGATTCAGGTGCTGGCCGAACAGTTAAACGTTTGTTTAGAATAGTTTATAAAAATTAGCATAAGGATTTAATAATGGCCCGATCTAATACACTCTTACAAACGTTAAAGAGTATGAGAGTTTTTTTAATAGTTTGGTTTGGCCAACTAATATCTATTAGTGGTTCCCAACTAACGAGCTTTGCCTTAGGCGTGTGGTTTTATCAAAGCAACGGTTCGGTCACTCAATTATCATTAATCTCGATATCTGCTCTTCTTCCTCATGTTATTTTTGGTCCTTTTGTTGGTGTTTTGGTAGATCGCTGGAATCATCGTTGGACAATGATTTTGAGTGATGCTTGTGCGGCTGTTGGTACCTTGACCATTCTTATTTTATTGCTCACTAATCATCTAGAATTATGGCATATTTATCTCGTAAATACTGTTAGTGCAATTAGTGCCACTTTTCAATGGCCAGCCTATATGGCATCTATGGTTTTATTAATTCCTAAACAACAGCTTGGTCGTGCTAATGGATTGATTGTTCTAGCAACAGCAATAGCTCAGATTTTTGCTCCTCCTTTAGCTGGTGCTTTGCTAGGAATTATTAACCTTCAAGGTGTTATTACCATTGACTTAGGGACATTTGTTATTTCTGTCATTATTCTCTTATGTATTCGTTTTCCTAAAATTCCGATTAATTCCGACACAATCAAGTCTGATCCCTCTCACAATGAAGAAACAGCTTTTTCTTCTCTAAAAGAAACAAACAACTCTCCTCCTTCTTGGATTGAGGAATTTAAAGATGGATTTTCTTATCTTATGATTCGTCCAGGACTCTTGGAAATTGTCGTTTTTTTTGGATTGATAGGTTTGTTTAGAGGAGCAACAACTATTTTATTCAACCCTCTTGTCTTAGCCACTAATTCCGCCTCTATTCTAGGCTTGGTTTTAGCGATGGGAGGTGTTGGAATGCTATTAGGTAGCTTGGTTATGACTATTTGGGGAAGTTCTGATAATTGTGTGCATCGGATTTTTGTTTTTGTTTTACTTCAGTCTCTATGTGTGTTGAGCGCAGGATTGAAAGTTTCAGTTATCATCTGGGTAGTCTGTATTTTTTGCTACTCGTTTGCAGTTCCCATTATTGAAGCAGCCTTCATGACCATCATTCAAAGAAAAGTTCTTCTTAACCTTCAAGGACGTATTTTATCCTTAATGTCTGCTTTAATCAATTCACTGAATCTCATCAGTTATTTACTATCAGGATTGCTTGCTGATGCAATTTTTGAGCCGCTAATGACTACTAATGGAATCCTTGGTAAGACGGTGGGACTTTGGCTTGGTAGAGGGCCAGGTCGGGGTATTGGGTTGATGTTTGTGATTATGGGGTTATGTATGATACTGATAGTCACCGTTATGTATCAAAACCGTAATCTGCGATTGATTGAACAGAAGCTACCTGATTTGACACTCTCCTGATTCCGCTACGCTAAAATCAGGAGATTCTTCTCTCAATGGCTCTTGTCTAGCCAATCAGCGATTGACCCCGACAGAACGCCTCCAGAAGCGATTTCATTCACGGGCTGCCCGACCGCTACTAGACCACGATTTCTTATTACCTGACTGGCCGCTACATCACGATTCGTTCGATACCCACAATGGGGACAATTATGAACTCTATCAGATAGATTCTTTTTGCCTGTTTGGGTATTACAATTAGGGCATATTTGACTGGTATAATCTTTATCTACCTTGAGAAAATAGACATCTCTTTTCCAGCAAACATAAGCCAAGATGTTGAAGAACTGACCAAAGCCAGCGTCTAAAGTATGCTTGCCAAATAAGCTTTTAGCCCAGGCTTTGAAGTTAATATCTTCGACAAATATCATTCCGGCTTGGTCGCATAAATGATGAGCTAATTTGAAATGCCAGTCTTTTCTAGTATCGTGGATTTTTTGATAAATTCTAGCTATTTTAGCTTGGAGTTTTTGCCAATTATTTGACCCTTTTTTCTTGTTCTTTAACCTTCTTTGCAGCGATTTAAGCTGGCCATGAAGTTGATTGAAAAACCGAGGTCTTTTGACTAATTCTCCCTCGCTAGTAGCTAAATAAGAATCAAGTCCAATATCTACCCCTAATGGATATCCTTGTATAGGAGTTTCAGGAATATTGACCGCTAATTGATAAATTAACTGTACAAAATACCCTGACGATCTCTTAACTACTCTAATTTGTTTTAGAAGAAACCCATTACTGATAGGTCGAGACATCCTCATTTTTACTTTCCCAATTTTGGGAAGTTTTACCCATCCATTACCTACCCATTCTTGTTTAACAGATGGGTAGAGAAAACTTCTCATTTTCTTTTTAAAGCGTGGAAAACCGAATCCCCTTTCCCACATATTCACAAATGCAGCTTCTAAATTTCTTAGGGTTTGCTGCAAGACTTGTGAATGGGGTTCTTTTAATTCGGGATAGACTTTCTTGGCATCAGTTAAAGATTTACACTGAGAATTATAGGTAGGTCTAGGAGTGTCTAAACTAATTATATATTCTGAGTGGATCGAACAAGCATTGATAGGAGACTTACGACTATTAACCCAATCTTTTCGCTCTCGAAGTGCATAGTTATAAACTTTCCTGCACGTTTCAAGATACATCTCAATCATCTGGACTTGAGACTTTTTAAGTTTGAGCTTGAAATCGTAGGTCATCGTTATCATACCCTCATCATAGCATAGTTAATAAAAACAATAAAACTTATTAAGAAATATTCACGGACAATAAATTACCCGTGTTGCGCTACATCTCCCACTTAAAAGATGGGAGCTTTGCGCTGCCCGTCTTTTTCTGTAATCAACAATTAGAAAACACAAAAAAAAAGAAACCTTAAAAAGTTTCTTTTAAAAAATTAGGCTCTACCGAACTTGGTATGGTAAAAATCGCTCAAACCCTAACTAAGCGTGATTTAGGAAGGAAGTTAATAACAATCAAACTATCAAAAACTCAAATGTTTGCTAAATCAGACTTTCAGTATGTTTTTTTTAATAGTTTTACATGACAGGTTCGGTAGAACCAAAAATTATAGAGCTTAGATTTTTGCTCTTACTATTACTTTCTCTGCTTTTTCAGCCCAGAGAAAATACCAGTTCCCGCTAAAGCTAATAAACCAAGCATAGAAGAGGGTTCAGGAACCTTTTCAACAACCGTGATGGTGAAGGAAACACTACTAACATCTGTTACCCCGTCTAACTCAGCGGGACCGACACCCAAACCTTGACCTGTGGACTGTAGTGCATAATGTGCCTCAAAGACGTCATCGCCATCGATTTTCAGAACTGTTCCTAATGCTTCGAGGTCAAAGTCCACAGTAGGAACACCACCAATGTCATTATCTGTTAATTCAAAGAAAGTCACCTCTTTTAGAGAGAAGATGTATTGAGCTCCATCATCAGCTGTTATATCCATAAAGGATAAGCCACTGTTATCAGAAGGAGCATTGTTCCCTGTAGTAAAACCATTAGGGAGGTTCAATCCATCAGCATTTCTTACGTTCCCCAGATCACCAGCATTTAGGCGAGAAAAACCTCCACTACCACCAGAAGCAATCATCAGTGCTAAATTCCCAATAGTCGCGTCCACACCCAATGTTTCATCAAAGTTAAGAATGGCATTATCGGCATTGAGTGTGGCATTCCCATTGCCTTCAGGCAGGGTTGGTGAAAAGATGAAGTCGATAGCTCCATTATTTAGACCTCTTCTTGCATCAATTGCTCCACTTCCAGTACAAGCCCCCGCTTGGTCGTTAGCCCCGAGAGGATCGGGAGAAGCTGGAAACGGACAAACACCAACACCAGAACTATGACCATTGAGTTGTAGACCCCAGAAGCCGTTGAACTGATCGCCGGGGGCGAAGGGGCCACCTGCATTTGCGTCATTGGCGGAACCTAGCACGGAAAGAAGAGCAATGGGAACAGAAGCCCCTAGATAAGCTAATTTTTTGATTTTGTTCATAATGTTAATCCTTTCGGACGTTAATTTCGATAAGTTCGGTTTGTTAGGTTAAGGCCAGTAACGTTTTGACACATCACCAGACTAAGTACCTAAGCTTACCGAACATATTAAACGATAATTTCGTAAAAAGCCAAGAATTTTTCTTATTTTTTTTAAGGCTTTTGGATATGGTAGTGATTCCCATGTAGTGGAAATTCTGGAAACTATTAGTAACCTGGGCTTGACGGGGTGACAAGAATGTTAAATAGCGGTTCGGTTTCGTTTCTTTAACCAATAAGATAATTCTACTCCGTGAAACTCTCTATCCCCTAAAATTAATAACTCATAGTGAGAAAACAGTTTTAAAACTCGTCGGATTAATTGACTTCTCCCCGTGATAAATCAACGGGGATTCTAAAAGGATACTCCGCAATGGGTTAAAACCCCATTGCTTTGTGTCTTTTTAGCTGACCAGAATTTTAATTTCTGGGGACGAGTCAAAACGCCCCTAGACACTCGACTTAAATCAAACTTAAGTGTTGTGCTTACTTGTTTATTTAGTTGCTTATGGGGGAGACCTTCTTGAGCGCGCTGAATCACTTTACGAACTATGAGTAAAGTCAGTGAAGAGGTCGCCCCCTCCACTGCTCTCCAAAACCGTACTTGACAGTTTCCCATCATACGGCTCCTCAGTTTAATGAGCTTTGTCATTAGTACGTCGTCACCAACATATCGTCAATCCAAATGTAATTATTTGGGATGTTCCATAGTGGTTTTGGTATGACACTTTTACAGTCAGTTTTGTTACCAGACCTTTCCAAACTTCCGTCTGTTAAGGTCTTTTCATCGTGGCAATGTCGATGTAATAGTTGTAGGTTTTTGTATTCATTTTTCCCACCTTTTGATTTAGGTGTGATGTGGTCGAGTTCTATTACATCCCCTTCACGAAAGTACAGATTGCAGTGGGCGCATTTTCCTTTTTGCCTTTTTAATAAGGTTGCCCTAGTTTTAGGCATTTCAGGATGTTTGCCCATTCTTGAACTCCAGTAGATGAGATTACCATCATAGGGACTTGCATTACCTTTGACCTTGATATGGCGTTTGATTTCCGTTTCGTAGTGTTTAAGTAATATCATAGGGTTGTTTCCTTCCCTATTAGTTGCAAAAGTCCAATTGTTGTTACCTATTCTTCGGAAATATTTGAGGTAAACCCATTTCTTCCCTTTGTTTCGGTGACGTTTTATCCCCCATTTAATGAGTTTCCATACCGTAAGATGGTACAGCCTCACAAATGCCTTATGACTTACTACTGTAGAGAAATAATTACACCAACCTCTAATGATTGGGTTGAGTTTTGATATCAGAATGGTTTGGGATTTTCCCTTACATTTTTCTACCATTTCTGCCACTTTTTTGTAATGTCGATTTTGGCTTTCTTTGGATGGGGTTATGATGGTTTTAAACCCTAGTAGTTTACCTTTTCCTCCTTTCTTATCTTTCACTTTACCCGATTGATATTTTCCAACTTTGTGTTGTTGGATGTGAAATCCTAAAAAGTCGAATCCTGGTTTTTCCTCTTCATACCTATCTAATGTGTGAGTAATTCGAGTCTTACTGGGTTTTAGTTCTAATCCAATGTCTTTTAACCATTTGGATATGTGTTGTTTACAGAGTAGGATTTTGTCTATGTCTTCATGGAGGATTACAAAATCATCAGCATAACGGATAAAGTTGACTGATTTTATCTTGTCCCTTTTACCTATTTGCCTCCCTCGCTTTTCTTTCATGTTGAAAGTTTCTGCGAGCAAGTTGATTTCATTTTCCATTCCATGTAGTGCTATATTTGCCAATAGTGGGGATATAACACCGCCTTGTGGTGTACCTTCCTCCGTGGGAAATAACTTATTATCATCCAATACTCCTGATTTTAGCCAAGCTCTCACTTGACGTTGGAGTGATGGGTAGCTGTTAAGTTTTCCCAACAATTTTTGATGGTTGATTTTATCGAAGCATTTGGATATATCAGCATCTAGAACAAATTTGCTCTTTTGCTTAATTCCTGAGAATATGGCTCCGATAGCATCTTGGCATGAGCGTCCTGTTCTGAACCCATAGGAGTTAGGTTCAAATTTGGCTTCCCATTCAGGCTCTAGAGCCATCTTGACAAGTGCCTGTAATGCACGGTCGTACATGGTCGGTATCCCTAGTGGTCGTTTTTCTTCCTTCCCTGGTTTGGGTATCCATACCCTACGGGTTGGTTTGACTTTTGACCCTAGTTTTAATTGGTTAATCAGCTTAAACCGTTGCTTTGGGGTTAGTGACTTAACACCGTCCACACCTGCGGTCTTTTTCCCTTGATTATCTTGAGTTACCCGACGCACCGCTAGACATTTGGCTGACCAGGATGAGATTAGAAGTTTCTGGAGTCTGCGTACTGTTCTAACATCGTCACGACTAGACGCTTTGTAAATGCGCTTTTGAACCTTATATACTCGTTTTTCTAAACTTCCCCATTCAATCATTGCCCAGTTAAGCTGGTCATTGATGTCATCGGATGATTCATGTCTGAGTATTAATCCTACAGTCTTCTGTTGTGAATCTGTTTTAGGCATTTAATTCTACTTGTACCTTTACATTTCATCAAACCGTGAGTCTGTCAGCGTATCCTCATCATTACAATAAGGCGTTGGCTTCTGACTCAATCTTTTTCATCTGTTACCTACTTTTAATAGTAGAGGTTGCGTCTTAGCTGACTACTCACTGATTCGACCTTCAGATGAGAGTAAACAGATGGGTTACTTCGTTCCTCATAATCTTTGGTTTGTCACTTTAGAATGGTTACTCTTCACCGAGTTTTAGAGTGGTACTGATAAGTCGGGCTAAACACTCTTATCACTCTGTACTAATGCCCTTTTGGGACTACCAGTGTGTCAGCCTTATTACACTGGTTTGGGATAACGATGATTCAGACATATCCTTCACTTGCGTTATTCATAGTGACTTGCTCACAGGTAACTAATTTTAGGCTAGTAGTTACTTTCTGCTTTTATTCTCGCTTCAGGGATTGATGGCTATTCGCTACCCTGGAGAGTATGCTTTCACCCTAGTACCGAGGAGATAGGACTTGTGCTTTCTAGGATACTGACACTCACCTATAAGATTATGAAGTTGTCATCAGTTAAGGATTAAAGTGCGTACTCCACCCTGTATGGGTTACTTAACTGATGCCAGCCGTCCCCCTATTTCTAGGTTTGGACTGAACGAATCGCACTTAGCACTCCCATTGCAATCAGCATTGATTAACTCTTCATTGGCAGCACGATATAAACCTCTTTTTATTCTCTTCCCTGATGGTTGCCACCCTTCGGGTTTTTCACCAAAAGTAGGTAGCCAATCATTATCTAGAAATGAAGCTTTAGAGGTATAACTTTCTTCAGTTTCAATAAACTTAATCCCGTATTGTTGGCACAATTGTTTAATTCTTTCTTTAAGTTTACCTGTAGGAATTGAAACAAAAGATTGATTGTTCTTTTTCCCTAGATTAACATTCTTTTTTTGTTCTTCATTCCAGCCAAAAACAACCACTCCAATTTGATGCTGAAGACAGTGATTAATAACAAGCCTCGCTGCTTTATTAACGGCATCCCTCATTTGTCGGTTACGCTTTTCGGTGATAAGAGCAAGTTTTTTTGACCAAAATCCTTGAGGTTTTCCCTCTTTGAGGGTAGCTAGTTGTTTGTTGTACCAACGATTAACAGACTTAAGATGTTTTCCATCAATTATGAAGCTAGTCCCAAGGTTAGAAACCCCTGTTAGCCAATTGTTTAATCCTGGGTCAATTCCTAGTACATATTCGTCATTTACCTCAGTTTTAACTGGTTCAAGCTCATAAACAAACTCAACATAAAAACATTTATTTCTAGGCAGTATTCTTAATTCGGAGATTTCTTGAAAACTTAAATTAGAAGGCATTGGTATATAAAAGCTATCAAGTCCAAACCATCGCTTAACAGTTTTATAGCAATAGACAGGCTAGTTAGGACACATAAATTATATTTTAAGGGAACAGGGAACAGGGAACAGGGAACAGAAAAATGTCCTAATAGCTTTGGCGACTGCTATACCTAAAGGAATTCTAATTTTATTGTCAACCAATTTTAAGGCTTGCTTAGGATAAGTGACAAGACACAACCCCCCTTTTTTTCTATATGACCGAAGACGAGGTTTATCTGTCAACTCTCCTTTTCTATACTTTTTGCTTAACTCCTTGAATGATTTGAACGACTCCGCAACACTTCTTAATATTTGTTGTGCTGCTTGAGAGTATAAAACTTGATAATGCTTGTTGCTTTTATACTCTTTCTCTAAATCAAATTTACCAATAATTTTATAGGTTTTGAAATAAAGTTGACGAGCATAATAAATCCCACAGTTAGTTAGTTT
>NZ_JASJEB010000126.1 GCF_030064895.1 Crocosphaera sp. | reverse complement strand
AAAAGTATAGCAGTCGCCAAAGCTATTAGGACATTTTTCTGTTCCCTGTTCCCTGTTCCCTGTTCCCTTAAAATATAATTTATGTGTCCTAACTAGCCTGTCTATTGCTATAAATAATATTGAAGGGACTATTGAAAAAATTTCTTTTCGTTCTAGTTTGATTCGTGATATTCATGATGTGATTATTGTTGTTCCTAATAATCAATTAACAAAGGAAACTATAATTAATTGGAGTTATACGAAAGAAAAGTTTTGTCTTCCTATTCCTATTAGTTTCTATGATGAGCAAGATCCCGTCATTATCACAGAAGCATTAGTTTCAGCAGCCTATCGAGAGACCAAGGTTTTGTTAACCCCCTCACCACAAGTTCGCTTCAAAGGATATGGGGAAGGAAGCATCAAATTTGAATTATTAGTATGGTTAGAAAACCCTATAGATAGAGAGCCTATAAAAAGTTCTATTTATTATTTAATTAATGAAGAAATAAAGATTAGAAACTTAGAAACAGCTGCCCCCAAACGACATATTACTGTCCATCCCATTAAAAAAGTATCATCAATTCCTAATTCTCTTTATATTAATAATAACGGTAAGCCAAATTTTTATCATCATGATTCCCATGAAATACACTCTAATCAAAGTAGTAATACTGACAAAAAGCTACAAATATTAGAAACTTTTACTCACTTAAGTGTATTGCTAAAAAAAATAAGTTACTTTCAAAATTTATCTGATTTAGAGTTACGCCAACTGATTGAAGTTGGGTATCGTCAAAGTTTAGCAACAGAAGAAATTTTATTCAATGAGGATGATCCTGGAGATGGTTTTTATATTATCTTATCAGGTTCAGTAGAAGTCTTTAGTCCAAAAACAAATAAACATTTAAACACCTTAAAAAGCGGTGCCTCTTTTGGAGAATTATCCCTTTTATTGGGGATTCCGAGAACTGCTTCAGTAAAGGCACTAACCCCCACTTTACTCTTTGTTATTCATCATCAAGCATTTCAACAATTGTTGCAACAATACAAACATTTATCCGATAGCATTATTCAACAATTAGAAAGCCATCAAGAAGAATTAACCCAAAGAAAACAAATCTTAAAATCAATGGGATTGTTAGAAGAAGACCAAGAAGAGAATGGTGTTACTTGGATTAATAAAAGACTGAAAAGTATTTTCTCCTTAAATTAAATTTTGTAAAAAATATTGATTTATTTAGAGAATTATGGTTATACTTTTAAAAAATATTATTCCTATTATTATAGGGTGTCATTTTATCAGTTAAATCTATGAGCAGAAAATCAAACTTAATCCTTACAAAAAAAATAAGTTTAATGGTTTCTCTAATGGTTTTAGGGTTCTTTTTTCCCTTATTACCGATTCTTGCTTCTCCTCGATTGAAACCTTCTATTATTAGCTTAAATTTTCCCAATACAGGTAATAGAGGCGCACCTGAAAGAAGTGGAGGAGGGGGAACCCGAAGTGACTCTCAAACTTGTCTAACAAATGAAGATAACGAACCCCCTTTAGTTGCTTTAATGCCCAACCGAGAAAACATGGCCAAAACTGCAACTAATACCCCCACTTTTTATGGATATATTCCCAGTACAAGTGCCACCGAAGGGGAATTAGTTTTAGTGGATAAAAACAATCAAGAAGTCTATTTCACGGAATTTTCTTTACCTTCAACACCAGGAATTATTAAGTTAGAAATTCCTGAATCAGCTAACTTAACTCCGGGCAATTATACTTGGTCATTGATGATTATTTGTGATTCTAGATATCGCAACCGAGACAAATATATAGAGGGATCTTTTGAATATATTACCCCAACTCAAACCATAGAAAATCAGATGAAAGATAAACCTTCTCTCGAAAAAGCACAAGTTTATGCCAATGCTAGTCTCTGGTTTGAAACCCTAGATACGGTAGTCAAAATAAAGCAAACAAATCCTCAAGAATTGGAAGAACTTTTAACTTCAGTCGGGTTAGAAACATTAGTAGAAGTTCCGTTTATTAATTGTTGTCAGTAAGTGATTAAGTGGTTGGACAAAATTAAAGTTAACTAGGAACTTCTGATTTCGTTAAGTCCGACTACTTATTTGTTCCAAAGTTTTTAAGAAAAATTTGGCTAAGAATTAGTGTAAGATTTTTTTCGTCTTTTGACCACCAAAAAGGGAGAGCGTAAGCCCTCCCTTTTCTCTTGTTACCTAACTTTATGGCTTCGATAAGATCCAATCAGTTCCTTGAACAACATCTTAACCAACTTATCCCCCACTCGGGCTTTACCCCACTGTTTGAGGGCATTGTTACCAGGGTGATTAGGGTCAATCTTTCCATCTTTGGTTAATTTAGCTTGAATATCCTTAATATAGGAATCATACAAAAACTTAATAGCTGGTTTCGGGTTTTTTGGTGGGGATAATGCCATGTAGCGACGCGCCCATAGGTACAATCGAATTCTTGCCAGAACCGAACCCGTGACAATGTGTCCTTTCTTCTTGCCAGATTCCCATGGCTTAACCGCTTTTCCCAACCTGGCATGAAACCGATTTAACCCGACGCGCTTAGTAATAGGTTTCCCACTCTTGCCAAATTTGCGAGGTTTTATCTTCCTTAACTCGTTTCCATCGGCATCAAGAAACTGGGAAAAAGGGTGGATTTGACAAAGAATTGTTACACTTTCATAAATTCCTAAATCAAATTTGGAAAAAGCCTCGATATAAAAAGAAAATTCAGGTACTTTTAGAAAGTCCTCAAATGTCCGTTTAATCTCTATTCGACGCTGTTTAAGCCTAACAATTTGTTTCGACAAATTTATGGTTTGTAATGCAAAGCCGTATTTGTTGGCCGTGCCGATACTTTTAGAAAGCTTCTTTTTCCAAAACTTCACCCAACCAGGGTGTTGTTCACTGTTACTAATAAATAACCAGATACCGTCAACCTTGTCAGATGACTCTGATTTACTATTTTTTGCTTCTGGGAATTCTGTGTGTAGTAAATTCCGAGCGCGGTTAACCAGGGGCTTCAATTCCCTGTTAATCCGTTCATGTTGTAAAAGTAGCTGATAGATTGCCTGAATCTCAGGGTCTCTTATGGAAAGGAAAAATGACGGGTTATTAATATTAAGCCATCCACAATAAGCCAACGCGGTTGCATCGTGGTAATCGTCTTTGTAATCCCACTGGCATAACTTACGATAACTCGTTAGGTCTCTGTTACCAATTAACCTAACTTCTTTACCAGCATCAAGCAACCTTTCAACCCATAGTTTGGAGTAGTTGCCAGTGGGTTCCATGATGTAAATGTCACCTAAACTTATTAACTTTTCAAGGTTCGTTTGATTGGTTTCTATCTCGGAAAAATAGGCTTGATCGTAAAAATCTGTAGCCTTAGTAATGGGATAATCGAGATAGTCACTTAAACACTAAAACTCATCGGTACTGCTACGCAATTGTAACAACCGATATCTAAACCGACAATGGTTTTTTCATTCATAGTTTTGTGTTGTTTTTAGGGTATTTTTTGTTACCTCTTAATCCTTTGCGTCTGTTAATACCCAAAGCCCGAAACGGCTGATTAGTGTAGAAGACAGTAGGGATAAAAGGGACATGGGGATAGCGTCTGTTAATTCTTTAAGACTGAATCGTCTATTTACTTTAAAAGACCGAATTATCCCCATTAGGGAAAGGGTAGCGAACCCCCTCCATTCCCCCCACTTCTAAGAGTGGGTAGGATGCAGAAGGTTGTTAGGTTAAATTGTTGGGAAAGAATTTAGAAAGGAATGCCATCACCATCTTCATTATTATCTTTTTTCGGCTGATATTTTTCAGGGTAAACAATGCGGTCAAGAGATTCGGCAACGGTTTTAACAAAGTCTTCCCAGTCACCCTGTAAGTCTTCCTCGTTTGTGTCAATATGAATCTCATACCGTCTAGGTTCATATTGTCTAATTTGTCTGGTTTGGCTAACAATTATTTTCATGAATTAATCCTCATCAAATAAAGTGTCAAGTGCTGAACCAGGTATAGGATTTTCTGTTAGGATGGTTCTTTCTAGAATCTCACTAATATTCGAGAGAATGTCCTCAGTTTCTTTTCCATTAAAAACTCGGATCTCTTCATTAGAAAAGACTATTTCAAGTAATCCATCTTTAACTGAGGCTGATTCAACGGATACAGAGTCAAACCAGTTATGATACATAGTTCCTGCACCTTTGTCGGGAACTTCTACTAATACTAATGACAAATAACGTTTGGTCATGCTATACTCCTAATAACAACTAAATGAAGTCAAACTAAGCTCCCATCAAACCCGTTACTTTTTATGCTTTTCTGGTAACGGGTTTTTTAGGTTTAAATTGATAACAAGTGCCTGGCTTGGTTTACGTATTCATCGGGAAAACCTATTAGATAGGCTTCTTCAATGGTTGAATTACGCTTACTGAGTTTTCGTATAAACGTAATGATGATTGGCAATATCAACTTATTAATAGAATCTTCGTTGTCAGAGTCTAAGAATAATCCTTGCTGTAGTCCTACGACTAACAAATGAATAGCAGTCCCATCAACTTGTAGATTCATTAATGGAATCTTTTGAGCATTATTTTCAATCATCCAAGATTGTTTAATTATGGTTAAATCGTTTGAATTCCCGTAGGAATCTACAGCCGTTAAGACATCCTCAAAGGGGATAAGAATAGAACGAATGTCTCCCTTGATAGGGTCGAAAATATCTGATTCCCCATACTTGTCAAGTAAGATGTGTTTTTCCATAGCATTTAATTTGTCTAGTGCTACAAGGAAAACCATTTCTTTAGGTATTAAATATTCTCTATCTAAAGCAGAATAAGCTTCACAAGGGATGCCATCGGGACAGAAAGATAGGTCAATATCTTTAACCTTTTCTTTGTCAAGGAATACCGTGTATAGTGGGGCTTCTGTCATTGGTTAAACTCCAAAAAATTAACTTTGTGAACCAATTATCAAATTGGTCTTTTTCTTCGATCAATGCTTGCAAGTCATCTTGCCAAACTTCTAACTTTTCAATAGGCACTTCCTCGACTTCATCATCGGTCGTTTCGTCGGTCATTTCTTCTTCTTGATCTGCCTCCCAACTGTCTAAGACTTCTTGCAGTTTCTCTTTAGGATTAAAGCCCTTTTCTCTAGCTCTTGTCTCAAAGTCTTCTAAGATTTGAGCATCGACTTGAACCCATGTCTTTGTCTCTTTTTCTTGAACTCTAAATACCTCCTTAATTAAAGTGGACGTAATATAGTGAGGCGGAACAGCCTCTATCAGCACTTGCCATTTATCGATTAATTCTTGTCCCCAAAATTGAGTAAACCATCTAGCTTGTGCTTCATTTTTAGGCAATACCTTGAAACCAGCACAAATGAGTTCTTTAACGACCCTGGTAGCTTTAATTAATTTGTCAACATAA
Organism: Crocosphaera sp.; assembly: GCF_030064895.1. Taxonomy (GTDB): domain Bacteria; phylum Cyanobacteriota; class Cyanobacteriia; order Cyanobacteriales; family Microcystaceae; genus Crocosphaera. The sequence goes on along the minus strand of NZ_JASJEB010000126.1, from coordinate 5,841 downwards.
GCAGCACTCCTATGTAGTTCTTTTTGACAAAATTCTTTCCATGTTTTGTAGTGAAGTCGGTACTGCTTTTTTAGTTTGAAGTTAAAAGCCCAAGCCCCAAACTTTAACCATCCATATTGATGAGACTTAATCATATTAATACTCATCGGATAATCATACTGAGGTTTGCCCGTCCCTTTCTTGGCTTCTGTAAACTCTTCTAGGATGTCTTGTTGCCAAGGTTCTAAACTATATAAATCTAAGTCATTAGAAATTGACATCTCCTTAAAAGTGGGAAGTCTGTCAGTATCCTCATTTTCGGGTTGAGGATCTACATTATTAACGACTTGATTATCGTTCAGTAAATTCTCACTTAAGTTTTTAGGATCGTATTCAGATACTTCCTCACACTGAGAACAAACAAGATCAATAGTTGGCAGTTTTTCAACAACTGCTTGATCAGAGATTACAGATTTAAACCCACAATGGGGACAGTCAAAATGATAGTAAGACATGGAGAGGGAAAGGGGAAATATCCCCCACTAAATGTACATCATCAGGTTTGAACCTGATTAAATTATCAAACTTCTAGAGATATCGAATGAGCTTTTTCTATAGGCGTTCTCCTATGCTGCATATTGACTTATAACAACGTTTGAAGTAATTCACTAGCTATAGATCATTAGGCACTGATCCCTTTAATGGGTTACTTCGTTGTTGTCTCTTTTCTCTACTATAGTAGAGATTTTCCCAAAAGTCAATCTACTATAGTAGAGATTTTTGTTAAAATGGATAAAAACTTATGCACCACTGATAAACCATTGAAGGAATTAATCAAGCAACACGGCTACACACAAAAATCTTTTGCGACGGCTCTAAAAAAGCACGTTTCAGCAGTAACTGCTTATATTGCAGGTAAAAAGTCGCCTACGATTGCAGTTGTGGCAGATATGTGTCGTTTGCTTGATGAGTCTCCAAAAACCGTTATGAAATCGCTCGGGATTGATGTATCGGGTATCCCAGACGATCACATTGATGATCAATAAATGATGATGCCAGTCCCGAGGGGGACTGGCGCGGAAAAAAAACCCTCTGGACTTAGTTTACCAACAATGATGAACATTAGCGATCGCAAATTAAATCTCGTTCCCAACCAACAGGGCTTAGGAAGATCGGCACGGGCTTGGATGAAGCCGAGGGAGTTTCCTTGAGAAATTTTCTACCGAGTTTTAAAAAACTCCCAACCGGAGGCGGATAATTTTCACCTTATATATAAGGGCGAGAAATGATGACCCCCAACCCACCGCCTAAGCCGTACTGGCCACTGTCCACTACCCCCCAATCGGGGCTTAGAAATTGTAGATTCTGGAAAAATTAAAACAATGGTCTTAAAAGGAATTAAGCACTCCCTGTACACATGGTGTACATCTGAAAGACAAAAACATACTGGGATTTTCCCGAGTTTCACTGAGTTTGTTAACGGTTACGAGGATTTAGGCTATAACTTTAAAAGTTGGAAAAAGCATATAGCTGGAATTTGGTCAAAAAAATCCTTTTTTGAGGATTTAAACTGGCATAAACAAGAAATTGATGATCTAACAACTGCTTATTGTGATAACTAATATGATTTACGAAACACTTAGTTTTGTTCTTGGTGGTCTTTCCTTTGAAATCGTCAGGATATTGGGTAAAGAAATTATCAATTATTACTCTGGAAAGACCCCTAAAAGCCTTTCTGATACCATTTCTGTAGAATTCCACAAAGTCCATAAATACCCAGAATCAGGGGAAATTGACTTTATTAACGCTCTGGTTTATACAGGATTTTCTAGTAAGGAAGAGTTTTTAATTTTTCTTGATGAAAGCGGACTTAATGAAGATTACGACTACTTTATCTGCAAGGAATCTATTGACGTTAATTCTATGGAAGAAAAACTATGACATTCATGTATATCTGTACCGTTTTGGGTATAGGTTTTATTATTGGAGTATTTCTGGCTTATTTCGGGTCTGATGATAATTAATAACCACTCCCCTAACCATTAACCAACCAATTAATTAATTATGCCCATTCAATCTTTACCTAATATTTTCATGGTTTATTACTGTAATAACTGTGAATCAATTATTGCCAGTTCTGACATTAACAGAATTATCCTTACCTCCCCTGGTCAATGCCCTTTATGCCTTGAGGATACTTTGACTGTTTTGCCACAAGAAGACTATCCCGATAATTTTAACCCTCAAGATTTTCCCAATCCTCAAGATGCAATTCTAACAAGTTTTTTTGAGCATTCTAATAATCTTACTGAGATAATAAACGCTTTTGGAACCATCCCCAACTTTTATGATTTGAACCTAGAAATAGTTGAATTAGGCGATCCCAATTTGTTGCATATACTCATCACTCCTTTAATTGAATTTCAACTCAAAGTACAAGATACTGATGGTACAGAGCATGAAATTGAACAGAGAATTGTTCAAGATACTACCCAGTCAAATGGAGGAGTTTAAGTTATGGAACAGTTACAATTATTCTCAATTCCCGATGATTGCGAGATTAATAAAGAAGCGAGTACAGGGTTCCGTGATTGGGAAGTAGATTCTGGAAAAAAGTTATTCGATAACAAAGGCAAAGGTAGTGATGACGGGAGTTTTGAGGAAGACAAAAAACTATTCGATAACACAAATAATCTCAGTGAATTATCTGTTAGCGAATACCAACCAGGAGGCACGGCTGCTAGGAACAATAAATACTATCGCTTCTCCTATAGGGAAGGAAGAAAAGTCAAACATATTCATATCAAAGGGGGTAATACTACTAACCCTATAGCCATAAAACGTAAAGGATTGGTTGAAGCTTGGATTAGAGAAGATGTCCCCCTGGAGAAGATAATTCAATGGATCAAGGAATGGTAGGGTGTAATCATAATTTTTCCCCTTGAGTAGTACACTACAAAGGTACTATGGAACCGGCATCGATGGAAGCTGCTGAGAGGAGCTTAACCCTATTTAATTCGTTGGAGAAGTCCAAAACACTCTAATTGTGAGATGTAGCACTATGGTTGAGTGTACTATGTACTATATTAATATTTAAGTAATAATTTACAATTTATTTATTATCATCAATGATTGATGTTTTTCAAGAAAATCATAAAGAGAACGATATAAAAATCTCTATGGCGATGGCTACGATTAACAAGGCACAACAAATTATTGAAACCCAGAATAATGTGACCACTCCTAACATTCCCAAAAAGTCGCTTAATCGTTTCACCAATTTAGAAAAACATATTTTCCGTTTTCTTCTCATCAGGTTTTTAGGATTCCATAATTACGTAAATTGTCCAATTTTTTTCTTTTGGTCATTCGGTGTGATAGGGGACGGATTCACCTTAATAACATCCCCTAAAAATAAAATTAACCATCAAATTACAAAGCAATATTATCAATGGCCGATGCCACTTGATTCGTTGGTACTTCAATATATTTCTGCAAATTACTCAAGCTACGATGTCCCGTAATTTGCCTAATGGTTTCCAGGGATGTACCGGATCCATGAAGGATGGTCACAAGGGATCGCCGGCCTGAGTGAGTAGTTATCTTCTCATGACCCATGCCTGCTTTCGTGGCAGCATTCTCCAAATACTTCAATATGGCCTCATAAGAAATTGGACAATTGGGTTTTCGAGGGGATGGGAACAAGTAGCCCGAGTCGTTGGGGGTGTACCGTTCCAAATACCATCTGAGTTTCTTGGTGATGGGAACCGAGATAGAGTGCTTCTTGCCTTTACGGATTTCTTTAGGAAAGAAAATCATTTCTCGAAGGACTTTGTTAGCAGGGTCTACGTATACATTCTCTACTTGCAGTAATCTGGCCTCTTGCGATCGGCATCCAGTGAACCGGAGTAACGACCAAATTGTTTGATGGGTTATCGATTGTCCAACTTTTTCGAGGCGAGACCATTCCTGGGCATTTAAAACTTTAGCTTGACCACCAACTGACATTTTTAAACCTCTTTCTTAATAAAAAAATCAACTACAGATTTAAGTTTAATATTCAGTTAAATCTGTAGTCCTTGCCTGTTTGTCATGTTTGCTATCTGGCTGTAGTCTAGCAATAGTAGGGAATGTAGCGCATTGTGGATACTACTGAAAATGTATATTTTCTGTAGTTGCTATCAGAAAAGGTAAAGGATAAATTGGAAAAAACACTTTACAAATAACAATGCTTAGATCCGCTAACTTTGATGCCTTAGTTGATAACTGCGACCATATTGAGCAAATAGTTGCTTTAGGCGCTCATGCGCTTTCAAACCGATATGGTGGTGACAAATATCTTGTGTCGGGCTTAAACACCGACGGCGGACAAATTTTCTCACCAAATATCGATCTTTGGTCTGGTAGTCAACAAATTGGTGAGCAGCAAAGTGAGCAGCAATTAGTAATCACCTTTGCTGCTCAAATTTCCATCGGCCATCACACATCCACCACACCCTGGTTATCTGTTTTACCCATAGGAGATCCGGCTGACACTCCTAATGGAGACTTCGCGTAGGTGGCTCAGTCCCAAACTATAACCGCACCCCCTAAACCAGCACCGGCACCAATCGGTAGAAATGGCCGTGTTCCGTTTCGGTTGCCAAGTCCAAGGGGGAGACGGCCACGCCCACCGGGCAAAGTTCCCGGGGTGGCCGGATCGTCATTGCAGTGGTTAACACCCTCAATGGCGTGTTTACTCCTGGGGACTAATTGTAGAATTCCTGGCGAAGACAATCCGTCTTATCCATCGGCTGTAGATTACCGCATTGAGGCCGTTATTACGTATGAAGAATATCGGATAGACACGGGTCAAGTCACCCGAACTTTGCAGAGGATCATTAATACAGTCAAGCCGGGGCCTATTGGTGGAACTTCAGTAGACTACGTTCCGCTTTCTCCTACCCATGATCGTGGCTTTTACTATTTTTACATTAATCACGCAGAAAATAATCACGGTCAAACAAGCTCCAGAACTACCGTAACGCCCCATAGTAAAAATCCTAATGGATATTCGGGAACAAACTATCGGATTAAGCATGAAGATGTCCAAATATCTCGTGTCGACGGGTTAGAAGACCCCCCCTCTACTCCAAATTATTATACTCCTAGAGGACTTAGACCGCCTACTTCTCGGACAACAAGAAGACCCCCCCGTGCAACGAGAAGACCGCCAAGGACTCCCTCTCCCATTAGCAACCCGTCTCCCATTGATACTGGCGTACCGACAGAGCCTACCGTACCGCCGTTTTCTCCTTCTGGGGAAACCGCCCCACCGCCAGTTGAGGAACCAGAGCCTACCAGTGAACCTACCACTGAACCCCGTACCCCTGAACCCCGTAGACCAAAGCCAGGCGAGAGAAATCAGCCCAAACCATTCACGAGGCCGAACCGCACTCCTAAGCCTAAGCCACCACTTAAGCCCATACCGAAACCTGGACGTAAGCCTGGACGTAAGCCTGGACGCAAGCCTACTCCTACTCCTACTCCTAAGACCACTCCTAATACTACTCCTAACACTACTCCTAACCCTACTCCTAGCCCTGCCCCTAGACCCAATCCAAGCCCTAACCCTACTCCTACTCCTACTCCTACTCCCAATCCTAATCCTACTCCCAATCCTAATCCTACTCCGAGTCCTACTCCCAATCCTAATCCTACTCCCAATCCTAATCCCAATCCTAATCCTACTCCGAGTCCTAGACCCAATCCCAGTCCCAATCCCAGTCCCAACCCCAATCCTAGTCCTACTCCGAGTCCTAGTCCTACTCCCAATACTGATCCTAATACTACTCCTAACACTACTCCTAACCCTACTCCTAG
>NZ_JASJEB010000127.1 GCF_030064895.1 Crocosphaera sp. | reverse complement strand
TTACAGGTTCATGATATTGTCTTAATCAGACCTGCTACCATTCTGAAAACATCCAGTGGTAAAATTCAACGTTCTCGGTGTAAAGAACAGTTTTTACGTTATACTCCTGATGATTTGTCCCTGGATCAATCCTCAAAGGTGTATGGTAAACATTTAATGCGAATATAGTCAAACATTGTCATCTATGGTTGTGTATCAGTATAAGTTCAGATGAACGACCTACGCTCGTCTCAGGACAGAGCGTAGGCTTCTGGTATCCTCTTAAGAACTGCCAGAACTTCCTTAGACATACGGAATATTAAATTATTCAAGTCGATTAAATTATGTAATTATACTTAGTTTGATTTTCATATGTTTAATAGTTTTAAGTTTAAACGCTCTTAACCTTGATAATTCAACGAAAATATGTCAAAAAGGTTCTTTAAATATACAAATAGGTAATATTAAGTATTATTTAAAAAAGGAACTTAATTGTTAGAATTCGTTGAACGCTCATATTTATTTATATGGGGGCATATTGCCTTCATATAAATAACATGAGCGATTAGCTCATGTTATTTAAGTAGTCGGACATAAATAAACAACACTATATTACGAACTATTAAGGATGCAAGAAAACTGTCAAAGAATTCTTTTTAAAGTGTAATTTTCCCTAGTATAAGAAGCCCAGATAAATTGAGTGACTAATAGAGATATTAAGTAGTCGGAGATAAATAAAGGACACTATGTCAAGAATTATTAAGCAACTAACCAAGCTATCAACTTGTATAAAAATCACAGACTGTTATTGGGTTCAAATCTCCATATTTCTGATTGCATAAGGCTTTTAGCCTTGTTATCAATTCTCTCATGAATAATGCAGGATAGGCAAAGAAACGTGAAAACAACTACCATGCCCTAATTTACTTTCAACAGTAATTATTCCCTGATGGGAATGGGCGATCGCCTGAGCAATAGATAACCCCAAACCAGTTCCACCGCCACTATGACGAGCTTGATCGGCACGCCAAAACCGCTCAAAAATGCGGGGGACATCTTCTGGCGCAATACCAACGCCTGTATCATGGACAAAGACTTTAACATAACGATTGTCTTGTTCAAGAAAAACTAAAACCACTCCTTTTTCAGGGGTATAATTAAGGGCATTGTATAGCAAATTAGAGAATAAACGAGTTAAACACTGCTCATCACCCATGACAGAAACTTCAGGAAAAGCTTGATAATCTAATTCAATATTTTTTTCTACTGCTAAGGGTTCTAGTAAGTCAACTAATTCTTGTAATAAATCATTAAGTACAATGGATTGATGTTCAGCATTAGATTTTGTGTTTTCTTTTTCCGTACGAGCTAAAAACAATAAATCCTCAACTAATCTAGTCATCTGGTCTGTTGCTTTGGCGATGGCTCCGACTTTTCTGTTATCCTTCGCTTCAAAACGTTCTGGATGACGACACATAATATCAATAGAAGCTTTAATGGCTGTTAATGGACCTCGAAGTTCATGGGATGCGTTAGCCGTGAACTGTTGCTGCTTTATATATGCTTCTTCAATGGGTTTAACGGCGGTATCTGTTAAAAAATAACCACCCACAGCAGCTAAGCTAAAAGAACCGATAGCACTCAATGATAAAATCAGGAGTAATTGATTTGTCGAAGTTTCTAAATCTTCTAAAGATTGACTAATACGGACATAGCCTTCTGAATAAGGTTCTAAGTTCTCAGAAGTATTAACCGTAACCGACAAGGTAACACTCCGAACTTTAATATTACCCTTTTGAACAGGAATGTTAAATAAACCAGGTTCAGGTTGAGAAGAAATTTCTAAGGAACCTTGATGCCACAAGAGATTTTTGTTATTATCAAACCATTCTATAGATTGAGTTTCGGGTTCAAAAAGCTCTCCATCATCTAACTGGTTCAAAGATGAATAATTTTGATAAGAAATTTGACTAAAGGTTGGCGTAACAACTTCAGCCAAGGCCATTAACTTGCTATCAACTGCTTCAGATTGATGACGAGAAAAAGAAAAATAGATACTACTTCCAAAAAGAAGTAATATCCCCTCCATTACCAGCAAATAAAATAATAGAAGACGGAAGCGTAGATTTTGAAACATCAGTCATTCCTGCTCACAATTCCAAATTTATTTATCATAATCTAGGGTGACTCTCTGAGACGATATCCTAAGCCATAAACTGTCTCAATGACATTCGATTCTAGTCCAGCATTTTTAAGCTTTTGGCGCAAACTACTGATATGGGCTTTAACCGTACCCTCTTCAGGAATTTGCTCCATTGACCAGAGACGATCCAACAGTTGCGAGCGGCTAAACATACGACGAGGATTGCGTAGAAAAAACTCTAATAAACGATATTCTTTGGGACTTAGGTTTAACACTTTTTGTTGATAAGTAACATGACAAATATTGGTATCAACAGACAATTCTCCCCAAGTTAAAATAGGTGGTAAAGGTATTTTTTCTCGACGGAGTAAAGCACGGATTCTGGCTGCGAGTTCTTTTAGATCAAAGGGCTTGATTAAATAGTCATCGGCGCCTGCATCAAGTCCTTTTACTCTATCTTGAAGGGTATCTCTAGCCGTCAACATTAAAATCGGTGTTTGACAACCATTGGATCGCAGTTGTTGACATAAAGAAATTCCATCTAGTTTGGGCAACATGACATCTAAGACGATGACATCGTAATCAAAAACATCAACAAGTTCCTTGGCCTCTTCGCCATCAGTGGCTACTTCTACGATATAGTTTTGTTCTTCAAGGTCCTCTTCAATTGGTATGACAATGTTCTCATCATCTTCGACAACTAGGATTTTCATGGCGGCTGATGGAGGTAATTAACTAAAAAACAATCTAGAATGAACAGCAAAGGGTTAATCGGGTTGAACCATGCTAATTTGGCTAGGATTAAAACTACCAGGACGATTTTGCCCATAGTGAGCCAGCCACTTTAAGGTCTTGAGATCAATACCAGACCGTTGAGCTGCCTCTTCTAAAGTCTCACTACTACCCTTACGCAAGGAAAGGATAGCGGTTTGAACTTTTTTGTAGTTCCTAGTGCCGTACTTCAATTCATTGCGATTATCGGCAACAATTAATCCTACGGATAAATCGTTAGCTAAGGTAATGTGCTTTTTCATGGAGGTTTTAGCTTGGGGCGCAATCATTGCCGTTTGTGTCTGGGTGAACCGTATTGGACCCAAATCTTTGGGACTGATAAAACCTTTAGGAGCAGTTTTAGCTAATTCTTGAGCAGGGGACTGATGGTTAGTCAGGATAAGATCAGTGGCTGGGGTTTGGGGGACAACACTAACTTCCGAGACTGGTGATGGTGGTTTTTTCTTTTGAGCAACAGGAACCGAAATTTTTTGAGAGGTAGAGACTGGGTTTATTCTCACTGATCGTTGAGAAGAAACATTTGCCAACTTAGGTAAAGTAGGTATTTTGATGGAGGGCTGTGATCGGACTACTGTTGTTCGAGGTGAAGAAACAGGGGTTACTTTAGTCGAAGTATTATTCACCGATGGAGAGTTAGTCACCACTTGGGTATAGTTATTAGTCCTTTGAGAAGCCTCTAACTGTGCTTGTAATTCGTGTTTCTGAACTTCGAGTTGTTGTAAACGATCTTTGTAGTTAAGGGTGTCATATTCAATAGCTCGATGGAATTTGGAAGGAATATTATCTGTTATCCCTATGTTGCCTGAGTACAGCCTATGTACAACTCTAATCATAAGAAAACAGGGAATTGCAATGGCACAATTGATTAAGAACAGGGTCTTACTGACATCGAGTAATACTTTCATAGTAAACTCCTCATACAATATTGCTGTCTATCATAGCAAGCAAAGTTATTTTTATATCAGGACAAAAGTTAGCCTTGAGGAGCTTTCTCCTGATTCAACCCCATCAATAACCTTACTTTTCACGATCTACAGTTTGCGGACGACATTCGAGAACCAAAGCACTACTTTTTCTGGGTTTTTTCCATTTCATCAGCCATACCTGAATTTCTCACAAATTAATTTTTGAAAAGTTCGGTTTGACAAATCTTCCAATTTTGTTTAGGATGTGATGTTGAGTAAAGTTATATAGAAAACGGAGATGGGTGTGTCAACGAGCATACCATTTCTAGACCCTGACGGTCTTCGCTATCGACCCATAGTCTCATAAATCGTTGAAAAAAATAAACAACAACAACCGTAGATAGCCTATCAGAAAAGATAGCGTTTCGTCAAGGAAATTCTTGATGCTGTCCTTCGGTATTGAAATTAATAAAAGACTCAACTATGAGTAATTCACTAGAAGTATCCACTTCTGAACTTCAGCAGTCTTTTGATAGCTGTCTTGAGTCAGCTTATCAAGGAACATCTCAAATTGTCACCAAAGATGGCAAGGAATATGTTGCTCTGATTTCAATGGCTGACTTTCGACAGTTACAATACTTTAAGTATCTGATAGAAAAAGCCGGATTAGAGTCCCTGAAGGAAGAATGATAATACTTTGTAGGTGAATTGATCATGGTTATGAGTCTCTTACGTTTTAGTACCTAGAGACACACCAATGCGTATTACAGTGAAACTCAGCAAACAAGCAGAATCTACTCGAAAAAACTTGCCTATCGACTCTCGAGCCGCCATTGATGATTGTATAGGTCAATTAGAAAGCTCAACCTTCGTAGTTGGTGAGAGAAATTTGTCGAATACTGGTTATATCTGTTTACCGGTATATCCAACTTGGGAATTAATTATTTTTACTAGAGAAGAAAAACGAGCATTGTTAACCAGAGAAAAAATTTATCAGGTAAATATTATTAAAATTACCACCAGGGATTATTTAGAAGACTTTATCTCTAAACAATTGCCCAAGAATGGTGAAGTTTCTGGGCTTGCTACGTCACAGCTAAGTCAAGTTAGTAAATTAAGAAGATTAGGTCGGTTAGTTACTGATAGTTTAGATCAAGCAGGACGGTTTAGTATTGTATTTGCAGTTACTCCGATCATAATTGGATTTCTGTTAACACTATTGATCAGTAATACTTCAAATTCTAACCAGAACCATCAACCAGAAAATTCACCTAACCCATCCCAACAAAAAACAGAAAAATCTATGAAACAAGAATTAATAATCATCAATTCTTGCGCCATTACCAAGGTAATATAGGATTCCTGCCCATATTCCCCGAATTTATTACAAATTAATTTGAAAGCCCAATTTAAATTTGAATTCTTTTGTTAGCGATTGCTCTTAATAATGATAAGCACTAGCTATGGCAATAATAATCATTCTACAACTAATAGTTATTCTGGCTCCCAACTTGAGAAGATTAAGACGAATTCTCACTACTGTCGCTTTAGCCAATGAAGTTTTTTTTAATCGGACAAACCACTGGCCTATCATTTTCTCAGAAGCTTTGACCAAATCTTGACAATTGTAGGTTATTAATGGGGTTGAATCAGGAAAAAGCTACTCAAGGCTAACTTTTGTCCTGATACAAAAATAACTTTACTGATTGAATCCTATTAGTGTGAAGTGTGAGGAGTTATGTCTCAGTTAAAATATTCAGCCTGCTTAGCTGCTGAAGAAAATTTTGCTAGTCTTCTTAAACAAAGAGCTATATATCAACCATCCAAAACAGCCTATACCTTTCTCAGTAGTGGCAAGACAAAAGAATCTTCTTTAACTTATGAAAAATTAGATAGAAGAGCTAGGGAACTAGGGTCTATTCTTTATAGTCTTGGATTACAGGGAGAACGAGCTTTATTAATGTACACTCCTGGATTGGATTTTGTTATAGCCTTCTTTGCCTGTTTATATGCAGGAGTAATTGGCGTTCCTGTTTATCCACCCAAACGCAATCAATCTTTCCATAGATTACGGGCTATTATTAAAGACTGTGATGCAAAAGAAATATTAACAACTAGCACCATTCTCGGCAACTTACAAAAAGGTTTGAGGGATTATCCTGAATTACACAACTTCAAATTCTTAGGAACTGATAATCTCTCTAAACCATTTAGAGAAAGTTACAATTTACCAGAAATAAGAATCACTGAAAAAGATTTAGCGTTTCTGCAATATACATCAGGTTCAACGGGAAATCCCAAAGGGGTAATCGTTACTCACGAAAATTTATTAGTTAATTCTGCCGATTTAGATCGAGGATGGCAACATAATTCTGATAGCGTAATTGTAACTTGGTTACCCACCTTTCATGATATGGGTTTGATTTATGGGGTCTTGCAACCACTCTATAAAGGCATCCCTTGTTACATGATGTCTCCTGCAACCTTTTTACAGAGTCCTATTCGTTGGCTTCAAGCCATTACCCGTTACAAAGGAACCCATAGTGCTGCACCCAATTTTGCTTACGAACTCTGCGCTCGCAGAATTACACCTGAACAAAAAGAAACCCTTGACCTCAGTAGTTGGCAAATGGCTTTAAATGGGGCTGAACCCGTCAGAGCCGATGTTCTCGACCTTTTCTCCCAAGCCTTTGCTTCTTGTGGTTTTGAGCCCACTGCTTTTTGTCCTGGATATGGTTTGGCTGAAGCTACCTTAAAAGTAACAGCAGTTCGTACTAGAGAAGAGATTAACTTCTGTAAAGTCCAAACTGATGCCTTACGAGAAAATAGAGTGGTTGAAGCTCACTCAGAAGAGGAAAATCAACAAGTTTTAGTGGGATGTGGTAGGACAGAAATTGATACTGAAATTGTCATTGTTGACCCCAATACCTTAACCCCATGTAGCAAAGATGAAATAGGAGAAATTTGGGTAGCTGGTAAAACTGTTGCTCAAGGTTATTGGCAACGAGAAGCAGAAACGGCTAAAACCTTTCAAGCTACATTAGCCAATGGAGAAGGTCCATTCCTACGCACTGGAGATTTAGGGTTTCTCAAGGACGGAGAATTATTTGTGACAGGAAGACTAAAAGATGTCTTGATTATTAGAGGACGCAACCATTATCCCCAAGATATTGAAATGACTGTTGAACAATGTCATCGGGCCTTAAGACCTGGTTATGGTGCAGCTTTTACAGTGGAAACTGAAGCAAAACAACGACTTGTTATTGTGCAAGAAGTAGAGCGCACTTACCTAAGGAAGATAAACATTAAGGAGGTTGAGGAGGCTATTCGTAAAGCAGTGAGTCAGGCTCATGGGTTACAGGTTCATGATATTGTCTTAATCAGACCTGCTACCATTCTGAAAACATCCAGTGGTAAAATTCAACGTTCTCGGTGTAAAGAACAGTTTTTACGTTATACTCCTGATGATTTGTCCCTGGTTAAATCCTCAAAGGAATGCTTAACTCAAGCTTCCTCTATTTAAATGTATATTTAAATGTATAGTATGTTATGGTTTCCTCCCCTTCTAACGTAAATCATTTAGAGCCTGCCCAATCAGAGCTTTCTGAAATTAGCGGCAAGCGAACAAAAGAGCTTATTGAATGGCTTCGTGACTATGCTCAAAGACGAATTAATTCTCGTCTGATGGACGAACGAAGATGTATAACACCTAATATCGTTCTAGATTTCGGCAAACAAGGCTTGTTAGGGATGATTGTTCCCGAATCTCAAGGGGGTTTAGGGTTAACATACCATGATATGTTGAAAATAATTGAGCAATGTGCAGGGATTGATCTAAATTTATCCTCGTTTGTTGCAGTACATAACGTTTTAGGCATTTACCCTATTTTGAAGTATGGAACAAAAGAGCAAAAAGAAAAGTATTTGAATTGTTTAGCTCAAGGAAGGGATTTAGCTGCTTTTGGCTTAACAGAGCCTGACGCAGGTTCAAATCCAAGAGGAATTAAGACTGAAGCTATACCTGATGGCAAAGACGGCTGGCTTATGAGCGGAACTAAAATCTGGATTGGTACAGCATCTTGGTCAAGTGTGATTAATGTTTTTGCTCAGGTTGTTGATGAACAGGGAAAATCTTTAGGAGTTACCGCCTTTGCAATTCCAGAAAATGCTAAAGGACTCAAACAAGGCCATGAATTTCTAACAATAGGGATGCGAGGAATGGTTCAGAATGCTATCCATTTTGACCAAGTTACTGTCAGTTCTGAGAATATCTTGGGAGAAATTGGTAATGGGTTTGAAGTCGCTCAAGATGCGATGCGATTGGGGAGATTAGCGATCGCAGCCATGTGTGTTGGGGGAATGAAACGTTGCGCTCAGTTGATGTTGCGCTATGCTAGTCGTCGCTCTCTGGGAGTCGATAAGTTAATTCATAAACCCATTACCCTCGAGCGTTTGAGTGATTTAACAGCAGCAATAGGTGCAGTTGAATGTTTAGTCAAAACCATGTCTCAATGGTTAGACCAAGATATACCAGTTCCTGAAGAAGCTTTTTTGACGGCCAAAATTATTGCCCCCGAATTAATGTGGCAAGCAGCTGATCAATTGGTTCAGCTTTTAGGGGGACGCGGATATATAGAGTCCAATATTGCCCCTCAAATTCTCAGAGATGCGCGAGTCATGCGAATCTTTGAAGGTCCCACGGAAACCCTACAAGCACGATTGGGACTTCTAGCTTTATATTATGCGCCTAAACTATGCTCATCTCTTAATGAGTTGTTGGGAGTCTCCAACATTAATATTGAGTTGAACAAAGCGGTTGACTTTTGCAAAGCTCAAATTAATACACAAAATTTATCTAAGGAGGATAAGCAAGCTTTACGTCAAATCTATCAGCAAAAATTAGGTGATTTAGTTTCCTGGGCCTTTATGTTGGCTTGTTTACAAAAGTCAAATCGAAACGAGTCAACAGATGAACAAAAACGAATAGAGAAATGGACGGAAGAACATTTCCGAGCAAAACTATCTACTATTCTTCAAGAATCTCCCCTAAAATCAACTCTATTGTCTGAAACTCAAGTTGAAAGTTTGATCGAAAAATACATAGAAACTATTGGTGATGTTGAGCAAACTTTACCAGGAGAAAATACTGAACTTGATGAATATCTGTTAAAGTATTAATGCCCGTGAAATTTACAAAGTTACTGGATAACCAATGACCAGTCAAAATTCAGAAAAACCACCCAATAAATCACAGATTCAGGCTTGGTTAATATCTCAGTTAGCTCAGAAGCTTGAAATCGATCCTAATAAAATTGATATCACTTTACCTTTTGAAAGTTATGGCCTAGATTCCGAATCAGCAGTTGTTCTGAGTGGGGAACTTCAAGACTTGCTTAAATGCGATTTAGAGCCGACACTTTTATTCGATTACCCAACCATTGAGGCAGTGGCTGATTATATCGTTAAAGATTAAGTAAAGTAAAAAATGTTATTTATCAGTAAATTTAGGGAAACATAGTGAAGTAAGACTGAATCCTACGGAGAGTGAAACAACTGTGGAACCTATCGCAATCATTGGTATAGGCTGTCGCTTCCCATTTGCCGAGAATCCAGAAGAATACTGGCACTTATTGTCTAATGGTATTGATGGAATTAAAGAGGTTCCCTCAAATCGTTGGGACACAAAATTGCTGTACAGCGAAAGGCCAGTAACACCAGGCAAAATGAATACAAAGTGGGGAGGGTTTCTCGAACAAGTAGATGGCTTCGATACTGAGTTTTTTGGCATTTCCCCCCGTGAAGCCGAATATATTGATCCCCAACAAAGATTATTATTAGAAGTTTCTTGGGAAGCACTAGAAAATGGGGGTATTATTCCTCAAACACTAGCTTCAAGTCAAACGGGAGTGTTTGTCGGAATCAGTAACAATGACTATGCTCGATTAACGTTGCCAAATATCTCCGAAATTAGTGCTTATAGCGGTACAGGAAACGCTCTTTGTATTGCAGCCAACCGTTTATCTTACTTTTTAAACTTAAAAGGCCCTAGTTTCGCCATAGATACGGCTTGCTCTTCATCTCTTGTAGCAGTCCACTATGCTTGTCAAAGTTTGCGCCTCCAAGAATCAGAATTGTGTTTAGCTGGTGGTGTTAATCTCATATTATCTCCAGAATTCAGTATTACCTTTTCCCAAGCGCGGATGATGGCATCCGATGGTCGTTGTAAAACCTTTGATGCCAAAGCAGATGGTTATGTACGGGGTGAAGGGTGTGGGATGGTCGTCCTTAAACGCCTTTCAGATGCGCTACGGGATGGAAACAATATCCAGGGTGTTATTCGAGGCTCGGCCGTGAATCAAGACGGTTTAACAAATGGAATAACCGCCCCCAACGGACCTTCTCAACAGGCAGTAATTCGTCAAGCCTTAAAAAATGCCGAAGTTAAAGCCAATCAAATTAGCTATGTAGAAGCTCACGGAACTGGAACACCTTTAGGAGATCCTCAAGAATTTAGCTCATTAAAGCGAGTTTTAAGAGAAGATCGCCAGAACGATCAACCTTGCTGGATAGGTTCAGTTAAAACGAATATTGGCCATTTAGAATCTGCTGCAGGGGTTGCCGGTTTAATCAAAGTAGTATTATCCCTACAACATCAAAAAATCCCCCCACATCTTCATTTACAAGAACTGAATCCTTATATTTCTGTAGAAGGGACTCCTTTTGCTATTCCTACCCAATGCCAACCCTGGGAACCATTAAAAGAGAAACGTCTAGCAGGTGTAAGTTCTTTCGGGTTTGGAGGAACAAATAGTCATGTAATTGTTGAAGAAGCCCCCCCAAATCTAGAACCGGAAAAGAATCAAGATTCGTCTTTAGACCGACCTTATCATCTTTTAACCCTCTCCGCTAAAACTGAAACCGCCTTATTAGAGATGGCAAGTCGTTATCAAGAGTATTTGACATCTAATCCGGATGTTTCAGTAGCTGATATTTGCTTTAGTACCAATACAGGGCGATCGCAATTTAACCAGAAATTAGCAGTCATAGCTGATTCTAGAAAACAATTACAAAGTCATCTTCAAGATTTTACAGAAGGGAAAGAAAATCCTAGTTATATTCAAGGTAAATTTAGCCAACGTCAAATCCCCAAAATCGCTTTTTTGTTCACAGGACAAGGTTCTCAATATGTGGGAATGGGGAGACAACTATACGAAACGCAACCCATTTTTCGTTCTGTAGTTGACCAATGTAATGCAATATTACGTCCCCATCTATCGAAACCACTCTTAGAAGTTATCTATGGGGAAGATGCTGAAGTTTCCCTGATTAAT
>NZ_JASJEB010000128.1 GCF_030064895.1 Crocosphaera sp. | reverse complement strand
GTTACTAGCCAAATTTCTGACCTGGCTTCCCCACTATTAATTTTCCTCCATTCTTAAAAACTAATAAACTTCTCATAGGTTTATTAGGGATGATTTTTTAAAAAAGTCTTTTCATTTTCTTTTTACAAACAGTCTCTTAGTGTATTTGTAGTCAAGATTTTTTCTCTTGTATTTTCATCCAATTCATCAACCAAAGCAATAGAAAAACAAATACTTATAGGAGGTCTAAAATCATAAAAACGTTGTAACAGTAGTGTATGTAATTCTGTTTTTTCTTGAGCATACTTTAAACATTGAATACTGAACTCTCGTAAAGAATCAATGTTTAGTTGATAAAATTCAGCAAAAATGAAAAAAGCTTCTCCTCTACAATGAGCAAACCTAATTGACATATCAAAACTTTGTTTTCTAGCTACAAAATTAAATTTTTTATCTTCATTAGCAATATTTTGTTTGATATCTAGAAAGCCATGATTTTCTCTTAAATTTGGAATCACAAAATCTAAATATCTAAATAATTCGCTTTGATTTTTACAATTTTCTGGAGGTAAGGCGTATGTATTTTTCCAGTTAGGAGGAAATGTTACCTCGTTAATGTTAGGAGGGAATTTTACATCGTTAATCATCTCCTTAATTTCATTAATATTTGTATAACATTCTTTG
The DNA here is from genome assembly GCF_030064895.1 of Crocosphaera sp. Lineage (GTDB taxonomy): Bacteria > Cyanobacteriota > Cyanobacteriia > Cyanobacteriales > Microcystaceae > Crocosphaera. The sequence goes on along the minus strand of NZ_JASJEB010000128.1, from coordinate 10,364 downwards.
ATTCTTTGATTTAACTCAAATTTCTTGTCAGGAGAAGATACAATCATTCGTTCTTTCATAAAAAAATAAAGTTTTTCTTCCCATTTTTCCCAGAGTGCAAACCAATTTTGCGATTTAGTAGGAAATGCTAGATTGTTAATAATGTTCTTGATTTCATAAATTTTTGTATAGCATTCTTTGATTCTTTGATCTAACTCAAATTTCATATCGGAAGAAGATACAATCATTCGTTCTTTTTCTAAAAAGGCACATTTTTCATTCCACAGTGCAAGCTTATCTTTCAATTGTTGCCAATCATTGTCTGATGTCATTTTTAATCTATTCCTACTTTAGATTCTAATACAGTTGAATATCAGTTGCTTGTTGACTTAGTTTTTACTTATGTTAACAGATAAAATTATGATGTAGATGTAATAATTTTTCTTGACTTAAATGCTTATTTATGATAATTAAATTAATAGAAAAGAAATCCAATAATAATTCCTTAATTTAATGAATAATTTTTATTGTCGTCCCGAGGACTTGCCCCCTCGCACCCCCGTTAATGATTCCTTACAACGCAACTTAGATCAAGCTGTAACTCGTCATTTTTACGCAACTTGCGATCATCTGACCCAACAAGTCTTATCCCGTGGTGGATGGTATGTTACAACTTGTGGCACAGCTTTGACTTTAGTAATTATTTGTGAAACTAGACGACATAATTGGGATGTATTAAAGTATATGTCTTCTTTGGCTAAATATTTGAAAGAATTTGCTCCTAAGACAAATATTCGCATTTATCCTCCACCAGGAGACGGAACACCCTTAGAAATGCGCTTTCAATTACCAATGATGTCTCGATAGTCGGTAAATGAGCAGTGATCTCTCCAACTGCTCATTGCAACCACGAAAACTCTCATTATAGTGTTGCAACTATACTCAATGGTATTGTCCTTTTTGCCATCGTTTACAGTTTAGTTTTATCACGGTTATATTTAAGGTTTGGGGACTGGTTATAATTTATGCTAGTCCCTGAAAATGTTGTTGAAAATATTGTTGATATAAACGGCAACTAATGATAACTTTATGACCTTGAAAATGAACTAATCCTAAACTTTGTAACTTGATAGATTCTACCAAATCTAGTTCAATGGGTTGAGAGGCAAGAACAACTTTTTCTAAAGCCTTTAACAACTCAGTATTTTGTTGTTTTACAGCCCATAATTGTCTTTGTAGATGGTCAAGATAAATGTTAGAAATAGCATTATTATAGGCAAGTAGAAGCTCATCTAGGGTTACTTTTTCAACAGAAATATGATACAAAGCTAATTTTAATAAATAAGGATTACCTCCTACTAAATCCATTAATTTTTGCCCTTGCTTTAGCGACCAATTTATCTTGTATATTTTTGCTAAATCTTGAACTTGTTGAGGTGTAAACATGGGCAAAGTAATAGGAATTCCCACATTAAAGGGAGATTGGTTAAGATTTAGTGGAATGTAAACTTCAGCAGAATGAACCACAATCAAACGTAATTTTTTCCATATATCCTTATTTTTTCCTTCTTCGTGCCAAGCTCGTAATAAACCAAAAAAATTATCCGCTAAATCAGGATATTGAAACAAACGATCAACATCATCTAATCCTAATACTAAGGGAGTTTTTAAAGTGGATAAAATATACTCTTCAAAATAGATTTTACAACTAATTTTACTTCCAAATAAATCGTCCCAATAATCAACAACTTTATTCTCAATGTTTAAACTTAAACTAATATTAGCACAGAACCATCGTAAAAATTTATCTAAGTCTTGAAATAACCATGTATCTGCTAATTGAAAACTTAAAGAAACAGCAGCACAATTATTTTGACTTCCATGTTCAATGATTCTTGCTAGTAGAGAACTTTTCCCCATACGTCTAGGTGCTTTGAGTCGAATTAATGCTCCAGGTTGTAAAATAGCTTTATAACACTCTGTTTCTATAGGCGATCGCTCAAGATAGAATTGAGAGTCAAGGGGAACTTGTCCTTCTGGTAATTCTGGTTCGGGAGATAAAGTTAATGAACTGTAGTCAATAGAAGATATCTGGGGATAAAAAAAGTCCTCATCACATAACCTTAATTCAAACGCTTTAAAACAATATTTTAGGGTTTGTTTATCTACTTTTGACTCACCAGCGAACACTTTCATGAGGGTATCCATCGCTAGGCCAATTTTTTCACTTAAATCCTCTAAAGTGTAGCGTTTTCCTTGATTTTCCTTATATTCAGCTTCAAGTTTTGCGTTTTGTAGTTTTTCTAAACCTATTTCTGTGAGAATAACTCCACGTCGTCTTTTTTGTTTTTTGTCATTGTTTTCTATCATAATTATCAATATTATTAAAAGCGAGTGCCATAGCAGAAGTCAGGAGTCAAACTAGCTTTATATGTAGATAAACTTTGTTAACCCCTAGTTCTACCGCTATATTTTACCCTTAAAGTTTAGCGAACTATGGAGTATTTGTCTTCTCCATTTTATAGTTTTTAAGTGTAATACCAAATCCACTTATTAAACCCCTTTTATCTATTCCATCTAAACCCCGTAGAGACGTTGCATGGAACGTCTCTACAAAAGGGTGTACTATATAACCATTCAGTCCCCAGGGTTTAGCTAGGAAATGAAAGTCGTAATCATTCGTTTAATTTTCTACAGTCTCTCAAGATTAAATAGTGCTTATTAAGATTACTTTTAAGCTGATATCTAATATCTGAATACTTACCGCGATATTTCGGGCAAACTAAAAGGGCAAAGATCAAAAGTTAAAATTTAGCCCAAAATTTAGGTTTAAATTCTCTTCATTTATTAGTTTATGCTGTTTTAATGAAACGAATGATTTCTCTAACTTGATGTAGAAAGTTGCTATCTTCAGTTAATTGAGAAATAGCTTTTCTTGCTTCTCTGGCAATTTCTTGATGTTCTAAGGCATTTTTTGCTTCCAATTTATCTAATTGCGCTCCAATAGTAATAACTTCTTGGCGAGTTATATCCCAGTTTTTTTCTTGTTTATTAATCCAAGAATTAGGATTGCTGATATTTAATTTACTTTGTAGTGAGTTAACTTCTTGTTCTAATTTAGCAAAGCGACTTCTTAACTCTATAATGTCTTCACGGGGATATTTAATCTCTTGTCTTATGCTGCTTAAACGATAGGCTAAATACTGATACCCCCGAACCGCAGGTCGTAATCCTGTTAATAATAATGTCGCAAAAGAACTAATATATCCAACAGAACTAATTCCCAAAGCAGCTAATTCATAAAGTCCCAAAGCAGACAATAAGTGAAGGGCGATCGCTACGAAAAAAGCCCATTTACTAACAGCAGTAACATACTCTAACTTTTTATGGTCTACAACAATCCCTTTCTCCAAAGAAGTGGCTATTTCTGAGGCAACTTCTTTGGCATCGAAGTAAACATTCCAAGGAATAGTAATAATGGCCAGTAACCACCAAAAACTAAGAACACCAATTACCCAATCAATAAAATTACCGGCAGGAATTTGTAACCATTTTAATAAAAAGAAAGCGACTAAAATTAAAAATCCTAACCCACCACTAAAACCGAAGTACCAATAATAACCGTAACTCTTTCTCATAATTGACTCTCAATTTCTAATTCTAGTTTTGCAGTTTTTAGACAATATAGGTTAATATTTGTGACGCTTCTTTAATTGTTCTATTGTCTATTTACAAATATACTATTTAACAAGAATTTGGGCAATATCAATCATTTCTTGATTTTTACTAAAATAGTACGAAAATTTTGTTCTCAAATTTTGACCGATGCTCCTGCCTTTGAACTTCTAAAATCAATAGACTATATGTACTGTTTGAGCAAGAAACCAAATTGATTTTTTTAGTCAAGCGTTGATCTCTAAAACCCTCACTGTGAGGATTTTACAACTCTTGTTACTTGGTCCTTCATCGTTTTGATAGGCTACTTGATTTCCCCTATTCTTCCTGCTTCCTCTGCACTGGTTTATGATGTATAATGGCTTATTGTTTTTGAGCGATGTTTATGACTTTTTTATTAGTTCTAATATTTTATTTTATATTTTTTGGGGCAATAGCTTTAGGAATTTGGCTATATATACGATCAAGTTTGCCCAACAGCACAGAAAAGTTAATTTTTTCTGTTATACCTCTACTAATAATTCTTTTATTATCGTTAATACTTCAGGAGATTTTTCAGCAACCTAGTTGGCCAATTAATGGAGGTCGTTTAATTCCATCTTTTGCCCTATCTTTGGCTTATCCTCTGTATCCCTCCCCCGGAGACGGTCCTGCTTGGAGTGCTTTATATGGACCAGTAACAGCTATAACTTATCTTCCAACCACTCTCACTGTTTCTCCTACAGATGCCATATTGCTAGGCTCGATAATTACGGCAATTATATTTTTCTTACCTGTTCTATTACTTCATATAGCATACAAAAAAAATATTAAGCATGTCTCACTTGGATTGTTTACTTTCATCGGTTGGTGTTTTTACGTTCTTTCTTCACCTAGCCTAACTTACTCAGCTTTTCGCATTCATGCAGATGGAATTGCTTTAGGTTTTGGTGGATTAGCAATGGTTTTTATTTATTTTCGTCATCATTATAAGTCAATTGTTTTTTTTATTTTATCAGCTATTTGTATAACTCTTAGTATCTGGAGTAAACAAGTTATTTTACCGATAATTGTTGCTCTACCAATCTACATCCTTTTTGCTGATGGTCGTCGCCACTTCTTATCGTATCTTCTTTGTATAATCTCATCTTTTATAATAATTTCGGGAATATTTTTGCTCGTTTTTGATCCCGCATCTATGTTTCACAACTTAATTGTCATACCCGGTTCTCACCCTTGGGATAACTCAAATAAATTGATTGCTCTGGTAGGTTCAACCAGACAACTTCTAAAATTTAGCTTATTACCAATAATTACGGTCATTTTTGTTATATCACTTTATTTTAAAAATGACATCCAAACAGTTAAAAATATAAGAGAATGGTTGAAAAATAACCCTTGGATTGCCTCAGTAGCTCTTGCGATCTTTTTAATTCCTTCATCTTCTGCTGGTTTCTCTAAAGTTGGAGGTGATGTCAATGCTTTTAGTTTTACTCTTTACTTTATATCCATAGCAGCCTCTTTAGCTCTATTACAACTTAGTATAGGTGAGCAAAATATTTTTGTACTACCTGATTTAATACCATCATTAGCTAAGCTATTTATTGTTATTTCAATAATTGCTTTTACAATAACAGAGTTACCGCCTAGTTTTCCAACTTTAGCAAGAACTTTAACAAACTTTAGAAATAACTCAACAGAGACGGCTTTCTTATATGCTAAAAAATATCCCTATGAAACCTTTTTTCCATGGCAGACATTAGGAACAATCATGGCAGACCGTAAAATTTACCATTTTGTTCATGGTATCAATGACAGAAATGATGCCAACTTGCCGATGAATCAAGAAACTTTTAAAGCCTATTTACCTCCTAAATTTCAAAGAGTTGCTTTTCCAAATAAAATAAATAAAAATGTAATGACTTATCTTCCTGAATTTAATCAAAAAGTTGAGATTTCTGAATTACCAGGTTGGACGGTTTATGAGAAAAATAATCCATGAACTACCCCGCTTTGAAAAGAGATTTTTCTCCTTTTTTAAGTTTAAACTATTTTTTTACATAGTATGTACTGTAGAACCATAACAGGGTAGAATAGCAAGGAATTAGAATATATAGGAGTATAGAAAAATCATGTCAGGACTTGCTATTGCTGCTTTTGCTGGATATATTGTCGCCTTTACAGCGATCGCCCTTGGATTATATTTTGGTCTTCGTATTGCCAAGATTATTTAAAGGATGAGATAAATAGGCATCCCTGTCGATTCGTCGCAGGGAGTCTCTAGATTAATTATCTTTTATTCCTTTTTTCTGCTCATTCCAAATCATCAAACTCTGCTTTTAAATCCCTGGCCATCAACTCCTTTACAGCTTCTTGGGGAGTTATTTTGCCGTTAATCAGTCGGTAAACTTGACGAGAGATCGGGATAGCAATTCTATATTTTTTTGCTAATTGTACCAACACATTAGTTGTATTAATACCTTCTGCTGTACTGCCTAATTCTGCTAAGATTTGTTCTAAACTTTTTCCTTTTGATAAACCATAACCTACCTGATAATTACGGGATAAAGGACTATAGCAAGTTGCGATTAAATCACCTAATCCTGATAGTCCAAAAAAGGTTTCTGGGGATGCACCTAATTCGGTTCCAATGCGAATCATTTCTGGTAAAGCTCGGGTTAATAGGGCAGATTTAGCATTAGTTCCTAACTGTAGTCCATCGCAAACACCAGAAGCGATAGCCATAACATTTTTTAAGGTTCCTCCTAATTCTGTACCTATAGGATCATGATTAGAATAAACCCGAAAAATTTCAGAGGAAAAGATTTCTTGCACTGTAGCAGCAGCGGCTAAATTCTCACTAGCTACTACAGTTGCGGCCGGTAATTTTTGTTCTATTTCTTTTGATAAATTAGGACCCGACAAAACAACAACAGGGTTGCGAGGAAAGCTTTTTTGCCAGATTTGTGAAGGGGTAAGAAGGGTTTTATTTTCTAATCCTTTGGTAGCAGTAATAAAAATAGTCTGGTTAGGAATTGTTAAAGCTGTTAATTTTTCTATGGTTGGTCTAATTCCTTTCATAGAGACAGCAGAGAGAATTACATCTGCTTCTTGAATAACTGAAGCTAAAGATTCATTGCTTGTTCGTGACCAAAGTTTTACATTATTCTGCTCATTATATTGAGCTAATTTTGCTAATCCTTGTCCCCATAATCCTGCGCCAATAATTGTTAAGTTTTTTTTTGAATTACTCATGTTTTTGTTGTTATTTGTACATTGACTAACAGAGTCTTTTGGATACTTAAATTTTAACAAAATGCTGGCATAATTCCTCATCTTATCGATAAATTATCTAAAAAATACTAATATTTTAGATGGGAATGAATACAACTTAAAATTTTATAACGCATCCGCTTTATATGATTTAATTGCTAAGTTTTGACTTTTTGCTTCTAAGTTTTAACTCATAAAATTAGTTACTTCCATGAATTTTATCAGCAATTTTTAGTTGATCTTCAAGAACACTCTTTAAATCTTTTGCTGTAGTATTAGGATTAGATAAAACACTACGCAAAACAACAATTTGCTGATTATAGTTAGGGTCGAGCAAGGTAGTTTTAGACACAAAAGTTATGCCCTGTTTAAATTGTTCTTTTTGTATTTGTTGATTAAGTTGGTTAATTCTTTGAATTTCAGTATTAGTCAAGGATCTGTCTCGCAATTTTTTTAGTAAATTATCGGGAACATAGCGATAATTTACTATATTTAATGTCGGTTGTAAAATCAATTCAAATTGTTTAAACCTATTAATTAATCGAGAAAAGTATTGAGCTTTTTTTATACCATTATTAATCAGCATCTCGTATCCTTTTTTGCCAATAATATGAAGCGCACCATGTAAACATAAAGAAAGTGCAGAGCGCGACCCTTCAATAGTAAATCTTCCTAGATCATAAGTGTCTTGCTGCGCTTGATAACGGGCGGTAGTTGCAGCATAATTTAACAGTTGAGGATCTTTGAAAAGACAAACACTAATTCCTTGGGGTAAATATAATTGTTTATGACCACAAATAGTAATAGAATCAGCTTTTTCGATACCTTTTAATTTGCTTTTATGTTCCTCAGAAAAGATAGTGGGAACACCCCAAGCACCGTCAACATGAAAATGAATATTAAATTTCTTGGCAATATCTCCTAGTTCCCATAAAGGGTCAATTTGACCCGTTTCTGTTGTGCCAGCAATACCCACAAGGGCGAGAATAAATAGCTTATTTTTTCGGCATTCTTGGATTTTTTCTTCAAGCTGCTTACAGTTCAATTTCCCTTGACTGTTGTTATCAATAAAAATAATATTATTGGTTCCCAAACCCAAGATTGAAGCAGCTTTATTGAGGGAGTAGTGCATTAACCGAGAGCCAATAATAACAATATCTTCATAGCCCTTTTTACTTAAAACTTTGTACAAACTTTCTTTTAATAACTCCTTCGAGTTCTCTTGACTTAATAAACTTGCATTGCGCGCGCATAATAAAGCACTAATATTAGCAGTTGTTCCTCCTGTTGTCACAATACCTAAATTACGATTTTTTTGTTGAATATTTTCTTCGTAAAATTCCTCTGAAAAGTTATAGATAAGACGATGTAAAATAGCGATCGCTTCTCTTTCTAAAAAGAGCAAAGATTTGGATGTTTCAATTTTGACTAGATTTTGATTCAATTGTGAAATCAGCTTGCTCATATCGTGGAGAAAATTTGGCAAAGCTGATGTCATGTGTCCAATATAGGTGGGAGAACCAGTATCAATAGCGTAGGGTAGCACCTCTTGATAAAATTGGCTATAGTAGTCTTCAACAGTTACAGGATAGTCCGGGAGTTCGCTTCGTTTAAACTGTTGAGCTAGGGTATCGGAACTGATATCAGGTCGTGTAAAAGGTTTCTGCTGAACCTCACCATCTTGATCGTTGGATGTACCCAAAACTACCTCTGGTTGGAAGTATTCTAATATTCTTTGTTTTGTAGATATTTTGTCTGCTTTGATATGATGCACTGTTGGTGATATTTTAGTGGCTTCTAAACACAAAAAAAAGGTTAATACTTAATTATTTTAACCGGTAGGGGTGAAGTTTTTTCATTCTTACCTTTTTACTGTTTTCAACTGGTGGTATCTCTTAAATAGTGTTTAAGATTATTTCTTTCTCTTTTGATGGTAATTTGCCAAGACATAGATCGTCCTTCTTTTATCAAGGATACTTGTTGTTCAACCCATTTTATGATGTCGGTTTCGTAGAGCATTTTTCAATGTTGATAGGGCAGTTTTTATTTAAAATTAGCTTACTATTAATAGCCAAAAATGTCATTAACTGTGATATTAATATCAGGAAAAGCTAAAGGTGATACTTGACTGTCTAAAGATAATCTTGTTTCATTTTCATATAGTCCATTAACAGGAGAACGATAGACAATTAACTGTTTATTCTTAACATCAACCACCCAATAGTCTTGAATATTTGCTGCTGCATAAGTATTTCTTTTTTCTGAGGTATCAAACTTCAAAGTAGAATAAGATATTTCAATTAACAAATAAATATCTTCAGGGTAGGGATGATGGGAACGATAAAGAGAATGGGGAAGACGAACAATAGCAATATCTGGTTCAGGTTCAGATTGAGTAAGGGTAATGGGTCTTGCTTCTCTAATCCAAGCTATTCCTTGGGTTAATCGACGGAAATAATCAGCCAAAGTTTCCCCAATATAAGTATGTTCTGTTCCTTCAGGAGACATTTCTAAAATAAGTCCATTAATTAACTCAACGTCACGATAAATCAATAGTCCAGATTCTATCATTTTATGATAGTCTTCAACAGAAAATTTAGCTGTTATTGCTTCCATTTTTGTCAGTTTATTTATGTAATCTACAGTAATAATATTTTAGCTGATGATTCGATGTCATCAGTTGAAAGTTGCTATATGCACTCATCAGCGCAAAATTAAGTTTAATCTACGATACTTAAGCATTTAGCTCTATAAATAGAATATTTTGGTTAAAAATGATTAAAATACTTGACTTTTCCCCCCTTATGCTATTTTACTTCCCAAACAACCTTATTATCTTTTTCTGAGGAGTGTTAATGATTAAGAAAACGACTTTATTATCTAGTGTTGCTTTCGGTAGCTTACTGGCCTTAAGCTTAACTCAAAGCGCAAAGGCTGCCGTTTTTGACTTTTCCTGGAATAATTCTGGGGGAACTTTTGAAGATCCTACCAGTCGAGATAGTGAGTTAGGAGATGGACTCTCTGCTTCGGGAACCATCACCTTAGATGATGCAGTTGGCGATGGAGGTAGCTTTACCATTGCTGATATTACTGCCTACAGCATTGAATTATTCAATGGAACCAATTCCCTGTTTACTTTCACAGACGCTAATAGTGCTAACTTTGCACAGAATGGCAGTAATCTTCCTGCTATCATTGAAGGAACTCTCAGTGGCAATGCTTTATCCTTTAGTCGCTTCTCAGTAACCACTGCTCAAAACTACTTCGGTTGTGCTGCTGAACTGATCGCTGCTGGCTGTTTGCTTTCTCCTTTCATTAATTAGGGTTTGCTGAAAAAGTTACTCCGAAATTTATGCCACTTCTGACCAAGAATTCTCTGGCAAATTAATAAGTTTTCCTACATAAGAATGATTTAAACTATAATCAAAATTAATGAAAAGCCGCTCAATTAGTTGACT
>NZ_JASJEB010000033.1 GCF_030064895.1 Crocosphaera sp. | reverse complement strand
ACTTATTTTAACATGGTTTACCCAATTATGGTAGAATTAAATCGTTGCTACGCAGTTTATTTATTGATTGCGATTCATCCCGTCGCTAAGGGTTCGGGGGTACTTGCCTATGGCTGCGATGCGTCCCCCTTACCTATAGTGAGGGCATTCTCGCAATATTTTGGGTAAACTGTGAGGGAAGTTCCTCACAACCATTAGGCAGTCTTCAAAAGGCTTTTAAACGAGGCACTCAACAGCTAGTCAATGGCCACACTACTATTGTCATGGCCGATGGGATTTATCCCATCAACAACACCTTAATCATCAACGGCAACATTGATAGTATTTTTGCCGATCTAGGAACCGCTGCTATTCATATAAAAGATTCTCAAAATATTATGCTTAATAGTAACTCATTTTCGAGAATTGCAGGAGGTGGTATTCGATTCACATCATCTGATCAAGTGGAAGTTTATAACTGCTGATTCCCAAATGATTAATAATGTTAATGGAGTTAATCCAGCAAAAGTTCTTGAGCAGGTAGGAATCCAAAAATAGTTAATGATTCCCTTAAATTTTCTCTTTTTTAATTATCCATTAATAACTGATAACCGGTAACTTTTAACTGGTCACCGGTAACTGTTAACTAACAACTTACTCAGACATTTCTAGCATTCGTTGAATTGGTTTCAAGGCAGCTTTACAAATAGATTGATCCATAATAATTTCTGGCTGTTTATACTTCATAGATAAATATAATTTTTCTAAGGTATTGAGACGCATATAAGGACATTCATTACAATTACAATTATTCATAGCTGGTGCTGGAATAAATCGCTTACTGGGTTCTTCTTTTTGCATTTGATGAATAATCCCCGGTTCCGTCGCGACAATAAAAGTATTGTGAGAACTTTGCTGAGAATACTTTAATAGGGCTGTAGTTGAACCGATATAATTAGCATGGCGCAAAACCGTTTCTTCACACTCAGGATGGGCAATAATTTCGGCATTAGGGTGTTCAATTTTTAGCTGAACAATTTTCTTTTCGGAGAAGGTTTCATGGACAATACAACTACCTTGCCAAAGGATTAAATCTCTTCCTGTTTGTTGGGCAACATACCGTCCTAAATTGCGATCTGGACCAAAAATAATGGGACGATCTGTAGGTAATTGATTAACAATTTTAACCGCATTAGAACTGGTGCATATAACATCACTCATAGCCTTGATGTCTGCGGTACAATTAATATAAGATACAACAATAGCAGTGGGATATTTTGCTTTAAACTCAGCAAACTCTTTCGGGGGACAACTATCCGCTAAAGAACACCCGGCCTCCAAATCAGGTAACAAGACTAATTTATCAGGATTGAGAATTTTAGCAGTTTCAGCCATAAAGTGAACCCCTGCAAAGACAATCACTTCCTTATCAGTGGTAGCTGCTTGCTGAGAAAGTGCGAGAGAATCACCGATAAAGTCAGCAATGTCTTGAATATCAGGATCTTGGTAATAATGAGCCAAAACAACTGCTTTTAACTCTCGTTTAAGCTCATCAATGGCACAAAATAAGTCTTTGGGTAGTGCGATCGCAGGTTGGGTTCGGGTCGGTCTAACAGTAGTGAACACAGTGGTGAGGAATTCCTCCAGCAATTATAGTTAATCTTACCATAACTATTATAACAAAGATTTCATTATACCATCTCAGGTTTAAGGATAATAATGAATATTGTTAACGGAACTACAGGTTTTCCCATAGATCGACAAAATTAAATAAAATTGAAATATTCCCTAATCCGTAATCTTACGTACTATGAGTAATATTTTCCGAGAATATGTTAAAAAAATTGGTAGCGGTGTTCATACAGGCAAAGACTTAGCCCGTGACGAAGCTGCCGATGCGATGAAATTGATGCTTTTGGCAGAAGCAACCCCGGCCCAAATTGGGGCATTTTTAATCGTTCATCGCATCAAACGGCCAACCCCTGAAGAATTAGCAGGAATGTTGGATACTTATGCCGAGTTGGGACCAAAATTAAACGTTGATAATATCGCTTTTAATTACCCTGTAACCGTCTTAGGAACTCCCTATGATGGTAGGGCGCGTATTGCCCCTGTAACCATACTCACAGCACTTATTTTAGCTACTGTAGGGGTTCCTGTGGTACTGCATGGGGGGGAAGAAATGCCCACTAAATATGGGGTTCCTTTAGTCACCCTTTGGCAAGGGTTAGGGGTTGATTTTTCTGGCTTTTCTCTGGAAAAAAGTCAAAATATCCTAGAAAAAACAGGTTTAAGCTTTGTTTATCTCCCTAACCATTTTCCCCAAGCCCAGCAATTAGTAACTTATCGCGAACAAATTGGCAAACGTCCCCCTTTGGCTACATTAGAGTTGATGTGGTCTCCTTGTTCATCCCCAAATGTTCATCTTGTTTGTGGGTTTGTTCATCCCCCTACAGAAAACCTCTTTCGAGAAACCCTGAAACTAAGAAACTTTAATCATTTCACTACAGTTAAAGGGTTAGAAGGTAGTTGTGATTTACCCCAAAGTCGCACCGCTATAATTGGCATGAATCAACCTAATAATAACCCCGAATGGGAACGCTTACACCTTCATCCCCAAGACTATCAATTAAATGGTAAGGATATATCTCTGGAGTCAACAGAAAAACTTTTAAAATATAGCAAACAAGTTTTAGAAGGGGAAAATAACCCTTTGATGTCTTTAGCAATTTATAACGGTGGGTTTTATCTTTGGCGTTGTGGTGTTTGTGCCGATTTAAGTACAGGGTTTGAGCAAGCAAAAACTTTGTTAACCAGTGGCAAAGTTAGACAAAAGTTACAAGAGATTGTTAACTTTAGTTCTATATAAAAACAATTTTATAGGTTTTTCTGAAATACAAGAAAAAAAATTATTTTATGTAGTTTCTTTGCTAAAAACATCTAAATACTGTGATAGAGTCTTTTTTCTATTTCTACACTTTTTAGGAGTTTTAAACAAAACTATATTTGTATCTTTAAAAATCTTTTGATCACTGTTTATAATGGATTTATAAAAAAGATTTGTTGTTACCTTTCCTTCTTTAACTAATTCTTTAAATTGCTTTTCTTCTTGAATACCAAGCCCCAGATATTTAGAGAAAAATATAAGCCATACAATTTCAAAAGTAGATTCTTTTTGAAAAGCTTTTGAAATTTCAGATATAATTATAGATTTTAAATAATCTTTTAATGTATATTCAAATGTTTTGAAACTAATAATTTCTTGTTCTGATAAAGAGTAAAGAAAATACTCACGATCATGTTTTCTATATAATCCATCTGGCATATTAAGAATAGAGGTTTTGTTTTCATTAACAGTTAAATTAAATTCCGCTAATTGACTAGAAACAATCTTTAAAATATTTTGAGCTTCTTGTTCAGATTGGCATAGAAATCGATAATCATCTTTAAATATAACTGCTAAAAATTCAATATTTTGTTCTTTTATATTTTGTGATATTTGTGTATCTAATTTGGCGAGAATTATCTCTGCCAATAAATCACTTAATACTGAGCCAGTAGGAATACCATTGGTTCGTCCATCATTAGAATACTGATAAAGTTTGTCAATTTTTGTTCCTAATTTCTCACAAATACTTTGATCTTTTCTAGCATCTTCTTTACCATGTAATGCCCAAGCAATGCTATGAGTATATACTGATGAATAAAAGTTTGTAATATCAGTGCGAGCAATAAATTGGTAATGGATACAATCTAAAATTAAATCTTTTTCAGCCATTTGCAGCCATTCATATATCATCCGACCAGAACGTAATTTACTTAACTTCTTTTTTGGTTTTTTGGTAACGGGAATAGGAAGGCTATATGAATATACTTGATTATCATAATTGAATAGATGATCTAAAATAAATTCCCATTCTTTTTCAAGATGATAAACAATATCATGATAATTGTAAGGGTGTTGAATACTAAATACTCTTGACGTTAACAGAGTTTTGGGATGTGAAATACTAATTAACTTTCTTTTAGTTAAATTATTGAAATCTTTGTTGTATGGTTGATTCTGAAGTGTAAAATTAGAAACTTCAAAAGACGGTGGTAAGACATAAAGTTCAGGAAAATAACCTTGTTCTAAAAGCCAGGACGCTACATCTAGCGAAGGGACATTTCTAATAAGTTCTTCTGTCTCTCTAAAATGCTTCTCTACATGGCTTGGGTATTCCATACGTTTATTGCTATCTGGGTTGTTTTTCTCAGGTTCAAGTTTAAATTACCCATTAAAGCAATAATAATTCCTACATCCTCATAACTCTACTTGTAGCGATCAATCCTTCTAGATTACCAGTGATGATAGAAGAATCCACTCGAATAGAAGCGAGTGGAGTATGTCAAACTATTAGTAACGCTTCATTGCCCGTGACATTTCTCGTTGATCTTGACGACGTTTGACAGTTTCTCGCTTATCGTGAAGTTTCTTCCCTTTTCCGAGACCAATACCTACTTTTACCCGACTCCCCTTAAAATAGAGCTTGAGTGGCACTAAAGTTAAGCCTTTTTGTTCAATTTTACCGATTAGTTGATTAATCTCTTTACGATGAAGCAACAATTTACGGGTACGCTTCGGTTCGTGGTTAAAATATTGACTACTGCCTTGATAGGGGGAAATATGAACATTGGTTAACCAGGCCTCACCATCCTTGATGAAAGCATAGCCATCGGCTAAGTTAACCTTTCCGGCACGAATGGACTTAACCTCCGTTCCCACCAGTTCAATTCCCGCCTCATAGGTCTCTAAAATTTCATAGAGAAAGCGAGCTTTACGATTATCACTAATGATTTTGGTAGCTTTATTTTCATTTCCCATAGCCTTTCTAGGCTAACATTTTATTTCATTTTTAGCAAGATAAACTTCTCCAAAAGATTAAGGCCTCTAAGAAATAGAGGCTCAAAACCCATCTAAATTAATCAATGAGAGCGTTTAACAAGACATCGGTTAAAGACATCCCTTTCATATTATCAACCGTAACGGTATCAACGATATCAAATTTAGCTCCAACTCCTTGAAGATCATCATCTAAAGCTTTAAAGAAACGAGTTGCGTCTTTATCCGTTCCCACTTGAATAAAAGAAATACCTAACTCATCTTCTCGGTCAACTTTCTGGGCCGCATCCATGATCAGACTGATCACTGCCTTGCGATCGGTGGGTTCTCCATCAGTAATAATCAGAAAAGTCTCTCCATTGGCTTTTGCTGTTCCGGCTTCTTTGCGTTTGAAATAGTCCTCAAAAGCATCTTGAAGAACGGAGGCTAAGTCCGTTTGTCCCATGGGTTGATTTTCTTCGTAAACTTTTGTCACTTTATCTGATGTGACGTTATCGTAGCGTTTGAACGCGCCAGAAAACACATAGACTGTAATCCCATCAGGATCAATTTCTTCGCACTTGTCTGCTAAGGCTAAGGTTGACTCCTGGGCAATTTGCCAACGGGTTTTACCATCAGGACCATCAGACGTAGCCATACTACTGCTTTTGTCGATCATCAGGGTATAGTCCCGATTTTCGATACGTGAGTCTCCTGACATATCAGAAACAACCTCCTAACTTTATCTAAAAATATCATGATTACTCTGCTTTCTAGCCTATATTACCTTTGAGAATTGCCCTAAAATATCCTGATTTTCATCATAATTCAAGAGACTCTTGATCTATTTTGGTTAACAATCGCTCACATAACCTCATCAAATTGTAAAGTCATATTGCGATAGTTTATAAAAATCTTTAAATATTGTTGTTGTTCCCATAACTGTTATTAACCTAGAACATCAGAAGCAGCTAATTGTGGAAATTTTTATAATGGACAAAGAATCTCAAAAATACCGTTTGGTTTGCACCTTAACTTTTGGCGATGTTTATGGTCAAATTATTGTTTGGTTAATCGTTATTTTCTTAACTTTAGCCAGTGCGCTTGGGTTATGGAGTAGCACCCGTCAACTTTATGCCTTGGCTATGGTTGGATTAGTGCTAGTCTTATCTTTACCCTTCTTATTGTTTGCTTTCGTCACTACTTTACTCAACCATATTGAGTTTACTCCCCTCGAAGCAACAGAAACTACCAGTTCTTCTTCTCGTAGAATCGTTAAGGGCGGCCAGAAAACTGCTGAAGCTACCAGTTAATTTACTCAGGGTTAAGGAGCCTATTCTCTTTAACCCTAAACGCCAATTGCCCCAATTATCAACCTTAAGAACTAAAATTTTTGTTTATTTTTATTTATTTTACTCTCAACCTTAGACATAATTAAGTTAATGATGATCAAGATAAAGGAGAGTTGAGTTGACTGGTAATGGGGGTCTTATTATTTCCTCGGATTTACTAGCTTTTTGCTTAACTTTACTAAAAAACTTTAGAGGTTTATCTGCTCTTTGTGCCTTACATCTATGAGCAGGGAAAGCTTATATTGTTCTGGATCAAGATTAATCAACCACTCTTACTCTTAGCTTCATTAATGGTGGGCTATAGAAGTAATATTTTTGAAGACTTCTACCAATAATTGGGGTGAAAATACGGAATATGTTTAATACTTTAGCAAACTTTTCTCGATTTGCGATCGGCTGTTTAACTTTGGGTCTGAGTACCCTAGTAGTTATAGCACCGAGCCATGCAGAAACGGAGATTATTACTGACCCTAAACCTTTAGAAACCTATACAGGAACTCTAGAAGATTTAGAGGGAACAGACTCAAGAAATAGGGTTGAAAGTTTAGCTGGTGGAGGGGAATATCCTCCCAACGTTGAAATTCCTTCTCTAGAACCCGAGAAAAACTCCCTTGAAGCTAAAACTGAGGCTCTCAATTCAACTTTAGAAGACCATGACTATACGTTAGGAGATGTGGCAAGGCCAACCTATCGAGTTCCGTTAATTAACTTCTAATTAAGCATTCAGCTATCAGTACATATTATTTTTTAGGCAACAGTAATCACTAACTTTTTGATTATCAAACTGTTGCCTATTCTATGGATTAAAAGAGTGAAAAAATTATTGTTTAACGGCTGGTTCTATTGGTTCTGAAGGCTGTGTTTGTTTTCTTGTTTCAAAGAAAGTTGCATAAACCCATCCTCCTAAAACACCCCCAATAATAGGAGCCAGCCAAAATAACCATAATTGAGCAATTATTTCTCCATTGCCACAAAATATTGCCACTCCTGTACTTCTAGCCGGGTTAACAGAAGTATTTGTCACGGGAATACTTATTAAGTGAATTAAGGTTAAGGCTAAACCAATGGCTACCGGACCAAAACCAGCAGGGGCTAAGCGATCGGTTGCCCCCATAATAACTAATAAAAACATAAAAGTCATGACGATCTCTGTCACTAAAGCAGAGAGCAAACTATAACCTCCTGGAGAGTGGGTTCCGTAACCATTGGTAGCTAAAGGGTTCGCACCACTTAAACTAAAGTCCGCATTACCACTGGCTATAATCAATAATACGCCTCCTGCTGCGATCGCTCCTAATACTTGCGCCACAATATAGGGTAATAAGTCAGAACCATTAAAGCGTTTTCCTGCTAATAAACCGAAGGAAACTGCCGGGTTAAAATGACCCCCAGAAATATGACCTACTGCATAGGCCATTGTTAAAACCGTCAGTCCAAAGGCCAGGGAAACACCTAAAAATCCTAATCCTAAAGGGTTTCCGTCTCCTCCAAAGTTAGCAGCGAGAACCGCACTCCCGCAACCCCCTAGCACTAGCCAAAAAGTACCAAAAAATTCAGCTATGTATTTTTTGTTCATGATTCAATTGTCTGTAATTTTTTCTTGAAATTGACTACAAGTTATCAGTGATTTTCGGTAAATACAAAGTCATTAATATTTTTTCAATATTTTTTTAATATTTAGTCATATTGAAGGGCTTTGTAGGTTAAGAATTAAGTCTTTTTGTTAATTTTTCATTAATCAACTATTTATCAAGAGCAATCAATAATTAATAATGACGTTCTGACTCAGGTTATAAAAAGATATTATTTACCAATACAAAAACGACTAAAAATCCTATCTAAAACGGATTCAGTGATCTCTTCTCCTGTAATTTCTCCTAATGCTTGAATGGCTGCTCGTAAATCAATAGTCCAGAAATCTAAGGGTAATTCTTCTTGGATAGTTGTTTGTATTTGTTCTAGGGAAATTTTGGCACGGGTTAAGGCTGCTGCTTGTCTTTGGTTAATAGCAAAGTCCAGATTACTAGCGGTTAATTTATCTTGATGTATTGCTTTTAAAATAGCTTTTTCTAAGGCTTCGATTCCCTGATTATTAGCAGCAGAAGTCTTGACAATTGCACTAAATTGTGTATGTAATTGCGCTAAATCCGGTGTTGCTAAATCAATTTTGTTAATGACTAAAATGACGGGACAATTATCTATTTTTTGATAAATATCACTGTCTTGATTTGTCCATCCTACAGTGCTATCAATAGTTAGTAAAACGAGATCCGCTTGACTGGCCGCTAACTGGGATCGCTCAACCCCTATTTTTTCTACTTGATCGGTTGTCTGACGGATACCCGCTGTGTCTAGGACTTGGATGGGGACACCCCCTACCACTAACTGGGACTCGATAACATCCCTGGTGGTGCCGGGTAAGTCGGTGACAATGGCGCGATCACTACGACTCCAAGCGTTTAATAAGCTTGATTTTCCCACATTGGGACGACCAACGATAGCTACTTTTAAGCCATTGCGCAATAGTTCTCCTCGCTCTGCGGTGTTTAGAATGGTCTGTACTCGCTCTAAAATCGTCTCTAAGCTCTGAGAAATAGCTTTTTCATCTAAAGGTGGTAAATCGTCTTCAAAGTCGATTCTAGCTTCGATTTCGGCGAGGATATCTAGGCAATGATGGCGTAATTTTTGTAGTGGTTGGGCTAGTTTTCCCTGCAACCCTGCCAGTGCCATTTGCGAAGCTTGTTGCGATCGCG
Source organism: Crocosphaera sp. (assembly GCF_030064895.1). Lineage (GTDB taxonomy): Bacteria > Cyanobacteriota > Cyanobacteriia > Cyanobacteriales > Microcystaceae > Crocosphaera. The sequence goes on along the minus strand of NZ_JASJEB010000033.1, from coordinate 17,477 downwards.
CGCCAACTAATTGGCTGATGCTTTCAGCCTGTGTCAGATCGATTCTACCATTGAGGAATGCACGCAGGGTAAATTCTCCGGGTTGGGCTAAGGTAGCACCCTGTTCTAGACATAACTGTAAGACCTGTTGCACGGGCATAATACCGCCATGACAGTGAAATTCTATCACATCTTCACGGGTGTAGGAACGGGGAGCTAACATGATTAATAGTAAGGCTTCATCGATGGCCTGTTGGCTTTCGGGATGACGAATGTAACCGTAAAGGATGGAATGGGAGTGCCATTTTTGCTTTCCTGGGGCGATAAATAGTGTTTTAGCGATACTTAAGGCTTTATTTCCTGATAAACGAATGATTCCAATGCTTCCTTGTTGGGGTACAATGGCCGTGGCGATCGCTGCGATTGTTTCTCCTTGAGTTATAATTTTTGTCATTATTAGCTGAAAATATTATCTAAAAATGTCTATGTTTAAAGAAGAAAATCCCTTAAAAGGAGACGCTTTAATTAAAGAAGTTTGTCGTCGTATTCGAGTTGCTAGAAGTTACTGGGATGCTCATAATAATCGAGCTTGTCGACGAGAAAGAGAACAGGCATTACTATTATATAATCGTTTAAGTAAACAAGAAAAGGAAAAAATTCCTCAAGTGTTGAGAGTTTGGCTACGTTATCGGAGTGAAAAGTATTTTGGCCCTCATCAAACTCCACCTCGAAAAAAGAAGAATAAAAAATGATATTATAAACAGTAAAAATACAATTGGAGAAAATTATGTCTCAAAAAATATTAGTAGCTTTAGCTTCATCTGAAGATGCTAAAATTGTCTTACCTAAAGCAATAAAAATAGTAGAAAAAAATAATAGTATTTTAAAGCTATTTCACTGTATTAATTCAGAAGTGTATTTAACTCCTTATGGAGCTTTTAGCACACCTGAAATTAATCAATTAGTACCTAAATGGCGAGAAAATTTAGAAGAAGAAACAGAAAAAGTTAAACAGTGGTTAACAGAATATAGTCAGCAAACAGCCTCAAAAGGAATTCAAACAGAATGGGATTATCTTATGGGAAATCCTAGTTCTTCTATCATAAAAACAGCCAAAGATTGGAATGCTGATCTGATTATTATGGGACGTAGAGGATTAACAGGTTTATCAGAAATGTTCTTAGGAAGTGTGAGTAATTATGTGGTTCATCATGCTTCTTGTAGTGTGTTACTAATTCAATAATAATCAACTCATGATGTCCAACACTTTTACTCAACTTGATTTATTTATTAGTCAATAAAACTAATGGGGTAATAAATCCATTGTTTATTTTCTATGTTCAATTTTCCTTGTATAAATTTTGCTCCTTTTAGGTCTTTTAAACAGTAGTTTATCATAGAAATAGGACGATTTAAGCGATCGCTCAATATTTTTGCAGTTATCCCTTCAGGATGGGTTGAGATTAATTTTAGAACTCTCTCTTTTGTTGTGAGACCTGGGGTTGAAGAAATAATAGTAAATGACAAGGTTAAGTCTATTAATCTGTTCAAATAGTACAGTTCTTAAGACAGATAAAAATGTCATAATGTTCCAAATCAATCAATTTTTTGCTAAGTATAAATTCTCAAAAAAAATTACAAAAGACTAAGATAAACTTGTTTTTGTTCCTGCTATTAATTACAAAATTAATAATGCTGACCAATACCTTTAATACTGAGTCTATAATCGCAGTTTGTTTGTTTTAAAATCCACTTAACATAGGTATTACTATTGGGACCAGGGAAGTATCGATAAGAGTAATTGTAAGGATAAATAATCGGACTATTTTCAATAGTTTCAGCCAGTTTATTTGCCAAAGTATCTGTCCACATAATTTCGCACCAACTCTTACCATTACCAACCCCATTTTCACAGAGCATTAAATTTTTATGTAAGTGACCCCAACTATCTTCAGAAAGAGACTGTGTTTGCCAAACTTCCCAGCGATCTTTCTGGTTTTCTCTGATAATAACATACCAGTAATGAACGGCAATAAAACCAACAATAGGTATTTTAGCGGCGCGTAATTCAACAACTGTTTCCATCGTCTTTTTCAGGGTGAAAGGTTAAAGATACGTTATTAATTAGAATATCATTTTTCCGATAATAAGATCCTGACAATCCCTGTATTAGTCAACCTTTGTTAATGATATAATAGAAGCACTGGTAACAAAGAAAGTTGAGCAAAGATTTATGAACTTAAATGTCGTTAATTTAGTAGGACGTGCCGGAAGAGATCCAGAAGTCAGATATTTTGAATCAGGCACCGTTTTATGTACTCTAACCATAGCAGTTGATCGTCGTTCTCGTAATAGTGATCAACCCGATTGGTTCAATCTCAAATTTTGGGGAAAGACCGCAGAAATAGCTGCTAATTATGTTAAAAAAGGCGGTTTAATTGGTATTCAAGGTTCATTAGAAATTGAAACATGGACTGATCGGAACACAGGTGCTAATCGTTCTAGTCCAGTAATTCGAGTTGATCGTTTAGATTTATTAGGTTCTAGAAGAGATAATGATCCAAGTTTAGTTAGTGGTTATTCAGAAGGAAGCGATGAGTTTTAATAGACAACAAACGTCTTAATTGTCTAACCACCTAAAACAAAGTAAATAGTATAAATAAGACTCATGTTTTAATAACTTTATTTATACTATTTAATATTGGACAATTAATAATCAATAATGATCATTCTGAGGTACGAAGAATCTTTTTAAGCTACTTATTATAATAGGTAGTCCAATAGTGAGCAGGATGCTAACATTACAACTGTCATTCCGAGGTAAAGTGAGCAAGATGCTCACACTACTTATTTAAACTAATATAATTGCCTAATTTGTATTTTATATGAGACATCTAAATGCAGGAGAAAAACTCCAAAATGGACGTTATACAATTAATTCTATTTTAGGTGCTGGTGGTTTTGGTATTACGTATCTAGCAACAGAAAACTCATCAAATGAGCAAATAGCTATTAAAACATTAAACGCAACGGTACAAGGAAGAGCAGATTTTTTAGATTTACAAAATAAGTTTATCAAAGAAGCTTTTTTATTAGCAAAATGTAGTCATCCTCATATTGTTACCGTTCATAATGTCTTTGATGAAGATGGACTTTGGTATATGGTCATGGAATATATCAAAGGTGATGATTTAGCGGTTTATTTACAAAAAAATGGGGTTTTGTCAGAAGCGTCTGCTTTACCAATTATTCAACAAATAGGAGAAGCATTAAGTTATATTCATTCAATGGGTTTTTTACATAGAGACGTGAAACCTAATAATATTTTATTGTCTATAAATATTGCTAAATTAATTGATTTTGGTATAGCAAGGGAGTTTACCGCAGGAGAAACCAGAACCCATACTAATTATAGAACGGATGGTTATTCACCTCCTGAACAATACGAAGAACGAGCAAAAAGAGATGTTTATACTGATGTTTATGCTTTAGCTGCAACCTTATATAACTTATTAACTGATGAGGTTCCTATTCCTGCACAGTTTCGTAGTTATGCTACCTTACCTCCTCCCCAAAAGTTTAATAATAAAATAAGCGATCGCACTAATAATGCTATTCTCAAAGGGATGGAATTACAACCCGAAAATCGTCCCCAAACCATTCAAGAATTCTTAGATTTATTATTACCTAAACCTGTACAAATATCCCAACCACAAAAGGATGATTTATCATCAGATAGAGGGGTAGATTATAGTAAATTAAGGGACTTATTAAAAGCAGGAAAATGGGAAGAAGCTGATCAAGAAACAAGTCGAGTGATGTGTCAAGCAGCAAACCGCAGCAAAGAAGAACGGTTACGTATAGAGGATATAGATAACTTCCCCTGTACCGATTTACGCACCATCAATCAGCTTTGGTTAGACTATAGTGGGGGTAAGTTTGGCTTTTCTGTCCAAAAGGAAATTTACCACCGCTTAGGAGGCACAAGAGAGCATAATAGAGAAGTCTGGGAGGCCTTCGGTGATGCCGTGGGATGGCTACCACCATCCATGGAAGAATGCGGAGGAATAATGCACTACAATCGGATTACATTTAATAAGTCAGCACCCAAAGGACACCTTCCTTTGTTGCATAAAGTTATGCGTCATTACGAGTTTGCATGGTTTCAATCGGCTTTTTATTCTCTCGTGTCGAGACTTGTCGACTGTAACATATAAGGCTTGTAGAAAATTGTTAAGAATATATTTTTTGTAGGGGAATAATATTATTATGCCCATCATTTTATCTATTGTCTATTAGGAGTTAATTATGATTAAAATTCAATTGTATTTCTATTTAACTATTTTTTGGGTAAAACACAGTGTTAAACCCCTACAGGATGTATTGTATAATTAGAATCATGATCTTATTGATTTTATGGATACTGATACTCTAGAAAGAGGAATAGAAAAACGAAAAAACCACATTTTTCGTAATATAGAGGGTCATTTTCCTAATGATACACCAACTAATCGTAAATGTTTAATTGATACAGCATTAAACTTAGATAATTATTTAGGAAAAGACAAATGGGGAAATCATTGGTATGCTAACAATAACAGCAATGGTAAACAAATTTGGGTACAAGTTAGAAGAGGAGAAATTATTAATGGTGGGATCAATAATAATCCTCGTCTATGGAATCCATTAACAGGCTTTTCTCGACTATCACCTTAAATAAAACATGGAGAAAAATCAATGAATAAATTAACAGAAAAACAAGCTTATTTAGCAATGATAGAATTTTTAGATGATTATTATGAACAAACACAATCTGATGAAATAGGAGAACTTTTAGGCAGTTTGCAGTTATTAGAAGATGGAAAACCGGCTGATCCTGCTATGTGGGAAGACTGGTTAAAATCAATAGAAAAGATTAGTTTAGAAATAGCTAGAACATGAAATAAAGAAAATGGGACTTTGAATCATGAAAAAACAACTTACTGAAATGACTAATCAAGAACTTAGACAATATTTATCTAAAAACAGACATAATGAAAAAGGATTTAGCCAAGGATTGGAAATATTAATGAGTCGTAAAACAGATTAGTTAAACTATTGTTCAAGTCTCCATAGAAATAGAAATAGAAAATACCTAAAACTTGGAAACCTGAACCATAGAAAATCAGAAAAAATTTATAACTGTTTACCATCTATTTTAAAAGCAACCTCTTCGGTATGATGATGTTTATCATTGACATCAAGAGGAGGAAGTACAGGGAAAAACGGTTGATGAATACTAATTAATTGAGCTAAAGTTCTTTTCAGTTGAGTACGAGAAACAATAGCATCCACAAAACCATGTTTTAATAAATATTCCGACGTTTGGAAACCCTCCGGTAACTTTTCCCTTAAAGTTTGTTCAATCACCCGTCGACCAGCAAAACCAATAGTAGCTTTGGGTTCAGCTAAAATGAGATCCCCTAACATAGCAAAACTAGCAGTTACCCCTCCAGTTGTTGGATGGGATAAAACAGGAATATAGAGTAACTTAGCATTGCGATGACGTTCCAGGGCCCCAGAAATTTTGGCCATTTGCATCAAACTTAACATCCCTTCCTGCATTCTTGCCCCACCAGAAGCACAGACAATCACCACAGGGAAACGTTCGGTAGTAGCGTGTTCAATGAGACGACAGATTTTTTCACCAACCACAGACCCCATACTACCCCCCATAAAGCGGAAGTCCATCACCCCCAAAGCCAAAGGTAGACCATCAATTAATCCCGTTCCAGTTTGCACTGCATCCACTAACCCCGTTTTTTCCTGAGTATCCTTAATGCGATCGCAGTAGGGTTTGCGATCGCTGAATTTGAGGGGGTCCGTAGGAGTAAGATGTTCGTTAAGAGGTTTCCAGGTGTTTTTATCGATTAACTGTGCAATACGTTCCGAACTTTCCACCCGAAAATGATGGCCACACTCAGGACAAACCAATTGATTAACCATTAGGTCTTTAGTATAAGTCAAGGCCCCACAAGCTTCGCACTTAGTCCATAAACCATCAGCAATTTCCCGTTCTTGCTGTTGTTGAATGGAGGGTTCGGACTTTTCTTGTTTAGCAAACCAATCAAGTATGGACATAGTATAAAATCTAAATTAATAATTATCTTAACCGTTCAAAAAGCGAGTATTTCCTAGAAAACTGCACGAGTTGACCCGTGCAGAAAGATTGATGGAAATTTTAGTTAATTTCTTCAACAGAACGTTCTAACATATTTTTCTCAGTAGCTTCTGCCTGGTGACGTTCTTGGGCCAATGATTCCCTCGCCTTTTCATTAATCGTTTCTTCTTGATGAGTTTCTTCTACTTCAGCAGCCCGACTAACCATTTTTTGATGACGTTGTTCATCTGTTAAATGTTTTTGAGCCATTAATTCCCGTGCTTTTTCTTCGGTATTCATAAAAGAGTTTCTCCATGGCTGAGACTATTTCTATATTATCATCGGGAGCATCCCAAACTCGATATCTTATCCTTTAATAACTTTATCAACACTCCCCCCACTCCCCACACTCCCCGTCTCCCCGTCTCCCAGTCTCCCCACACTCCTGAAAGGGATCGATCACAAACTTAAGACTTTGCGCTACATTATCATTAAGTCTTGTTGTATCAACGGTTTTGCAAAAAAATTAAGCATAATCACTCAAACAAGGCATAATAGAATGGGTTGATGAGGAGAAAGGGAGACTTTTTTAAGTCTGTAGCATTATGGAACAATCGACAAATCAAGGGACTACCGCTAACCAAGCTGCTTTATTAAGTCGTATTGCCCTACGAACCAGTCAAATTCCTTGGCAGTTTTGGGCGCTTGTCCTAATCATCGTTTCTGGGAGTGTTGGTTTTACAGCAACATCCATGTTATTAAGGTTGCCAAAATCCCCCCAATGTGTTCGTATTTTTTGGCCAATTGCTTCAGCATCTAAGCGTATTTACTGCGCTCAAGTCGAAGCCGAACAAGAGACAGTAGATAGCTTCCTAAAAGCAATTGACTTAGTGGAAGCACTACCACAAGATCACCCCTTAAGAAACGAAATTAACCGTAATGTAGAAGACTGGGCCTTGGCTATCCTGGATATAGCCGAAAAAGAATTTCAAGGGGGCAAGTTAGAAGAAGCCATCGCAACAGCCCGTCGTCTGCCTGAAAATTTACAGGTTTATGGGCTGATAGAAGAAAAAATTGAAGAGTGGCGTAGTATCTGGGGAGAAGGAGAAGAAATTTTTGCCAAGGTAGAAGAAGAATTACGCAAGTCCAACTGGAATCTCGCTTTTAGGGAAGCAGTAAGTCTATTGACTGTCTCTAATAAATATTGGGCAACCACTAGATACGATGACACAGTTAAGAAAATTCAATTGGCTCAAGAAGAAAGTAGTCGTCTGGATGATGCCTATCGTGTCTTGCGTCGTGGGGGAATTGATAACTGGTTACAAGCGATCGCCGATGCTGAAGAAATTTCCCCTGAGAGTTACGCTTATCAAGAGGCACAAAACCTGATCGCCGATGCCAAAGAGAAAATCGTTGATAGCATCGATGATTTAATCGATGCTCGTCGTTGGTCGAGTTTATCGGATGTGGTTAACCAACTGCCTGATAGTCTGGCCTTATCCGATGAGATAGCAGACTGGAGAACTATGGCCAGCGCCGGTTTGGATGCGCAAACAGGCACAGTAGAAAACCTAGAAATTGCTATTTTAGGTCTCGAAGAAATCGACGAAGACCGTCCTCTCTATCAAGAAGCCCAAGATTTGATCAGCCGCTTCAAATTAGAAATACAAGATGTCACTAATCTAGAAGAAGCCCGAAACTTGGCCGCGGGAGGTAGTGTTGATGATTTGAATGCAGCCATTGCTACCGCAGAAATGGTTCCTTCGAGTAACCCCCGTTATCAAGAAGCGAGACAAGAAATTACTCAATGGACTACCACTATCCAACTACGAGAAGACCAACCCATTCTTGATAAAGCCCGTAGTTTAGCTAGAGGTGGTAATATCTCTGCCTTAAGACAAGCGATAACTCAAGCACAAAGCATCGGTTCAGGTCGTACCCTTCACAATGAGGCGCAAAAAGAGGTTAGGAAGTGGCGTGTTAGTATACAACGCCAAGAAGATCAACCTATTCTTAATCAAGCCATTGCTTTAGGTGCTGCTAAAGACTATGAAGCAGCCATTGGTGCGGCTCGCAAAATTAGCTCCGGACGGGTTCTCTATCAAGAAGCTCAAAACAATATTAACAAATGGCAACGGGAAATTCGCGCCAAAAAGAACTTAGAAGAGGCTTTTTTAATTGCCCAACCCCAAACCCCCCAATCTTTGGTTTCTGCCATCGGTGTGGTGAGGAAAATTCCTTCTTCAACAGATGTTAGTTATAAAGCGAAACAAGCTTTAGATCGCTGGAGTTTTCAATTACTCTCTATGGCTCAAAGAATGGCCAATCGTTCTTTGTTGTCTGAAGCGGTAAACTTAGCGAAGATGATTCCTAGTGATAGTGCTGCTTATGGTTCTGCTCAAAACCAAATTAATGCCTGGAATAAGTTATTAAGACCAGTACAACCAGAAATTCCCCCGTCTTTAGTTCCAGAAAACCAATTTGTTGTACCAATTCTTGATACTGAAGACTCTGATAATACTCCTTAACTGATTAAAATTAACCGCTTATGGAATGGCTTGAAATCTCGGGAAGTTCTGTTTTAGTGCCTAAATACCCCATGGCTATCATTCATTTTTTGGGTGGTGCTTTTGTGGGAACGGCTCCCAATTTTACCTATCGTTGGTTACTCGAAGAATTGGCAAAGGAGGGCTATGTTATTATTGCAACTCCTTTTGTTAATACCTTTGATCATTTAGGGATCGCTCGTAATGTTCTTAACCGTTTTGAGAGTATTTTAGACCGTCTACAAACGAAAAATTCTCTGGGACAAGGTTATCTACCTATTTATGGTATCGGTCATAGTATGGGTTGTAAACTTCATTTATTAATTGGTAGTCTTTTCTCTGTGGAAAGAGCCGGAAATGTTCTCATTTCTTTTAATAATTATCCTGTTAAAAAAGCCATTCCTTTTTTAGAACAATTAGATATTGAGGATTATGTTAATTTAGAGTTTACTCCTTCTCCTGATGAAACTAAAGTTATAATCGAAAAAGATTACTTAGTTAGACGTAATTTATTGATAAAATTTACTCAAGATAATATTGATGAAACTAATATTTTAAGTCCAATTTTAGACGAAAAATACCCTAATTTGATTGCTTTACAGACTTTATCAGGAAATCATTTAACCCCATTATCTCAGGATATAAAGTGGGAAACAGGGGAAATTTTTACTCCGTTAGATGCTGTTGGTCAATGGGTTAAACAAACTTTTTCTCGTGATTTATATCGTCTCAAAGATGAAATTTTACGTTGGTTAAATCCTGGTAGAATCGTTTAAGAATGGATAATGGATAATGGATAATGGATAATTAACAATTAATAACTGTCATTCCCAGGTTATGATCAATCTTATTAAAGTAGGTAATAACTTATACAATCTTCATTAACTTAGACTACAGATTTTTATATTGTAGGGGTCAACGACCGTTGACCCCTACGAAGATTTTTAAGCATACTTCAGAATATTATTTAAAGTAAATTGAACTCAAATTAATGATAAATTTATGATATAGCAATAGACAGGCTAGTTAGGACACATAAATTATATTTTAAGGGAACAGGGAACAGGGAACAGGGAACAGAAAAATGTCCTAATAGCTTTGGCGACTGCTATAAATTACCATGAATAGCTAACCAAATACAAGGAGGATTAAAACTGGTATAAGTAACCCGATGTTTTTGATGAGCTTTAATTAATAAATAATCTCCTGCTTTAAGATGAATTGAGGAATTATCGAAGAATAATAAAGTTGCTTGTCCTTGTAATAAAATCACCCATTCATCTTCTTCTTGATCATACCAAGTATCTTCAGCAGTAGTTTGTCCAGTAGAAATAATACGCTCAATTTTAACATTTTTACTATTAAGAATAGTCTCAAAAATCTCTTGTTCACTCAATTGATTGGTAAATTGAAAAATATTATTCATAAGCTATAAATATTGCCAATTATTAACCATTAATTATTAACTATTAATTATCACCCCCCTATCCAAAACACACAGGACAGGATATACTTTTTTCGGGACTGTTGATGGATACAAATATGGTAGCAGTAGCAATTCTGGCAGCCGGTAAAGGAACACGGATGAAATCTGACTTACCTAAAGTATTACACACTTTAGGGGGGCGATCGCTAGTACAACGGGTAATCGATAGTTGTAATCTCATTGCCCCATCTCGAAAACTGATTATCATTGGTTATGAAGGGGAAAAAGTTAAACAGTCCTTTGAGCATAGCTCATCCCTAGAATTTGTGGAACAAAGGGAACAATTAGGGACAGGACACGCTATACAGCAATTATTACCCCATTTACAAGGTTTTGAAGGAGACTTATTGGTTTTAAACGGGGATGCACCATTATTACGCCCCGAAACCCTAGAAAAATTACTCCAGATTCATCAAGAAAATAATAACGCAGCCACCTTATTAACAGCAAATTTACCCAACCCCAAAGGGTATGGACGAGTTTTTTGCGATGGAAACAACCAAGTTAGCCAAATTGTCGAAGATAGAGACTGTAACGCGGCACAAAAGCAGAATAATCGGGTTAATGGCGGAATATACTGTTTTAACTGGGCAAAACTAGCGGAAGCTTTACCGAAACTTTCCACTAATAACGATCAAAAAGAATACTATTTAACCGAGGTTGTGGATTATCTCAATCCTGTCATGGCCGTTGATGTGGAAGATTATTACGAAATTAATGGTATAAATGATCGCTATCAACTCTCTATTGCTAACGATATCTTACAAGATCGCATCAAAAAGCATTGGATGAGTGTTGGTGTAACCATGATCGATGCTGATAGTATTACCATCGATGATACTGTAACCCTTGCTCCTGATGTCATCCTGGAACCCCAAACCCATCTCCGGGGAAATACTTCTATCGGGGCCAAAAGTCGTATTGGTCCGGGAAGTCTCGTTGAAAATAGTACCATTGGGGAACAGGTAACGGTACTCTATTCGGTTGTTACTGATTCTCAAGTTGCTGATAACTGTCGTGTTGGTCCCTATACTCATTTACGAGGAGAGGCAAAAATAGAGGAATCTTGTCGTATTGGTAATTTTGTGGAGATTAAAAAGACTCAGGTAGGAAATAAGAGCAATGTTGCTCATTTATCCTATCTTGGGGATGCGACTCTGGGACAACAGGTTAATGTGGGTGCAGGAACTATTACAGCTAATTATGATGGTTATCAGAAGCATCAGACCATTATCGGCGATCGCACTAAAACGGGAGCAAATAGTGTCTTTGTTGCACCGGTTACACTGGGTGAGGAGGTGACAGTAGCTGCCGGATCGGTTGTTACTAATGATGTTCCGGATCATGCTTTGGTTATTGCCAGACAGCGACAAAGAATTATTGAAGATTGGAAGGCGAAAATGGCGCAAAAACAATCATAAATAACCCCGTAGGGGTCAACGGCCGTTGACCCCTACAATGTAATGTAATTTGAAACAATTAAAAAACCCGCCTTAGCGGGTACTCAAAACGTAAACTAACTCGAAACTTTTAACGGACCGTTCCTTCTAAATGATCAACCCGAATAGGTTTCAAGAAATAGAGTTTAATAAACTGAACTCCATTAGAAACAAAAGCAGGTAATTTTCGGAGGAACTTAACAGGAGCCGGACTATTGGAAGCGTCAATTTCCCGTAATTTTTCGTTGTTTTTCACACAGGTTTCTAAGCTGCCGTAAAATTTGGGATTTTCCACATCTAAAACTATGGGGAAAACTCGTCCGGCTGTTTCGTTGGTCTTCTCAATAACATATTTATCATATTCCCGTGCATCTAGTCCAATAGCTGCATAAAAATCAGACCGTTGGATATCGTTAAGATACATGGTTGCAAATACAGATAAGAGGAAGAAACGACACCATAAACGGGCTTTCCAATCGTTTAAAATGTTAGGGGTTGCCTTCATGATGGCATCGAAAAAGTCCCCGTGACGGTTTTCGTCTTGACACCAGTTTTCAAAGAAGTTGAAAATAGGATAGATTCTGTCTTCGGGATTTTTTTCTAAGTGGCGGAAAATGCTTATATAACGCCAGTAACCGATTTTTTCGGATAAATAGGTCGCATAGAAAATAAACTTAGGTTGGAAGAAGGTATAACTACGACTCTTCGTTAAGAAACTTAAATCCAAAGATAGATTGAAATCAGATAAGGCTTTATTGAGGAAACCAGCGTGACGCGCTTCATCACGGGACATGAGGGTAAAACATTCGGCCAAGACGGGACTTTTATCTTTTAAGCGTCTACCTAATTCTTTGTAGAGAAGGAAACCAGAAAATTCTGCTGTACAGGAACGTTCTAAAAATTCTACAAACAAGCGACGGGTATCCCCATCAATATGTTCCCAACTTTGGGCAAATTCGCCACGACGGATAAAATGATAACGATTATAATCAGTACGAAATTCTTCGAGAATGGCTTTTAATTCTTCTTCGTTGACTGAAATATCCATTTTAGCCACCGCATCAAAGTCGGTGGTGTAAAAACGAGGAGTTAGGATAGTTTCTTTGGCCGGAACTTTAATTCCGGGACGCAGTTCGTCAAATTCAGGTTTTTGAAGGGTATTGACCATAGCTTGTTTAAAAAGACTTTTTTCAATCGATTAAGGACTCGTTCTGCTCTTTTTGTAACAAAGTTGTTACATTTTTTAGCAGGAATTTACGAGGCTTGGATCACAGTCTACCAGCCTTTCTACCGTTCGTGACCCCTCTTTTTATTAAGAGTTACAACACATTATCAATTTATGTTAAAAGTGTTGCTCTTTTTGTCCTTAATAATGTATGGATTCTAGAATAACGATGGTCTTACAACAATGGACCGGCAAGAGAAATCTCAATCTCTTAGTTTTAGCGACCAAGAAGCAACCCTAAAAGTTGTCAAGCAAGCGGTGTTAGAGTTTTGGGCGGTTATATATCAACGCATTAACCAGTTTGTGTCCTCCGAAACGGGAAAGGTTTTGTATGACCATTTTTATTCTGACATTTTAATCAAAAAACAGCTTCTAATAGTTGACATTGTTCAAGATAGTACTTTAGTATGAAGGCGTACATCATTAGGGCATAAATATGTCTGATGGAGATATCATTCACAAAAATCTGCGATGGTACGCCAATGTCTATAAATATATATGTGAGGGAAAAGCGAGTCCTCAAGAATGTATTTGGGAACTGATGAAGGCATTGTTGAAAGATGTAAGATACAGAGGAGATGAACCGATTAAAATTTTTCAATTAATGGCCCAAGAGATAGAAAACAGAGATTTAAGTTTTGAAAATCTGAGAAATTTTGATGATGTGAATAAGAAACTTGAAAAAGTTTTAAAACAATCAAATTTATCACATTATAATCAGGAACATTGTCGTAAAGCTATACGGCAATTACTCCATCAATTGAAATATAAATCTTTTCCTATCAACAATATTAAAGAAGCTATAACTGCTGCTTACTTAGAGCAACTTCTTGAATCAAACTTTAAAGGTCGCATTCCCTGCGGAGATGAACATTATGCTGGAATAGATGATCTTTCCTTTCAGCAAAAACTTCAAAAAATAATACAACCAGTTAAAGATGAAATTCCTAAATTTGCCCAAAAAGCTAATGAAAAGGAAACTTTTTTAAAGTTACGCAGACCTTCTAAACTTAATCCAAAGAAACAAGAAAACAGTGTACAAAATAATGAACTTAATAAGTCAAAAAACTCATCTAATTCTAGTTTAAATACTTCAGATAATTCTCAAGACGATGATCTACTTTCAGATTCTAATCATTTCTTCAACCAAGCAATACAAAATCGTGAAGATACCGAAGATTTACAAATAACGACTACTCACCAACTCAAACAATTACAGAAATCCCTAAGAGCAATTTAAGGTATATAATTATGTCCTCTTTTACTAAGCTTCATTATACTTTAGACTTTGAACCCATTCAAAATAAAAATGGAACAGTTTGCTTTGTTGATCATTCTAAAAATGAAAACTATACTATAGGAATTAATGTTGATGATTCAGATTTTAAATATTATAGATGTTTAGAATTTCCTTCTCTTATTGCTGACATCATTGATTTAGCAGTGGCTATTCACGGGTCAGATCGATTGATTCCACATCCTTTTGATAAACCACCCTGTCAAATTAACGTAATTCTTCCTGTTCGTAATCCAGACTTATTAAATAGTCAATTATTAAAAGAAAAATTAGAATATTTAATGTGGTGGGCAACAGGAAATGATTGGGTATTTACATTTAAGAAACGAATTAAAAAGCGTTCAATTGAAGAACAAAAGCAACTTATTTTTTTTTCTGATGAAGTTGATGAAGTTGCACTTTGGAGCGGAGGATTAGATGCTCTAGCAGGACTTTATAACAGAATTATTAAGAATCCACAAGGTTCCTTTATATTATGTGGTTCAGGGAGTAACGATAGAGTTTTTAACATTCAAAAAAATATATTTAATACAGTTGATCTTCTGCTGCCTAATGAGTTAAAATTACATAGAATACCGATTCGTTTTTGTAACAGTAAAAAACATGAAAAGAACAAAATTTCTCGTGCGCGTGGGGTCGTTTTTATGTTAATTGGTTCTGCTTGTGCGTACCTAAGTGGAAAAAGAATTTTAAATGTTTACGAAAACGGAATCGGTGCCATTAATCTGCCCTATCGTTCTTCTGCGTTAGGTTTAGATCATACTCGTTCAGTTCATCCTAAGACATTGTTCTTAGTCAGTGATCTCCTCTCAACTATCTTAGATGAACCTTTTAAAGTACAAAATCCTTTTCTTTTTTTCACAAAAGCTCAAATGTGTCAAACATTAGTTAAAGATAATAAAATTAATTTAGCGTTTTTAACTGAATCATGTGATAGACATCTCCATGAAAAACAGAGTCAATGTGGATATTGTTCATCTTGTTTATTAAGAAAACAATCTTTGGCAGCAGCAGGAATAAAAGACGAAACCCATTACTTTATTTCTCATGGAAATAAGCCAATTAAACAAGATACCTCCTTATATTTTGATAACATGATTGAGCAGGTTAATACCTTTCATCGTTTGCTGAATGTTTCCGATCAATTTGAGCAACAATGGGAATCTTTAACCAGTGAATTTCCTCAATTAGATTGTGATGTATTAGATTATTTAGAAAATGATAATTTAACTCGTACTGATATACAGAAATTATTGTTAAAACTTTATCAAAGTTATGTTGATGAATGGAAACAGGTTAAATCTGTAGTTGAAGCTAGTCTTATTTCTCAAAATAATCAAAATTTAGCCTCATCTTCTCAGGATTTTAAACAGCTTAATTTGTTATCATATAACCAAAGTTGAGGATAAAAAAATGGTAAATAACATCCTCGATCAAATCAATCTCAACGACTTAGGAAACCTGCTGCAACAGGCCAGAAAACAGTGCGGAATGACCCAAGTAGAAGCAGCAAAAATCATTGATGTTGCCCGTACTACCCTTATAGCGATCGAAAAAGGACAACGTCGTTTAAAATCCTCAGAATTAGTTAAACTTGCTCGTGCTTACGGCAAAAGTGTCAGCTATTTTGTTGCTCCCCCTCCTGTTATTGAATCCTTTGATGTGCAGTTTCGTTCCGCTTTACGTCGCAGTGAAGCAGAAGAAGCACACATTAAACCAATAATCTTACGTTTCCAAGAATTATGTCAAAATTATCTAGAATTAGAAGAGATAATGAAATCGCCTTTACCTAATAATTATCCACCAGAATACAATATTGATGAGTCTCTTCCTATTGATATCACTGCTGAGAGTATTGCTAACTCAGAAAGACAGAGATTAGGATTAGGAGATAAACCAATTCCCCGATTAAGAAATATTTTAGAACAGGAAGTTGGACTACGAATATTTTATTTACCTATGCCTTCCAATTATTCAGAAATGTATAGTTATAATCAAAAAATGGGAGGCTGTATTGCCATTAATTCTAATCATCCTCAAGAACGTCAACTATGGTCATTAGCACATGGTTATTTACATTTTTTAGCTCATCGTCATAAAGCAATTATTGATTATGATAATCAATACCAAAGAATGCCAAAAAGTGAACAATTAGCAGAAAGTTTTCCTAAATATTTTCTGATGCCTACCAGTAGTTTACTGAAACGTTATAACGATATTTATCGTAATCATAAACAATTTACTCGTCCTCATTTAATTACCTTAGCACACTATTATGGGGTATCAGTTCAGGCATTAAGCTATCGTTTAGAAGAAATGCAGTTACTACCATCAGGAACTTATGAAAGATTAAAAGTTCGGGGTTTGAAAGTTAGACAAGCTCAACAAGAATTAGGGTTAGAAAATAAAGCAAAATCCTATGATTTAACTCCTATTCATTATCAGCACTTGGCCATAGAAGCCTACGATCAAGCTTTGATAAGTGAAGGGGCTTTTTCTCGTTTCTTAGGAGTTGATCGTTTAGAAGCAAGACGGATAGCTGAGATATTAAGAGAATACTCAATTGGGATAACAGAAGAAATAAAAGAAATAGATTTAAGTAAAGGCTTATTATAGGGGAGAGTGATTATAGATTATGTTAATTCGATCTTCCCATTTAGTTCTTGATACCTGTTGTATTTTAAATTTTATTGCTTCTGGTCATTTTTTATCAATTATTACCTCCATTCCCGCCCAAGTTATGATTACTCAAACGGTTTGGCAGGAGGAATTAATTAAATTTGAACGGTTTGACAAAAGCGATAAACAACAATTAGATGAATCGGTTAATCAAGGAGTTGTAAAATTAGTTGATTTTGAAATAGAAGAAGAATATAATTTATTTGTTAATTATGTTAGTTTATTACCCAAAGGGGATGGAGAAGCAGCATCAGGGGCAATCGCTATTTTTAGAAATTGGGCAATAGCAACAGATGATAAAAACCCAACAAAATTATTTCGTCAAGAAAAGTCTAATATGGAAATTCTATCAACACCAGATATCATAAAATATTGGTCAGAAAAAGATAACTTAACTGGTCAAGAAATCCAAACAGTTCTTACCTCAATTCAGGTAAAAGGAAAATATTTCCCTCCTAAAAATCATCCTTTAAGAGATTGGTGGATTAACTCAATTTAAAATGGTGGGTTACGATGGATTGTTATTCTCTGTCTGTACCTTATATTGATTTCGATTGACGAAATTTGCTCAATATAAACGAAGATGATCAAAAATAGCAACTGTCAAGGCAGTTAGCCTGCATTATTCATGAAGAAAAAACAAAACCTAAAAAATAAGAAATTGGCATCAAAAATTATTTTTTATGA
>NZ_JASJEB010000032.1 GCF_030064895.1 Crocosphaera sp. | reverse complement strand
CTGCCTTGGGAACCAGGGCGGCTGCCAGTGGAGGGAAGGTAAGACTCGTTATCTTTCGAGATAAAAAGCGCATCCCAATGAATCTGGAAGCCCCAACTATATTGCTTGCAATTAGTTGGGGTAGTTCACTTGATTAATCTATAACATAGCCGCCCACAATTTTCGTTCTATAGTGGGTGGTTTTGTTTTTTTAGTAGAGTAAATCGGAGTTTTCTGGTTCTAGAGTAACCCAAAAAAACCTTAAGGATTGGTGCTGAAAAAGAATCTAGCTTCGGCGGTGACAATGGCACCACCCAAAAGGACAATCAAAGCCCAAACCTGATTCTTTTGGGTTCCTTCAACAACCTTTAGTCGGTTATCCATCCCTTCGACTTTCTCTGTTAACTTTGCTTGTCCTACTTCTAAACTGGTAAGGCGAGTGTCTATTTTATCTAGTTTGTCCTCAATTCGCTTAAGGATGTCTGCTGTGGTACAAGTAACGGTAGATGGCTCATTCATGAGTTATACTCCTAGTAGCATTAGTTTTCTGATGTCCCCTTGGTGGCCGCCAGGGGACTGCTTTTATTGTAGTTATCTGTGGTTGAGAAAACCCTTTAGAAAGTGAACTAAAATCAGATCAATTCCCATGCAAGGATCAACAGAAACTTTATTACAATTATCCGATGTGGGGTTAAGTGACCCTTTAGGTAGACATCGCTTACTAGAAAAAATTTCTTTTACCATTAATGAGGGCGATCGCTTAGCCATTATTGGCCCTTCTGGATCTGGGAAAACAACGTTATTACGTCTGATTAATCGTTTACAAGATCCCAGTACAGGCTCCATTTTATTTCAATCTCAACCCTTAACACAATTAAGCGTGATTCATCTGCGTCAAAAAATAGTTTTAGTTCCCCAGGAACCCAAACTATTAGGAATGACGGTTCAAGAAACCTTAACATATCCCTTAAAATTACAAAAATTATCCCCAACGGAAATTAAGCAAAGACTAGAATACTGGCGATCGCAGTTACCCATTCCTGATGATTGGTTAGAACGCAATGAGCTACAACTATCTCTAGGACAACGACAACTGATCACTATTGTCAGGGGTTTAATGATGCAACCGAAACTCTTATTATTGGATGAACCCACCTCTGCTTTAGATCGTGACAAAGCCTTACAACTGCTCGAAGTGTTAAAGACTATGACGAGAGAAGCTAAAACGGCCATTATTATGGTAAACCATCAATTAGAACTTGTAGAACAATTTACACAACAGGTTTTAAAATTAAACCAAGGCAAACTTCAATAATGGACTCTTCTAACCATCAACGCTACAAAAGCAAACTATTTAACTTGGTCAACCGTCAATCTTCGCAATGGCGCGATCGCTTGATGCGTAGCGCGCAGTATCTTAGGATAGGGGTGGAATGGAGCGTACAAATCCTCATTTACCCTATATATTTAATGGTACAGGCAGGACGAGTTATCCCTAAACAATTAAACCGTAATTTTATTCAAAAAGCGTTACCTTCTCGTAACAAGAAGACTGTTGTTTCTTTTGCTAAAGTTGATCAACCTTTAAGAAGAGTTTTGCAAGAAACGGAACGCTGTTTAACTGAAAGCAAAAGTAAACAGACAAGACGACGCAATAAGAAGACGGGGTTGAAAAATAAAAGTCCTATTATGGTTCAAGGAATTGCCAGTAATATAAACAATAATAACCTAGTTTTAGTAGCTGAAGATAAAACAATTATTGACATTTTTTCTGAGGAACAACAAAGGCATTTAAAAAAATATATTCGTTTAGAAGTAGCTAATTACTGGTACGATTTTAAACAACAAAATCAAAAGTATAATCTAGGTTTAATACATAAATTTTCTACCAAAGACAATAACATTTTGCCTCCGATTCGCTGGTTTTGGCAAGTTATGGGTTGGATGCAAACAGGAACTTTAGCGATGAATCTAGACTTGTTTAGAGAATCAACTTTAGTTCCTGTAGTTGACTCAAATAGGACTACGACTACGACTACTTCTTCATCAACTAATTCTCAGTTGTCTTGGCAAGAAAATAGTATAAATTCCTTACAATTGTCTACTTCTCTTAGTGAAAAATTACAGCATTTAAGAGAACATATTCAATACAAGAGTAATGAAGCTTTAAATATTGAGAATGAAGATCCCTTTCGGATAGAATTTCTTATTTATGCTGCTATTGACTACTTTTTTAATCAAGTCATACCCCACAAGCAATTAACATCTGATGTACATCAGGAACAATTAAAATTATCAACGGTATCTTCTCTTGGTTTTATCAATGAAACAATCGATGATCCTTGGTTATCTGGGGATATTTTAGAGCAACAAGTTGCTGCTGTAAATATTCCTTCTTCTTTTCAATCTTCCCCTGTTTTAGCCCAGTCTCACACCTCTTACAATCAAGTGAAAAAATATTTTAAACAAAATAGAAAAAGAAAAGTAAATACTGCAAAAAAAGGAACACATCTAGATAAATCTCTTGCAAAATCACAAAAACATCAAAAGTCTATTAAATTAACTTCTAAGGAGAAAATAGAAAGAATATCATCCAATTGTATTGAAACCGAAGCAAAAACTACTGGTTATATTAAACATCCTCTAGTTAGGATTTTAGAATGGTTGGATTCAGCTATTCATTGGTTAGAAAATTTAGTTAATAAGTTAAGTAAGTTATTGCGAAAAAAACGTTAGTTACCGCGCCCTTCGGGCAAAGGCAAAAATTAAAAGTAAAAAAGCAAAAGTAAATATATGAGAGATAAGGGTCTTGTAATGTTAATATTTCTTAAGATAGGGCCGTTTATTTATGTCCGACTAATTAGCTTGTAATTATCCTGAATATTGTCTATAGTGTTAGGAAAATATTAAACTTTTGATTTGTTAATTGGGATTAAATTTTCACCTTATCTTAAACTTTTGTATCAAATTTCAGGAACTATTTCTCAGAAAACTTGGAAAATTTATGAGATTTGTGTAAGGAAAAAAAAAGTTTCTTATCAATATTATAAAAATCCAACATGGGGGATGTCAAATAGCCTATAAATTGCTTAGGATTTTAAAGAAGTCTAATGGAAACAAGGATATATATTCTTGTTTTAAACACAAGCAATAGATAAGACGAGGAAAAAAGTAATGAATACAACAATGATGCGACAACTTTGGTCAATTATTGCAGAAAATTCTGAGAAAACCTTAACAGGGTTAAATGACTCAGATTTAATTAGTCATATAGTCAGTAAGCTAAATAGCCAACAAAACCTTTCTTCTGAAGACTGTGGCGTTATCAACGCTTATCTCCGTTCTAGAATTTTACTGATTCGGGAAATGACAGAATACAGTATCAGCCATTTTTGAACCCCGTTGTTGATGACAGGTTCTGATATGTTAAGTTAAGTAAATAAGAAAAACTTTTTTAACATAAAATCTAAGATGGTGCAATCTTCTATTAAAAATTCTATTACTCCAGACAATGAGAAAACCTGGCATTGGCGAGGTTATCCTATCACCTATAATCATTGTGGAGATACCGGCCCGGCTGTTGTTTTAGTGCATGGTTTTGGTGCATCTTGGAGACATTGGCGTAAAAATCTCCCCGTTTTAGGCAAAACCTGCCAGTGTTACGCCCTGGACTTGATAGGGTTTGGTGGATCGGCTAAACCCACTCCAAAACAAGAAATTGACTACACATTTGAGACATGGGGAGAACAGGTGGTTGATTTTTGCCAAGAGGTGGTCGGGGGGCCAGCTATTTTAGTGGGTAATTCTATCGGTTGTGTAGTAGTTATGCAAACAGCCGTGGATTATCCGAAATGGGTATTAGGAGTAGCTGCCCTTAATTGTTCTTTAAGGTTACTGCACGAACGCAAACAAGCTAGTTTACCCTGGTATCGTCGGGTTGGGGCAAATGCTATGCAGCGAATTTTAACTAATAAAGCTATTGGTTCTTTCTTTTTTCAACAAGTTGCTAAACCAAGCACCGTTAAAAATATTCTTTTACAAGCCTATCA
This sequence comes from Crocosphaera sp., assembly GCF_030064895.1. Taxonomy (GTDB): domain Bacteria; phylum Cyanobacteriota; class Cyanobacteriia; order Cyanobacteriales; family Microcystaceae; genus Crocosphaera. Next base: position 22,396 of record NZ_JASJEB010000032.1, on the reverse strand, counting down.
TCGTTCTGAGGCGGTTACAGATGAATTAGTTGAGTTATTACTCAAACCAGCCCAAGATCAGGGTGCAGCAGACGTATTTTTAGCGTTTACGGGTTATTCTCAAGGGCCTTTACCCGAAGACTTATTACCCCGTTTAACCTGTCCCACTATTCTGTTATGGGGAGATAAGGACCCTTGGGAAAAGATTGAAATAGGTCAAGAATGGGCAAACTATCCCACAGTAGACCAATTTATTCCCCTAGAAGGTGTAGGCCATTGTCCTCAAGATGAAGCTCCAGAATTAGTTAATCCGATTTTAGAAGATTTTATTCAACAACTCGTCTAATAAGTTTTCCCAATTTACAATTAACAAAAGAAAATCTTTCTAAGGGCATAATTAGAGACAAATCTACGTTTTAATCGATGATTATTCCAGTTTCCCCGAAAATTGTTTCTCTACTTCCTTCCGCCACAGAGATCATGGACTGTTTGGGTTTAACGGATGCTCTTGTGGGACGTTCTCACGAATGTGATTATCCTTCCAATGTTGGTGATTTACCCATTTGTACCACTGCCAGACTCGATACTACCCGTAGTAGTGGTCAAATTGATCAAGATGTTCAAATGCTTTTGCAACAAGCTTTAAGTATTTATAATATCGAGCTTCAAACTCTCCAAAAACTTCAACCCACCCATATCGTTACTCAAGATCAATGTGACGTTTGTGCTGTGAACTTTGCTACTGTAATTGAGGCGATCGCTCAATTAACTAACTCTAATCCCCAAGTTATTTCATTGCAACCAAACCTCTTAGAAGAAGTCTTCGCTGACATTGAAAGGGTGGCTAAAACTTTTGGGATTGATCCTCAATCAGTTTTAGCAAAATTAAAACAAAGAATCAAAGAAATTACGACAAAAATTGATAACATCGACCCCAAACCTACAGTAGTAGCTTTAGAATGGACTGAGCCATTGATGGGTGGAGGAAACTGGATACCTGAACTTGTAGAGATTGCTGGAGGGCGAATTCTGTTAAGCAGAAAAGGAGAACATTCTCCCTATTTAACCTGGGAAAATTTGAGCTTAGCTAATCCCGACGTGATTATAATAATGCCCTGTGGTTTTGACTTAGAGCGTACGGAAAAAGAGGCACAAATATTGAGTAACCATTCAGATTGGAAAAACTTGAAAGCTGTAAAAAATGGTCAAGTTTTTATTGTTGATGGCAACGCTTATTTCAATCGTCCCAGTCAGAGATTAGTGGATTCAACAGAGATATTAGCTGAAATTTTACATCCATCTTTATTTAATTATGGTTTTAAAGGAAAAAGTTGGAAAGTTTTGACCAAATATTAAACATTAAACTGATATCTTGCACCAGTACAGGAAAACTCAAGAACAAAAGAAATAAAATCAATTCTCAAGTAGTTACAGTCAAAATAAATCCTGTTGCCTGTTCCCTGTTCCCTCTCTAAACTAGCTAGTTTTATCGAAGGTGCAAGATGTGAGTTAAACATTAAATATTAAACATTGAACATTTTGGTTTCAAGCCTACTTCCAAACGAATGATAAATGATAAATGTTAAATGATAAATGAAGTGACAGTATCTTTAAAAAAATCTTCACCAATAACCTCTCCTTGAAAACAGTTGTACAGTTTAGTTAACTTGCTGTAATACATTTCTACAATATAAGCTTGGCTCAGATTAACATCAATTAGGGTACTATCTGTTAAATCAGTTTTATTAATTTTACTGCCTTTAACTGAAACATTTTTTAAATAAGCTTCACTGAAATCAGTTTTTTCTAAATATACATAATCAAGCTTAACATTATTTATAAAACTACAGCGTAAATATGTCTCTTTTAAGTTAGATTTTGTTAAATTAGTATCGCTAAGCCTAGCACGATATAAATTCGCACGATATAAATTAGAATCAGTCAGGTTAACATATTTTAGAGTAGCGTTTTCTAAGTTAGTTCCTTGTAAATTTACGTTCTCTAAATTAACATTTAAAAAATTAATATTTTCTAAGTTTAATCCACTCAAATCTAAGCCACTAAGGTTAATATTAGAAAAATATCTTTCTCCTAAAGTATATCTTTGTTTTAGTTCACTTAATCGGAATTTAAGCATTTTATATTTGTTCCAAAAATCAACAAAACTACACAATACTTAACATTTTAGAGATGTGTAATGATAGTTGTCAATAAACATTATTACATAATTGCATTAAAAAGATGCGTAATCATCAATTAGAACTGAGAATTATTTTCTTATTTTTCTCTAAAATTATTCAATTATTATAGATTTAATGGCTATTTAAGTATCTAAATAACCATTTATGTCTTTAATACTCATTTTTAGCAAGATTATCTAAATTAAAGAGATGTATAAAGCTTCTCGAAACAATCATTGAGTAGGTTCTTTCTCCCTTGAACCCCCTTGATGAAACCCATACAAACCCACAGAGAGTTATCACTGAGTGCAAAAAACTTGCTTAGTTTACATAAACCCGTTAGAATGACGATTAATTTTTGTGAAGGTTATTTACCATAGAGAAATAATCTTACAGAAAACTACCTAAGGAGGCGCGTCATGCACCAACTCAAACAATATTGGGTTGCTCAAAGACTTGACAAAGACTTAGGAGATCCTTGGACTCCTGAGAATGTAATGTCTTTCAAGCAAGTCGTTGATATCGACGAGACAGAGGAATTTCCTCACTCAGAGATAGAATGGCTTTACAATTGGAAACTGCAACATTACTATGTCCCGGCGGAGTGTGGTGGGGAGTTTACTTCCTTTGAGGAATTTTTGGCTTTTGTTCGTGTTTTATGTCGTCGAGATCAAACCATAGGGATTGCTTTTACAACCCTATTTTGGTCTTTTATTACTTGGATGGCAGGAAACGATGAACAAAAACAACATTTAGCCCAATACATCAAAAATGAGAATGGGGCTATGTGTTTAGGCTATTCTGAGAAGGAACATGGGAGTGATCTAATTGGTGGTGATTTGACGGCGAAAAAGGTGCCTGGAGGCTATATTCTCAATGGGGAAAAATGGCCGATTAATCGCGCTACGATTTCAGGAATATCCTACATTTTGGCTAAAACTGACCCAGACGGGGGACCCAAATGTTTAACCCTGTTTATGGTGGATAAAAGCAAGTTAAACCCAGATCAGTATTACAATTTACCGAAAATTTTCACCCACGGTATTCGAGCTTCGGATATGAGTGGGATCGGGTTTAAAGATTGTTTTGTTCCTGACTCAATGCGCATAAGAGAGGAAGGAGACGGCTTAGAATTCGCTTTAAAAGGGTTCCAAGTCACTCGTACTTTCTGTGCCGCTTTTTCATTGGGTGCGGCCGATACAGCTTTAAGAACCACGTTAAATTTTGCGGTTAAACGGGTGGTTTATGGGAAAAAAGTCATGGATATTCCCCAACCCCGTAAAACTCTGGTAGATGCTTTTTTAGATATCTTAATTTGTGATTGCGAAACCATCGGTGCAGCTAGAGGGTTTCATGTTATCCCCGAACAGTTTAGCGTCTGGGCCTCGGTGACTAAATATTTCGTTACCACCCAAATAGAAACCATGATTAACAGTGTTTACACTGTACTGGGATCACGCTTCTATATGCGCGAAGAACACGACTGGGGTATCTTCCAAAAAGTGCTACGGGATAATTCCATCATCAGTATGTTTGATGGTAGCACTGTGGTTAATTTACACGCTTTAATGCTCCAGTTTCGCCAGTTAACCAAACAACGGGCCCGCCGTAAACCAGAGGCGATGGCTCAATTACAAAAACGTTTAGAAGGGATTTTTTCCCTAGAACAACCTTTACCTAAATTTAATGGGGAAAAATTAGAGTTGTTTGGTCGGGGAATGGATGACCCCCTACAAGGGTTAGAAATTGCTCTACAACAGCTAGACTCATTAAAAGAAACGGGGAATGTGGATGAGGAAGTGTTAGAAAAGCTCCTGGTTTTGGGTAGTTTAGTCTTAGAGGAATTAAACGCTCACGATGAGTTGATTGCTAACTCGAAGTTTGAATACGGCCATGACCAATCCCCAGAATTGTTTGAAGTTGCCAAAAAATACTGTAATCTCCATGCAGCGGCCTGTTGTTTACATATGTGGTTATACAATAGAACGATTTTAGGGGACTTTTTTGCTCAAGGAGAATGGTTAGTATTGAGCTTACACCGACTATTAAGAACAATGCGTCCTCTACCTTATAGTATTTCTGATGTGTATGTAGAAAATACCGCTCAAGAACTGCTAAAACTGTATAGAGAAGATAAACTTTTTTCAATAGTTCCTTTTCAATTAGCTAATTCACCGATTAACGAGGACCCCTCTTATGCAAGTTCAAAGCTCCAGCTACAAGCTTGATGACCAAGCAACAGCTACTACACCAGTCGAAACTGTTCAAAATTGGCTGATTAAGCAGTTAGCTGAGCAGTTAAATCTCGACTCTGATAAAATCAAAATTACTGAACCTTTTACCCGTTATGGTCTTGACTCTATTGATGCTGTGACCTTAGTGGGAGATTTAGAGGACTGGTTAGATTTAGACCTCCCAGATACTTTATTTTGGGATAATCCCACTGTGGAAAAATCAGCCCAGTATTTAGCAGAAAATTACGATTTAGCTGATGCTGTTAGCAATATCGAATCAGAAGAAAACGAAACAACACAACCTGTTAAGCAAGCTCAAGATACTAATAGCGATAACAAAGGATGGGGTAATCTTTTTGGACGGTTCAAATAAACAATAAACCATAAATGTCACCATAGGGTTAGTTAAGGATAAAATCTTACTGACCCTAATTTTTTTGTTTTCAAGAAAATTAGGGCTAGTATTTCTGTTATAGTATGAAAAATTACTATTATAGCAATAGACAGGCTAGTTAGGACACATAAATTATATTTTAAGGGAACAGGGAACAGGGAACAGGGAACAGAAAAATGTCCTAATAGCTTTGGCGACTGCTATAAAATCTAGTTCTATTGCCTGTTATTATCTTAGCTAAACCTCAGTTAGAGGTAAGCTGCAATCTGGATAAATTTTAAGGGTTTTGCAATCTGTTTACCTGGTTATTCCAGTAAAAATTTCCAGAACTCCGAACCCCTAACTCCGAACTCAGGTTAACTAACCTATTTAGATGTTTGACAACTTATATTTATGAATTACTCTGATTTTTCATTTTGGTGGATTTTAATTCTATTTAGCATTCCCTTTTTTACTGTTCGGTATATCGCTCAATCAGCTAATTTATGGCGTGGTGTTTTTGATAGTATCGGTTTATTAGCTTTATCTTTTTTATTATTTTTCCATGCTAGTCGTTCTAGCTTCTTTATCTTTCTAGGGGAACTGATTTTTAACTATTTGATGGTCCAATGGATGTTAAGATCGCAGGGTTGGAAAGCTAAAGCGATCGCTACTATTGTTATTATTATTAATGTTTCTATTCTAGCCTATTTTAAATATTTAACTTTCTTTGTTGAAGATGTGATCGGTTTATTTATTAATATTCCGGACAACTGGCAACAATTATCACCCATTCCTGTTAGAAATACTATCCCTCCAGGTGTTTCTTTTTATACCTTTCAAATGGTTGGATTTGTGGTTGATTCTCTTAACGCTAGAAAGAAGAAACCAGTTGCTTTTCTAGATTACCTTAATTTTATTGCTTTTTTCCCCCAAATTGTTGCCGGACCTATTGAAAGAAGAAAGGATTTATTTCCCCAAATTGAAGCGTTTAGATTTAAGTTTAGGATAGAAAACTTTGAAACTGGTTTAAAATGGATTTCTTTGGGGTTATTTATGAAGTTTGTCTTAGCGGATAATATGGCTCCTTATATTGATTTAAGAGTTGCTGATAATGCTTGGACAGTTTGGTTTTTTGCGCTATTATTTACCCTGAGAATTTATTTTGATTTTGCTGGTTATAGTTTCGTTGCTGTGGGTATTGCCAGCTTTTTAGGAGTTAAATTAACGGTCAATTTTTTAGCCCCTTATACTTCCCAAAGTATCAATGAATTTTGGCGACGTTGGCACATTACTTTAAGTACCTGGTTTAGAGATTATGTATTTTTACCTTTAATGGGATCTAATAAGAAATGGGCAGCTTTTTATCTATTTTTGACCTTTACTTTATCCGGTTTTTGGCATGGGGCAGCTTGGAATTTTATTATCTGGGGTGCATATCATGGTGCATTATTATTAGTATTAAGATATTTAGGTCGTCCTTTTTATGGGTTGATGGGTAACTATCTTCCTCGTCCTCAAATTGTATCTTGGTTTTTAACCTTTGCTTCTGTTACATTGGGGTGTCTTTTCTTTATGGAAACCAATAGTCGACGACTGTTAACTAAATTAATAACCATAGTAACCCCTAGTGCTTATTCTTGGGAAAATTTGCAAGGTGTGTTTGGATCATATAGTATTAATGAAACATCAGCCTTAGTATTAATTCTTGCTTTATCTCTGTTTGTGCTTTTAATGGAGCATTTAGCGGTTTGGCAAGGAAAGTTTGAATATGATTTATTGTTATCCCGTTGGTTATCTCCTATTTTATTAGCGTTAACCATTTTATTAGCTGCCAATACACCATCTGAGTTTATTTATTTTGAATTCTAATGAATACTAAAAATTCGATTAATATCTGTGTGTTAGGAGGAGGTTTTAGTGGTTTATATACTGCTTTATATCTCTGTTCTCATCCTCAAGTAAAATCAGGGAAATGGAAAATTACCCTAGTTGAAAAAAATGATAACTTTTTATTTACTCCCCTATTATATGAGTTAATTACGGGAGAATTACAACGTTGGGAGATTGCCCCAACTTATCAAAAATTACTGCTAGGAACTCCTATTAAATTTTGTCAACAAATTGTTAAAAAAATTGACTTAGAAAATCGTAGTATTGCCTTAGAAAATAATGATAGTTTAAGTTATAATTATCTGGTTCTAGGGTTAGGAACTCAAAATTATTGGGCAGATATTCCAGGGTTAAAACATCATGCTTTAACCTTTAGAACTTTACGAGATTTGGAAAAATTACAGGCTAATATAAACTATTTAGAATCTTTAGATAGACAACATTTAAGAGTAGCTATTATTGGTGGTGGACCCAATGGAGTAGAATTATCTTGTAAGTTAGCTGATCGTTTAGAAAAACAAGCAGAAGTGCTTTTAATAGATAGGGGAAATCAAATCTTAAAAGGGTTTTCTAAAGGAGTTCGTAATGCGTCTTACCGTGCTTTGGGTTCCCGTCGTGTTCAGTTATATTTGAATACAAATGTTGAAGAAATTAAAGAAAATTATGTAATTTTAAATCACGGTGAACAAAAAATTAATGTTTCTGTAGACATGGTTATTTGGGTTGCTGGAACTCAGTCAAAACCATTAATTAATTCTCTAAATTGTCAACAAAGTAACTCAGGAAAATTATTAGTTAATCGTAGGTTACAGTTAATAGAATATCCTGAAGTATTTGCATTAGGTGATCTTGCACAAATAAGCAACAAAAATAAATCCCTTCCCGGAACTGCACAAGTTGCTTATCAACAGGCAAGTTGTGCTGCTAAAAACATCGCTGCTATTATTCAAGGTAAACCCTTGAAAGCTTTTAAATATCTTCATTTAGGGGATATGTTAACGTTAGGAAGAAGAACCGCTATTATCTCTAGTTATGGTATTAATATTAGTGGACAATTAGGGGGAATGATGCGACGGTTAGCATATATATTCCGTTTACCTACTATGCGTCATCGTCTTCAAGTTTTAAAGAATTTTGTGCAGAAAATAGGCTTAAGAATTCGTAGTGTATTTCGCAGTATTGTAACTAATTTATTGGGTCGAAAATCATCAAGAAAATACTCAAAATAAGTTACAAATTCTAAAACTAATACAATGTCATCCCCTAAAAAAGATAATAATTTATATTCAAACATCGTAGGTTTAGAAGGTACAATTAGTAAATTAAGTCAAATTTATAAACAACCTAAGTACACTATTTTTTTGATTATTTTATGTTGGATTTTTTCTGCTTTTTCGGGTTTTAGTTTTGCATTTGGTGCTTATATTTGTTCATTAATCTTTGAATTATATGCTGAAAACCAACTAGCAGGTTGGTTAGCTATTGTATTTTTGATGATTTGGGTAATAATTGTTTTATGGAAAGGGTTGATAAATGCTATTAAATTCGCTGTAGTTTCTTTTTTAGTTATTTTAGGAATTGGAGGAATATTAACAATAATAGGGGCGGTTACTTATGCAATCTCTTTAATATTTTCCATATCAGGAATTCTGATGGTAACTGTAAGTATTACTATTACATTAATAGGATTATTGGGGGTTGCTTTTTCATTAATGGGAAGCGTTTTAGGTGTGATTCTATTAACTATAATTTGGACAGTTTCCTTTATTATTTCAGGGGTTGTAGCTTGGGTTTTTTCTTGGAGTTTAACAGTTATTTTTGCAGGAATATTTGTGGGAGGTGGTGTTTTTATTAATCAATTTTCTTTAGTTGGTTTAGCCATCTTTTTAATTTTGAGTATTTATCTGAGTTTACAAATGGTTCTTAAGAATAACAGAGAAACTTATTTAATAAAAATTGTACAAAAAATTGCAGATATAGGAAACAAGAGATTTTAAGATCAGATAAAATTGAAATAATGACTACTCATTTACCTCTCAAGGATAATTAAATTGTATTCATGGAAAAATATCTATCCAGGTAATGTTACTTTTATTATATTTTTGGGTAATCTATCATATAATAACAATAAAAAAGTATGGACAGACAGTTATGGTAACTGGTAAAATTAAATGGTTTGGTGGTTTCAATAAAAAAACTGAAAAGAAAAACAATTTTGGTTTTATTGAATTGATTGAAAATGAAAATTCAGATGATATTCGTGTAAGACGTAAACATGTACCAGAAAATCTACAAACATTATTTGAAGAAGATAGGAATAAAGGTGAGGGAATTTATATTGAATTCGATCTTGATGAAAGTAATCATGCAATTAATATAAAGTTACTGACTTTAGTTGGTATTATTGAATGGTTCAATGATGGAAGAGGGTATATTAAATGTGAAGGAAATTCTGATGTTAGAATTAACTCTGATAATCAGTTTTATGCTGCTAATACAATTGTATTTTTTGGAATTAGATATAATTTCAAGTATAAAAAGAATGAAGCTATTTTAGCCCAAAGAGTTGATATTAATGCAACTCCAGAGATGATTCAAAAATGTGTTGATAGTAATAATTTTACTATTTGTGTAAAATTCATTTTACAGTATATACAGACTTTAGAATTGTCAGAAGCGATATCATTTATTAGCAAAAAGCTTGATACTTTAAATGAAGACAACAAATTATTATTAATAAATAAAGTTTTCCCAGACTGTCAAAATTTGTTTATTCGATCTTATGAATTAAGAAAATATTTAGATAGAGATCAATATATTGAACTAATGAATAATTATATTGAGTCAGTTGATGAAAAAAATCAAGAAATACTACTTGATGAACTATTAAATAACATAACTAATGCTAGTGAATCTGAAAAAAGTTTTTATTGGGATAAGATCATTTATTTACGGAAATGTTTACACTATAAAAACAGGCTTTGGAATTTTGCTCCTTCAAAGTATAAAAAAGAATTAGTTAGTGATAAATATAAAAAAATATTTGAAAAGACTTCATCAAATAATGATAATAATCAACAGATCATATCAAATATTTTATTAGAATGGATTAAGCTTGAATCTTGGGAACAAGATATATTAGTGTTTGAACTCAAAAACAACTCTGAGCATTTATTAACATTATCATCTGAACTAAGACAATTAGTATTGAAAAAATATGATCTTAAAAGTTATTGTGATTTTATCAATAAATATTTGCCTTTAGTGGAGAAATCGACTAGACAAGAATTATGGAAAGAATTAATTAAAAATATTAAACAATCAACCTTAGAAGAAAGAGAAATTTATTGGAATAACATCAAGTATCTAAAAAGTAACTTAAAATATAAAAATTATTTGTGGGATATTGCACCTCTTGCATTTCAACAGCAAATAATCAAAGAAATGTTTAATGAGTTTTTTGAACTTGTAGATGATTTCGAGACATCTAGTTACTTTGGGGCAAAATTTATTAATAAAGATTGGAAAACTTTGTATAATTTTGATGAAAATGAGAAGAAAATGATAAACATATGGTGTTCAAAATCCTCTAATAAAGACTTTGAAATGGCTAAAATGATGTCTGCAAGAGGTGCAGAAAAGTTGGTTATAGATTTTTATCGAAAGTTAGGATATCAAGTAGAAGATATTTCAGTTCATCAAGTTATACGTAATAGTAATGACTGGATATTAGGAGATATTAGAATAAATTCCAATGTATTGTTAGATGTCAAAAATGCAAGAACAGATAGAAATTCTAATGTTTATTCTGAATTTTGTGTTCGTCAACTTAAAAAGAATCGTGGCAATGATGTTAAGATTGCTGCTGTTCTTTCCCCTTACCTCCAAAAATATTATATGGATAAACCTGAGAATTTTCCTTCTCATTATAAGACCCCTAATAATCCCAAATTTTTAGGAACTTGTACTAAACAACAAATAGAGGAGTTATTAAAAACTTTTAGCAATAGTTTTATGAGGATTGATATGCTTCGTGATGCTGACTCGAATCGTTATTTACCTCCTTGGTTATTTGATTATGATGAAAAGTTTTATGCGAATCAAATTGCTATTATTAATAAATTTAATAAATTAGAAGATTCAAAAATACCTACTTGGGAACATCTTTCTATTCTAGATAAGAATCTTTTTCAAATTTTACCTTTGTTTATTGCTGCTAAAAGACAAGTTACTCAAGACTATTTAGAAAAATTATCTAAATGGAAATGCGATTTTATAAATTATTTGATTTCTTTACCAGTTCAGCTCATTACATTACCGTATTTATTTTTAGCAATACTCACACATTTTTTGACAAAATTATCTGATAATAATGAAGTTTATAATCCTCAAGAATATGAACAAATATTGGGAAACTATTCCCTTAAAATCTATGATCCCCTGAATCTAATTCATGAGTTGTGTGACTCACTAACAAGTATTTGGAATAACAGAAATACAGGTACAATGAAATTGCGTGAATTTAAGATTTTTAAATTGAGTGGTCGAGGATTATTACAAGGTCAACGTTCTGAAAGAGATAAACTCACCACATTATTAGCTTATTGTGGAGGAATAATAAGAAATGATCAAGGTAAATATCAAGGTAAGTGTGGATTTACACCCCTTGTTATTGGAAAACATAAAACTTGTAAAAATTGTGGTCGCTTAATATGTTCTGAGTGCGGTTACTGTTGTGATAATTGTAGTAACCATCCTAAAACCAACTATTTTGATGAATTTCATGAGCTTGACTTATTATAGTCAAAAACCTCATTCATAATGAGTCCACATCCTTATTATCTTAACTATCTTTTCCTCTGGGAAAATCTGATAAACTAAACGATGTTTAATATTAATCCGTCTTGAATAATAACCAGCTAAATCACCAGTGAGTTTTTCATAGCTTGGATAAGATTGATAGGGATTTTCTTTCAAGATATCTAATAACTTAGCTGTTTGTTTTCCTAACCCTGCACTCACCAGCTTTCTTGTATCTTTTTCAGATTGTTTAGTAAATACTAATTGCCAACTATTCATTTAAAATATCTCTAATTGAATCTTCATTTATACAATCTTCAATAGGTGTATTTCCCCCTTCGATAATAGACTCAACCATCCCAGGAATAGAATGTAAATAAAGGGTTTCTTGAATCGAATTCCAATCTTCTTCGGATACTAAAACAGCATTTCCTTTTGTTCCAGATAAAAGAATTGGTTGATGATTATAGTTAGTTTGATTAACTAATTTGTCAATGTCATCCTTAGCTTGATTAATATTAACAATATCCACTTAAATACTCCTATTAAGCTTTATTTTTTTGTATCCTAACATATTTTGCTTGTCGGGATCGTATCGGCAGAAATAACACCTCTAATCTTTAATAAAGTTATTGTAAATTGAATTAATCCGCGATCGTTAATTTTTTCTCAATTTCTGGGAATACTAAATAAATCAAACAATTGAGTCATAGGAAGAAATATGTTAGCTAGGGTTTGGTGTGCTTCATTAGTGGGTATTGATGCGGTAAAAGTTGGGGTGGAAGTAGATGTTGCGGGGGGACTTCCTGCTATAACAATTGTGGGACTACCAGATACTGCTGTACAAGAATCTAGGGAAAGAGTGAAAGCAGCCATTAAAAATTCAGGGTTTGCCTTTCCCGTGCGAAAAATAATTATTAATTTAGCCCCGGCTGACTTACGCAAAGAAGGCCCTTCCTTTGACTTACCTATAAGTGTGGGTGTATTAACCGCCTCAGAACAAGTAGATGCCAATTTATTGGGGGATTATTTGTTTTTAGGGGAACTCTCCTTGGATGGCAGTTTGCGCCCCGTAGCTGGCGTTTTACCCATCGCTGCTAAAGCGCAACAGTTAGGAATCAAAGGGTTAGTTGTGCCAATAGATAACGCCCAAGAAGCTTCCGTAGTCAAAGGTTTAGCGGTTTATGGTTTCAAACACCTCTCAGATGTTGCTGACTTCCTCTGTCAACCCCAAAACTATCAACCCGTCACCTATCAACCCTCGAAAAAGGACGAGTCAACCCCTATTTTTCCTCTGGATCTTAAAGATGTTAAAGGCCAAACCCACGCCAGACGCGCCCTAGAAATAGCTGCATCTGGGGGACATAACTTAATTTTGGTGGGGCCTCCTGGCAGTGGAAAAACCATGTTAGCCAAGCGTTTACCAGGCATTTTACCGCCTTTATCCTTCTCTGAGGCTTTAGAAGTGTCTCAGATCCATTCTGTGGCTGGTTTACTGAAAAATAGGGGATCTTTGATACAAGATCGTCCTTTTCGTAGTCCCCATCATTCTGCATCGGGTCCGAGTTTAGTGGGGGGTGGTAGTTATCCGAAACCTGGAGAAATTTCTTTATCTCATCACGGTATCCTATTTTTAGACGAATTAACCGAGTTTAAGCGCAATGTTTTGGAGTTTCTCCGTCAACCGTTGGAGGATGGTTCCGTTTCTATTAGTCGTACTCGTCAGTCCGTGACATTCCCTGCTAAGTTTACTTTAGTTGCAAGCACGAACCCTTGTCCCTGTGGGTATTTCGGCGATCCCATCCAACGCTGTACTTGTTCCCCCCGTCAACGAGAACAATATTGGGCTAAACTGTCGGGGCCTTTGATGGATAGAATTGATTTACAGGTAGCTGTTAACCGTCTCAAACCCGAAGAAATGACGCAACAAGGCACAGGGGAGGGATCGGATACTATTAGAGAGAGGGTGAAATTAGCCCGCGATCGCGCCCAAGATCGGTTTAAGGAAGATAAGTCGGTGTCTTGTAATGCACAGATGCAAAGCTCTCATTTACGGCGTTTTTGTGCTTTGGATGATTCCAGTCGTAATTTATTAGAAGGGGCGATACGTAAGTTGGGTTTATCTGCAAGGGCCATGGATAGGGTGTTAAAGGTGTCTCGAACTATTGCCGATCTCGCTGATGATGATACAGTTAAAAGTTATCATGTTGCTGAGGCGATACAGTATCGAACTATTGATCGAATGCAATAAAATTAATATTGTTATTTGTCTGTAATTGTTGGCAACCTGAATACAAGTTAAATTAATAATAAAAAAATGAAAGCTTCTGAAACCAGTATTCGTAATCTCTTGGAAGGTACAAAACAGTTTCAAGTTCCTCTTTTTCAACGACCTTATTCTTGGAAAAAAAATAACTGGGATACCCTTTGGTATGATTTAATGAGTATTTATGATGGAGATGTTGACGGTAGTTATTTTTTAGGTCCAATTGTTACACAATCAATATCTTCCACTGCTGATGGAATTTCATTATTTCTTATTATTGATGGTCAACAGCGCTTAACCACTTTGAGTATTTTACTGGCAAGTTTAAGAGATAAATTAAGAGAAGAAAATCCAAGATTTTCAGAACAATTGCATGAATACTTTTTAATTAATAAGTTTCAAGATAATGATGATTATTTTAAAGTTTTACCTACCCAAGCAGATCGCAACTCTTATAAAGCCATTATTGATTTAGAAATTAATCCCGATGAAGCCAACGGTAAAATAACAGAATCATATCAATATTTTACAAAAAAGATCAATAAAGAAAAGGCAGATTTTTGTGAAAAGATTAAAAATATTATTCTTGAGAAATTAGTTATTGTTAATATTACATCTGGTGAAGATGATAACCCTTATTTGATTTTTGAAAGCTTGAATAATAAAGGAGAAGAGTTAACCCAAGCTGATCTAGTTCGTAACTATATATTTATGAAGCTACCTCGCGAAAGTAGAGAAAAACAATATAATCGCTTATGGTTACCTCTTGAAAATAGATTTAAAGAACAAGCAGGTGAGAAATATTCTGGTGAATTAACTAACGCTTTTTGGTTCTATTTAAGAAAAGATGGTAGATCTGTTTCTAAAAATAATATTTATCAATCACTTAAGAAAAAAATTGATAATTCTTCCGATGGATTACAAGAAGAATTACAATCATTAGTGAAATTTTCTCAGTATTATGAATGTTTGAATTTTCCTGAAACAGAAGAATCTGATTCTATGCTAAAAAAATATTTTATTGGCTTAAAGAAATTAGATTTCACCACATCACATATTTTCCTATTAAATGTATATCATAATTATCAAAATAGTGAAATTTCAAAAGATGACTTTGAAAAGATATTAATTTATCTAGAATCCTATTTTGTTCGTCGTTTATTTTCAGGAGTATCTACAAGAGTATTGGGTGGAATTTTTAATAATTTATATAAAGATATACAAAAAGAAAATACCGGTAATATTGTTCAAAGATTATATAAAATTCTCAATTGCTTTGAAAATCAGAAAAGATGGCCAACAGATGCAGAGTTTAGGAAAGGGATTGTCATACATAGTATTTATAGCCAAAAAACAGCCGAACGAACCAAGTTTATTATAGAAAAATTAGAAAAGAGTCAAGGTAGAGAAACTGTTGATATTTCCGAGTTAAGCGTTGAACATATTATGCCTCAAACTCTTAGTAATAAATGGAAACAAACATTAGGTGGAACAAATGCAAGAAATTATAAGAGTTGGCTTCATACATTGGGAAATTTAACACTAACTGCTTATAATTCAGAATTATCTAATAAACCCTATTCTGATAAACAAGAATATTTAATAGATAGCAACTTGTACCTTAATCGATATTTTCGTGATATTAATGACTGGAATTTTGATGAGATTAAAGAAAGGGGAAACCGCTTAGCTGACATTGCTATAAGAGTTTGGCCAAGATGACTATAATTTTTATTAAATATGGGAATCAATAACCATTAATCCCCATCAAATAAATAGATTATTCTATAAAGTAAATTGAAAATCATTCACAATTATTCCTGGTGTTAAAATACCTCCTAAACTTCTTTGTCCATAGGTTCCTGTTCTGGGAATAAACTCACGAAAATTAGTTAAAGCGACTAAATTTTCTCCCCAAAAATTATATAAACTTTCATCAAATCTTAAGTTTTCAATTGGGGCAACAATTTCGCCATTTTCCACCCAAAAACAAGCATAACGAGTCATTCCTGTAATACGTCCTCCTGTGCGATCGCTCCAGTTTAAATAGTGTAAATTGGACACATATAACCCTGTATTTAAAGTAGATAAAATATCTTCTTGAGCTAAATTTCCTGGTAATAATTCAGGCGATCTCAATGTTTCAAAATTATTAGCAGCATTAGGAGTTAAATTATATTCTGATGCGGTACGAGAACTAATTAATGTATTAATTAATTTTCCTTCGCTAATAATAGGTAAAATCTCAGCAGCAATTTCTCCTAATTCATTGAACCTAGGAACGGTTCCTTTACTAAAGTTTTCTTGTAAAAAAAATTGAGGTGATAAGTTTGTTCCTTGTTGCATTTTTAATAAAGAACTATCGCCCCGTCTCAAGGAAGATTCACTAATACCTCCCCAAGATAAAATACTAATTAAATCAGCAACGGCAGCAGGTGCAAAATAGGTACGATATCCTCCTTTTTTAAGAGTTTTTGCTGGTTTTTCTAAAGCTAAAAATTGATCTTTATCTGTTTTTATTTGCTCTAAATATTTATTATGCTCCCAATTTTGTCCCGAGAATATTCCTTTTACTGCTTTTTCTGATGGGGTAATTAAAGAGTAATCAACAATAAAATTTTCTGTAGCGAACCAATGAAATTGACCCAGAGAATTAGCATTACCACGAATGATAGAACCTGATGTATAAAGTCCCGTCATATCTAATTCAGAAATGGGGGAAAGAATTTCGTTTACTGCTTTGTCACTAGATAATAAATTGCCTGGGTAAACTTCTTTGCTAGTTCCATTATTTTCAGGTAAAACCAGATGAGGGTCTTCTGGTAATTGGGGTAATTCTTGACGTAAATAGTTTAAATTTTCTACAGCTATTTGACTATCGGTTGACTGATCTCCTGTAAAGGGAAATGTAGAAAAAGCGGTTTTTTGATTAGCTATTAAAGTTAGTTTAATGCTTCCATCTTTAACGATACCTGTTTGTCGTACTTTTGCCCCATTAAAGCGGATAAATTGTGTTTGTTCTCCATTTAATTCAATGGTTAAATATTCTTCAGAGTGTAGCTGATCAAGAAGAATTTGACACAGTTTTTCAAAGCTAGATTCTAAATGTTCTAATTTTTGATTGTTCATTAGATAAAAAAATCAGGAAAACTAAGAGATAAGTTAACTTAATGACTCGGTTACAATCAACCATTATGTTTAATAACCAAATTTTAACTTATTTTCTCCTTTTGTGTATTTCTCTGATTGTTGGTTGAGTAGTCTATTGGCCAGTTGTGGGTTAGGAGGAAGTGGGCAAGCACTCGAAACTTATGGGTTGCCATAATTAGGAGTTTTTGATATCTATTCTCTAGCTAGTTTAGGGAAAAATAGGGGATATTTGAGAGAAGATAGTCCTTTTCATAGTTCAGATAATTCTACACTGGGACTGAGTTTAGTGGTCGGTGTAAGTGGTTCTTTGATTGACTGTAAAACAACAATGTTAGAATATGACAACAAATTAAACTTAATTTTAAAATACTTATTCTGAAATTAAGTTACTTGATAAACAAGAGAGGGGAAATGTTAGAGCCAAAGTTCCAAGAAAGAATCTTAAATGATTCTGATATTTGTACATTTTTCAAAGATTTTGAGCTTAATAAGGAGGAAAAAGTCTATTTAGAATATCATTCGACACGCATTGCCTATTTTGTTAATCTCACCGCCAAATTTGCTAAGGTTTTATCATCTCAGACAAATACCAAGTTAAAAGTATTAGATATAGGTCCCCATTTTCTGACTTCTTCCTTACGTCAATATTTTGGCGATAGTATTATTTTAAACACTCTTGGATGGACAAATCCTTTAGCCCCTTCGAGTATAATTGACAATCATTTTGAATTTGATTTAAACAACACTCAAGATCCTCAAAAGTGGCTAGTCCCAGAACCTCACGATATCATAGTCATGGGGGAAGTAATAGAACATTTATATACATCCCCTGAGCTAGTTTTGTCTTTCATTAAAACGTTTTTAGTTCCTGGAGGATTTCTTATAATAGGTACTCCTAATGCAGTGTCTATAGATAAGCGACTTTCCATGTTTAATGGAAAAAATCCTTATGAAAAAATAAGAAAAGATAACACAAACCCTGGGCATTTTAGAGAATATACAGCAGATGAACTCGAAAAAATTGGCCAGCAGATAGGTTTGAAAGCTGAAAGTATCGAATACAAAGACTTTTCACAAGCAAATAGAAAAATTCATCTACTGAAAAATATTAACCCAGCTTTCAAGGATTATCTGAGTGCAGTATTTCTTTTTCCTAATTAGGTAAAATACCTCAACTTACAGAAGTTGGGGTATTATTTTTGCGTTTGCAGGTTTTGTTATTATTAGGATGAGCGAATATTCAATATGATAGATTAATTGTGGAGATTACCTTTTTAGGAACCAGCTCCGGAGTGCCAACAAGATCCCGTAATGTGTCCAGTGTAGCCTTAAGGCTGCCTCAACGGGGGGAAGTTTGGTTATTTGACTGCGGAGAAGGAACCCAACACCAATTATTACGCAGTGATGTTAAAATATCGCAAATTACTCGCATTTTCGTGACCCATATGCACGGTGATCACGTTTATGGGTTGACTGGGTTATTGGCCAGTTGTGGGTTAGCAGGAAGCGGCCAACCTATTGAAATTTATGGACCCCCAGAATTAAAAGATTATTTGCACGCTTGCGCCAAATACTCCCATTTTAAGCTACCTCATCATATTCGCTTCCATCCTATCCATTCCGGTATCCTCTACGAAGATAAAGAATTTACTGTTAGTTGCGGCCTGTTAAAACATCGTATTCCAGCCCACGGTTATCGTATTGCAGAAAAAGACCGTCCGGGGCGTTTTAATGTGGAAAAAGCCAAAAAATTAGGTATTCCTCCAGGCCCAGTTTATGGGGAACTGAAACAAGGGAAAACCATTACTTTAGAGGATGGCCGTCGTATTCGGGGACAAGACTTATGCGGTGAGACAGAAACCGGTCGTAAGGTCATTTACTGCACGGATACGGTATTCTGTGAAGGGGCGATCGCATTATCGGAAGATGCTGATGTCTTGATCCATGAGGCAACTTTTGCCCACCAAGATGCTCAACTGGCTTTTGAACGTCTCCATTCTACCTCAACAATGGCTGCACAGGTGGCTTTAGCAGCACAGGTTAAAAAATTAATCATGACCCATTTTAGCCCCCGTTATGCCCCTGGAAATGCCCTCCAGTTGGACGATTTATTGAACGAAGCAAGGGCGATTTTTCCTAACACTATTTTAGCCCGTGATTTTATGACTTATGAAGTCCCTAGAAGATCGTCAGATTCCAAGAACTAAAATACGAGTTTAACAGATGAATCAAATAACTAGCTTAAGATTGTATGAAACTGATTACTATCAATGGACAATTGAACAAGTTCAAGCTTTAAAAGAGCGTAATTTTAATAGTGTGGACTGGGACAATATTATTGAGGAAATTGAAGCTTTGGGACGTAGTGAATACAATGCTGTTGTTAGTTTATTAATGAGACAGATTGAACATCGGTTAAAGATTGATTACGTTTCCTTGCCAGAATGTCGTAATAAGTGGAAAGCTGAAATAATTGCTTTTAGAGATGGGATGCTGCGTAAGTTTGCTCCCAGTATGGAACCGAAACTAGAAAAGGAATTTGAGAAGATATATAAAGTAGCTTCTAAAATTGTAGAAACTGAATACGAAATCAGTTTACCTAAGCAATGTCCCTACACTTTAAACCAATTACTAAGCGATGACTTACTCTCTTATTAAAACTTTTACTTTTGATGAATTTATTGCCAGATACGGAGATGATTCCCGTTATGAATTAATTGATGGACAGTTACGAGATATGGAACCAACAGGCCCACATGAAGCAGTAGCAGGCAAGATCGCTGGTAAAATCTGGGCGGAGATTTTTCGTTCTAATTTAACTTGGTTTATTCCCCAAAACTGCTTAATTAAACCTCCTGCTGCTGAAGCGACGGCCTTGCGTCCTGATGTGATTGTACTTGATGAAAATGAATTAAAAAATGAACCTCTTTGGCAGCGAGAACCAATTATTACTAATAGTAAAACGAGCAAATTAGTTTTTGAAGTGATTAGCACGAACTGGCAGGATGATTATGCAAGGAAAGTTGAAGAATATGCACTTCTTAGTATACCTGAATATTGGATTGTTGATTATCGTGGTTTAGGAGGTACTGCTTTTATTGGTAAACCTAAACAACCTACTTTCACCGTTTGTAAACTTAATGGAGATGAGTATGAGCAGAAACTTTATCGCTTAGGAGAAGATATATTTTCCCCTTTAATATCTACTTTATCACTTCGGTTAGATGATGTTCTTCCTCGTTAAAATCTAGATAAATTTAGCGAACTTTTACATAATGAGTAATACATAAATATAGCAGTTCCCATACTTGTGAGGTACACAGTTTTCTAGTTTTAGGAGTTAGGAGTTAGGAGTTAGATATTAGGTGTACCTCATGACTGTGGGAAATTCTATAATTGATATACTTTGCTTTTTAACATCTTTTAAAGCTCTTTTAGTTCAAGAAATTTTCCACATTACTATTCTACTTCTTCAAGGGAATTACACTATTAATATTAATATTAATTTTGACTCCTGACTACTTCCCCCAGGGGGGGATAAAAAATAATAAAGCGTGATATTCATGATAGATTAGCAAAATATAACAGACTGAACTAAACTTTAGTCTGCAAAAAACCCTCACAAACGGAAGGATAAATATGCCTTTTACTCTAGATTCGGCTCGCAACATTTTTCCGAATACCTTGGCTGCTGATGCTGTTCCTGCAACTATAGCTAGATTTGAGCAACTTAGTGCTGAAGACCAACTGGCATTGATTTGGTTTGCTTACCTAGAGATGGGTAAAAATATTACTGTTGCCGCTCCTGGTGCAGCCAATATGCAGTTTGCTCAAGGCACCATTAAAGATATGGTCAGCATGACTCCTTTAGAGCAAAGTCAAGCCATGTGTGACTTGGCTAACCGTGCTGATACACCCATTAGTCGGACTTATGCAACTTGGAGTCCCAATATCAAACTTGGTTTTTGGTATGAACTGGGAAGATTAATGGAAGAAGGAAAAATTGCTCCTATCCCCGAAGGTTATAAACTCTCAGCCAATGCGAGTGCTATCCTGTTGACCATTACTGGCCTAGAATCTGGTCAACAAATTACCGTTCTCCGCAATTGTGTGGTGGATATGGGTTATGATTCCGATAAAATGGGCAGTTTCCAAAAAATTACTGAACCTGTTGTTCCCCCCAAAGAAATATCAGAACGGACTCAAGTGAAGATTGAAGGGGTTGATAATTCAACTATCCTTAACTACATGAATAATTTGAATGCGAATGACTTCGATGCTTTAGTTGAATTATTCGCCGAGGATGGAGCCTTGCAACCTCCTTTCCGTAGACCTATTGTGGGTAAGGAAAAGGTGCTACGTTTCTTCCGTGAAGAATGCCAAAATCTCAAACTAATTCCCGAACAAGGTGTAAGCGAACCGGCTGATGATGGTTTCACTCAAATTAAAGTCACAGGTAAATGTGAAACACCTTGGTTTGGTGGTGGTGTTGGTATGAATATCGCTTGGCGATTTTTACTCAATCCCGAAAATAAAATTTTCTTTGTGGCTATTGATTTACTTGCATCTCCTAAAGAGCTATTGAACTTAGCTCGTTAATTAGCTATATTCTTAGAGATAGTAAAATCACAATTGATACGATAGATACGCTCTACTGGTTAGGGCGTATTCTAATAGCTTTAAAATTCCGATATGACAACCAACACTCAACAATCATCAAACACAGAACAAAAAATTGCTCAAGAAGCATTGAGAAAAGCTTATACCAGAGAAACAGAAGCACTGGTAGCTGAAATTAACCAACAAGCCAGTTGCATCACTGATATTAATGATATTTGGGCTTTAAGTGACTATTTAAATAGTCAACGCTACAATATTGAAGGTAAGTATGACTTTCAGGAGCCTACATCCGTTTTTGTATTGGCTCAATTAGTCAAAGAAAAATGGTTAACCCTGGATGAATTAAATGGTTTAACCCCTTCGACAAAAGCAAAAGTCGCTGCTCTGGCAAAAATGTCATAATTGTCATAATGTCTAAAGTTTCCAATGTTGCCATTTATTTCTCAATTATAGAAAGTTAAGGTGAATGGCAACTAATAAATCCACTGCAAAAGTTGGTAGTGTAATTTAAGTAGTGAAAATAAATCTAAGTTGATAGTATTTCTTCATTGGCCGCTGACCCCTACAAGGTATCATAAACATTCAACAGAAATATAGTCATATATAGTCAAATAAGGATAAATATGTTCAGTTATTGTGTACTTAACTACAGCCTCCTTGACAAAAATTAATGACTCTGCTGGTACCTTTAATGGTACAATGAAACCCACTCGGAAATCCAGGGGACTCCCTCTTTCTCCTAAATTAATCAATCACTTGTGTGCTTGGTAATTAAACAACATTTTTACGGATTATTCATGAGATTAGTTGAGAGACATATTATTAAAAAAAATCATCGGTTTTATGCTGAAATTGACCGACTATGTTTCTTATCTAAAAATCTCTACAACTATGCTAATTA
>NZ_JASJEB010000031.1 GCF_030064895.1 Crocosphaera sp. | reverse complement strand
GAATTAAGTGAAGTTAGTGACGGCAATGCTTTAGAAGAATTAGCTGAATTACCAAAAGACACCGATGACTTATTGTCAGAGTTAGAGGAAGTTAGTAAGGACAATTCTCTAGAAGAATTAGCTGAATTTGAAAATGATACAGATAACTTCTTAGAAGAATTAGGGGTTACTTCAGAAGTTAATAAAGACACAATTGCTAATGATGATTTAGAATTATTTTCTTCTTCAGAAGTAGAAAATATTGATAATCTCATTCCTGATAATAGCAGTAGTGATGACAGTCAAGTATTAAGTAATTTATTCACAGAGCAAACAGAAAACGATGAGCAAGACTTCTTAGAAATGATGCCAACTTCTGCCGAAAAATCCCATCATTTACAAGAAACTATTGCCAGTGACGACAAAGATCCCTTTGCAGATATTTTTGAGTCCGATAGTGAAAATCATCAAGTTGATCCCGATGATCCCTTTGCCGAACTTTTAGGAGATGGAACAGAGACACCTGATGAAGACTTTTTGAACTTACTACAAGCTGATGATAACAGCAAACATCAATCCTCTGAATCACTGAACCAAGACAAAGATTCCGAATGGGGAGATATTTTTGAGGATACCAGCAACAAAAATGGTAACAAAGATAATCCCTTTCTAATGGAAGAAATGTTTGAAAAATCAAAAACTAAGACCTCTTCTTAATTTTCTAGAGAGCATAATTGATTTCTGGGGACTGGGTTCAAATCCAGTCTCCATATTTTTTGCCCTAAAAAAATAAAATTTTTAGATAAATACCTTGGCATATTTGTCAATTAAGGTTATCATTAACCAGCCCTGATTCAAGTAAAGACCTTTCAAATCTGGGAAAGTGAAACCTCTTGACCCCAGTATTTCCACTAAACTAGGGTCTGAGCCATAGAGAAACGAGCAATCCTCTTGAAAATTTCAGGGTCTTAGGATAAAGAAACTTAGTCTTAGCTGTTAATCAATGTCCTCATCTCCTGATATCATGACTGCTGTGTCACTAAAAAAACAGTCCCCTTCTAAAATGCACGGGTCAATTGGTGAATCATCCGCTGAATCCACACCAGTATTTGCTCTCAAAGAACTTGTGGCTAGTTTATATAAAGAACAAAATAAAGTCCAAAATTTATTAAGTTCTTTAGGGTTTGCTCTGCGAAGTTTTAATAATCTCAATCAATTTTTAGAACTGACTCCCTTAATGGCAGCACGAGTAACGGATGCTGACGGGAGTGCTTTAATGTTGTCAAAAAATGAGCATCAAATAAGACTTGAACAATTACATTGTCAAGACCATAAAATGGCTCAAGAAATTAGAGACACTATTACTGCAATTATTAATGAAAGTCATAGTGAACAAGTAACTCCAGCATTATCCCTCTCCTTAGACGAGAAAATTCGTCAAGCATTAGGGCACAAAATCCGCCTCTATAGCACCCCGATTTTGGTTAAAAATGTAGAGAGGGGCCGAATCTATGTCTTTAGTAGTGACCCCGAATATGTTTGGACCCAAACACGAAGAAAATTATTACAATTGGTAGCCGATCAAACCTCGGTGGCCATCGCTAATAACGAATTAACAGTAGAATTACGTTCCAAAGAAAGACAAGATCGAGAACTAGAAATTGCCTCAGAAATTCAGCTAAGGTTATTCCCCCGTCAATGTCCCGTTATCGATGGAATAGAATTAGCCGCCCGTTGTCAAACAGCTAACCGAGTGGGGGGAGATTATTACGATTTTATCCCTACTAATTACGACCAATTACGTCAAGATCAAGAAATAAAACCAGGTGATTCTGCAACTCTGGTTCCTTGGAGTATTGTTATTGGTGATGTCATGGGAAAAGGTGTTCCTGCTGGTTTAATTATGACTATGACCAGAGGAATGCTCAGAGCAGAAGTATTAAACCGCCATTCCCCTGCCAGAATTCTGCAACATCTCAATCGGGTTATGTACGCTGATTTAGATAATTCTCATCGGTTTGTGACCCTATTTTATTCGGAATACGATCCCCAAACAAAAATACTTTCCTATAGTAATGCAGCGCATAACCCCCCATTCCTCTGGCAAAAAGCTACTCAAACCATCGAAAAACTTGATACCGATGGGATGTTAATAGGTTTGGAGGCTAATTCTCAATACGAAGACGGACAAACCCAACTCAATTCTGGAGATATAATTCTCTACTATACCGATGGTTTTACCGATGCAGTCAACCAAAAAGGCAGTCGCTTTGATGAAGAAAACCTGATCAAAATCTTTGAAGAGGGATGTCAACGCTATGATAGTCCTCAAGACATTCTTGACTACCTGTTTGAGCAAATTAAAATATTTATTGGCTCAGGACACAATAATAGTGATGATATGACTTTAATTGTCATGCGGGTAAAATCAAATTCTTGAAAGTCTCTTTGTCCTAAACCATTCAACTATTCAAAGCTTCTGTATGCTGTTGTTTGAACCTACTATCCACCTAAATTTGCTTTCTGTTACCCTTTGGCTAGATCCTTCATCATTATTCGCTCACCCCTGGATAGAGATTAACCACTTATTTGCCCAGAAAATAGAAGATCCAAAGATAATTGAGACAATGCAAGACTCTTGGAAAAATTTTATTGAGTCGGGTCAAGTTTGGGCTTTAGGTATAGGATTTGTCCTTGGATATATCTTCCGCACTTTTACTTCGTGAACTGATATCTTGCAGTTTCGATGTTCATCTCTTAGCTGAACTCTAATTTTTATCTTTATTTTTACAAGGGTTGACCGTGATACAAAAAAAGACTTGGAGCGATCGTTTTGAAGGCAGTTTACACCCTGCCATTGTCGAATTTAATGCTAGTATTACCTTCGATATCGAACTGATTGAATACGATTTAACTGGTTCTATTGCCCATGCTAAAATGTTAGCTAAAACAGGTATTATTAGTGATTCAGAAGCAAAGGAATTAGTCAAGGGTTTAGAAACAATTCGTCAAGAATATCGGGACGGCAATTTTACCCCAGATATCGATCAAGAAGATGTTCACTTTGCTGTAGAAAGACGTTTAACAGAGTTAGTGGGAGATGTGGGTAAAAAGCTCCATACAGCCCGTTCCCGTAACGATCAAGTAGGAACGGATATCCGTCTCTATCTCAGGGAGCAAATTAAACAAATACGGCAGCAAATCAAGGAATTTCAACAAGTATTATTAACTCACGCTCAAGAAAACGTTGAAACCCTCATCCCCGGTTATACCCATCTTCAACGGGCCCAACCCATCAGCCTCGCTCATCATCTTTTAGCCTACTTCCAAATGGCACAACGGGACTGGGAACGTTTAGGAGAAATTTATAACAGAACAAATGTTTCTCCTTTGGGTTGTGGTGCGTTGGCCGGGACAACTTTTCCCATCGATCGCCATTATAGTGCAGAATTATTGGGTTTTGGGGAGGTTTATGGCAACAGTTTGGATGGAGTCAGCGATCGCGACTTTGCCATTGAATTCCTCAATGCAGCCAGTTTAATTATGGTGCATCTCAGTCGTTTAAGCGAAGAAATGATTCTTTGGGCTTCTAAAGAGTTCGGTTTTATTAGTTTAACCGATAGTTGTGCCACGGGATCGAGTATTATGCCGCAAAAGAAAAATCCTGATGTTCCTGAATTAGTAAGAGGCAAAGCAGGGCGAGTTTTTGGGCATTTACAGGGCTTGTTAGTGCTGATGAAGGGATTACCCCTAGCCTATAATAAAGATCTCCAGGAAGACAAGGAAGCCATCTTTGACGGGGTAAAAACAGTTAAAGGGTGTTTAGAAGCGATGACGGTGTTGTTGGGAGAAGGGATCAAGTTTCGCAAAGAAAGATTGAGTGAAGCAGTGGCCGAAGACTTTTCTAATGCGACGGATGTAGCCGACTATTTAGCAGCAAAAGGTGTTCCTTTCCGTGAGGCTTATAATTTAGTAGGAAAAGTGGTTAAAACCAGTTTAGCTGCCGGAAAATTATTAAAAGATTTGACATTGGAAGAATGGCAAGAATTACATCCTAAATTTGAAGCTGATATCTATGATGCGATCGCCCCTAAACAAGTCGTTGCAGCCCGTAATAGTTACGGTGGCACAGGGTTTGAACAAATTCATCAAGCCATTGAAAGGGCAAAAAAACAGCTTGAGTTATCTTAGATCAAGTTAGATAAAGATAAATTCTATTCTAGTTAACACCACTTCACACCACTTCGTAATAAGATGGGTGTGATAATCGGATTTGGTATTACACTACATACAGTTAAATATGAAAACTATCTATTTTTATGTTCCCAAAGGAACTATTGATAAATTACAATTTCTAGATGAGCTAAATCACTTAGAGTGGGAAAAAATTATCGAAATAAGGAAATTCTTATCTGGTAACTGTACTTCTTGGATTTTGACGACCTATTTTCACATGAAGCAAAATGGGTTTTCTTGTCAACTTATAGACTATATACCAGAATCAGGAATCTTAATTGCTGATCGCGATACTTTAGGTAATCAATATCCCTATTTCGGGAAAGTTATGCTAATTTGTGTCAAAGGTGATCGAGAATTTCATCCATCAGCACATTTACATATTGTTCAAAATCCTTTAGAGAGTCAAAACAAAAATAATAAACTGTGGAATCCTTATCATATCCCCATCTGGCCTCAAGTGAGTTTAATTCCGAGATCATCAGAACGGGGTTCTCTTGTGAAGAATATTGCTTTTATGGGTTCAAGAAGTAATTTCGCTGATGAATTTAAGTCTGAGCAATGGTTCAAAGCAATAAAAGAATTAGATTGTCAGTGGGAGCCAATGTTTAATCCTGATCAATGGAATGATTATAGCAATGTAGATGTTGTTATTGCGGTGCGAAGTTTTGATGGAAAAACTTATAAATACAAGCCAGCCAGTAAATTAGTCAATTGTTGGCACGCCGGTGTTGTTGGTATTTTTCCTCCAGAATCGGCATTTATGGCTGTCAAAAAGTCCGAATTAGATTTTTTAATTGTGAATTCTTTAGGGGAAACAATTGAAGCAGTAAAACGATTGAAAAATGATCCTAAATTATATTTGTCAATGATAGAAAATGGACAGAAAAGAAAACCAGAATTTAGTGAGGAAAGGCTCAACGAATATTGGAATAGCTTTTTTAACAATTATGTTTTTGAAGAGTATGAAAAGTGGTTGAAAATCACTGAATTTCAGAGAAGAACTGATTTTATAAATCGATATATTAGGCTCAAATTAGATAGAACAAAGAAAAGAATAAAGAGACGAGTTGGGATAAAGGATCTTGATTAACTTCCAAGTTACAAGATGAACTAAAATGGGAAAAAAGCATAAAATAAGCCCCTACTTGTTACAGTAGGGGCTTTTCAAACAGCTTAATGAGAAGAAATTACTTCAGGCTGACTTTTGCACCAGCTTCTTCGAGTTTCTTCTTAGCTTCTTCAGCATCGTCTTTTCCTGTGCCTTCTTTAATAGCCTTAGGTGCAGACTCAACCATATCTTTAGCCTCTTTAAGACCTAAACCAGTGATAGCCCGAACTACCTTAAGAATGGCAATTTTCTTATCACCGGGAACCTCTTCGAGAACCACGTCAAACTCAGTTTTCTCTTCTTCAGGCTCAGCCGCAGCACCACCAGGTGCAGCACCACCAGGTGCCATCATCATCATGCCACCAGAAGGAGCAGAGGCACTTACACCAAAAGCTTCTTCAATTTGTTTAACTAACTCAGACGCTTCTAAAAGGGTCAGAGATTTTAGCTTTTCGAGAATTTCATCGGTTGCAGCAGACATAACTTAACTCCTTGAAAATAAGTGAAAAAAGTGGATAATTGAACAAACAAGATAGATAAATTGGGGAATGAGCTTTTAACCATTCCCTTCTTCTTTGGCCGCCATAGCCGCCATAACACGCCCAAGAGAGTTGGGGATGTCGTTGATACCCCGTCCCAAAGAACTCGGCACTTCGTTGACCCCAACGGCCAATTTGGTAGCGATAGAATTGATTGCTCCGGCTACTTGTCCGATTAGTTCTTCTTTTGACGGTAAATCAGCGATCGCCTTAACCTGCTCTTCGTTAAGGGCTTGTCCTTGCATGACACCACCGCGAAACTCGGTTTTTTTGGTATCTTTTTTAAAGGACTGATAAGCCCTAACTGCGCTACCTACGTCATCTTTGACTAAAACAAAAGCCGATGTCCCTTTTAAAAAAGTAGTTATCGGTTCCCATGCCTCATCACCGGTCACAGCTTGTTCCATAAAGGTGTTTTTAGTCACCTTACAGATAGCTCCACTGGGTCGAAGACGGTTCCGTAGATCAGTGATTTCAGCAACAGATAGACCTTGATAATCAATAACAATGCCTAATTGTGCCTCACTCAAGAGTTCCTTGAGATCAGCGATCACCGCCGCTTTATTTTCCCTGGTTCTTCCCATTCTGCTCTCACCTCCTTAATTTTGGGAAAAAAATAAACCCCTAGCAATTTGCCGGGGCTGAAGTCGAATTACACCACAAAAATCATAGAAAAATCCACAATTTTTACAATGTTTTTACTTCAGGCTTCAACCTCGGCAGGATATTTAAGCAAGTTGCCCCTGCTGTCTTAGGTGTAAACCAAAGTTACACTTTTTAGTTGTTAGCTTAACTGCCTTCTGCGAGGTTTAAATCTCGTAAGGCACTAATATCGACTTGAATCGAGGGTCCCATTGTAGCAGAGACAAAGATACTACGCCAGTAGCGACCTTTTGCCCCAGAGGGACGTTGTTTGTCGATAGTTTCTTGTAAGGCTTTTAGATTAGCCAGCAAGTCTTCGGGGGAAAATGATGCCTTTCCAAACATAACATGAACAATGCCTGTTTTATCAGCCCTAAATTCTAATTTCCCTGCCTTAAATTCATTAATAGCGGTTTCCAGATCAGCCGTGACGGTTCCCCCTTTAGGAGAAGGCATTAAACCACGAGGACCGAGTAAGCGTCCTAATTTAGCCACTTTAGGCATCATATCAGGGGTGGCAATTAAAACCTCGAAATCCATCATTCCTTTTTGGATTTCATCAATTAATTCTTCGGAACCAACCAAGTCAGCGCCGGCGTTACTGGCTTCTTGAACTTTTTCCCCTCTGGCAATGACAGCCACTCTAATTTCTTGCCCGGTACCTTTGGGAAGAGAAACAGTTGTCCGTAACTGTTGGTCGGTATATTTGGGGTCGATACCAAGACGAATATGGGCTTCTGCTGATTCGCTAAATTTAGCTGTAGCGGTTTCTTTGAGGAGTGTTAAGGCTTCTAAAGGCTCATAAACTCGCTCTTGGTCGATCTTTGATAAGGCTTCTTTGATTCGTTTTGAGAGTTTTTTACGCATAGTTCCTCCTGGGGTACTAACGAAGCTTAGCTTCTCCCTCCTGGGTTAATTTTACAATTAATCTTTGATGGTAACACCCATGTTACGGGCGGTTCCTTCTACAATATTCATGGCTGCGTCAATGTCGTTGGCATTGAGATCCGGCAGTTTGGTTTGAGCGATTTCTTTGAGTTGATCACGGGTGATACTGCCTACCTTTTGGTTATTGGGTTGGGCTGATCCTTTTTCGATGCCGGCTGCTTTGCGAATTAATACAGACGCTGGAGGGGTTTTGAGGATAAAGGTAAAACTACGATCCTCAAAAACCGAAATCTCTACAGGAATAACCATTCCTGCTTTATCGGAGGTTTTGGCGTTGTATTCTTTACAAAAGGCCATGATATTAACCCCGTGTTGACCCAAGGCGGGACCAACAGGAGGGGCAGGGTTAGCCTTTCCGGCAGGAAGGGCTAGTTTAATTAAGGCAACAACTTTCTTGGCCATCGCTAATTTTGCTTCTCAACTTGGTTAAATTCGAGTTCAACTGGGGTATCTCGTCCGAAAATGGACAACAATGCCCTCAGTTTGTTGCGTTCGGAACTAACCTCCACCACTTCTCCTTCAAAATCTTTAAATGGGCCTGAGAGTACCAGAATTTTGTCGCCGATTTCCATATCGATCTTAACAAGGGGTTCTGGCTGTTCTGCCTGGCGAAAGATTCTTTCTACTTCTGAAGGACTCAAAGGAAGAGGTTTAACGTGACCACGGCCTCTACCATAAGCCCGCCGTTGTTCTGAACCCACAAAGTTGATAACGTTGGGGGTATTTTTCACCACTAACCAAGCATCATCATCCATAATCATCCTGACTAATACGTAGCCAGGAAAAACTTTTTCTTCCAATTGTTGACGGCTTCCGTCTTTACGGACTTTTACCGTTGGCGTTTTGGGAATCTGAATCTGTAGGATTCGATCCGCTACATCTAGGGTTTGAATCCGTTGTTCTAGGTTGTTTTTGACTCGCTTTTCACAACCAGAAGCTACCTGCACGGCATACCACCGCGGCACCAATTTGGGTTTTTCTTGTTGCTGTTCTGGTTCGGATGCGTGATCGTGAGCAAAACTCATTAAAATACCTTCCCGGATCCCCATGAAAATAGGTTATCTACAAGATAAATAACAGTAGCTACCAGACTAACCATTAAAATAACTGCGGCTGATTCGCTTAAGAGTTGCTGTCTTGATGGCCAAACGACTTTAGCCAGTTCTTCTTTGGTCTCAACCACAAGATTATTGGTTTTGGTTTCGCCTTTGGTTTGTTTTGTATCTTTTTTAGAGCCTTCTTGTCTAACCACGGTGATCTCTTCTCAACATAAAATTACAGTATGTGACTACTGCACTGGATTTTTGAGTGATGACTGGGGTAATCTCTCCAGTTGAACTCGAACTATAAGTATAACCTAGAATTTAATCTTTTGTTACTGATTTGTTAAAATTAGGGTTAAACGCAAGATAAATTTATCTTGCTTTCCCCATTGAATCGGAGCGGCGGGATTTGAACCCACGACCCCTACTACCCCAAAGTAGTGCGCTACCAAGCTGCGCTACGCCCCGATATTCACAGATTTCTATCATACACCTATTGTCTTGAAAAAGGCAAGTCAAAATGTGTTTAATTTTTGCATTTCTTCATATAACTCACTCACAACCTCGGCCGGCCAATTTCCTTCACACCTACGACCTTGATTTAAAATCACCCTCAAGGAATAACTTTGGGGAAACCCCTCTACTTCCAACCACAATAATTCACTTTCTGCCTCACAAGCTATTCTTTCTTCTTCCATCAATTCTTCAGCCATTACCTTCATTGTTGTGGCTAGTTGCTCAAATAAACGACAAAAATCGGCAAATTCTGCCGATTTTAACTCTATAGCCCAATCTTCTCCTCCTATTAAACCAGGATAAGCAATGGATTTTGTATTCCATCCTAGTCGCCATCCTGTCCCTTTTTTGAGTATGCGATCGCCCATTTTTATCAATTAATAATTAATAATTAACACTTATTTAAGGTGTAAGTAGTTGCGCATCACCAGGTCGAGACAAACCCGGAGTTTCGGAAGTAGATTCTGGGGACGATGTCCCTTCTGTTTCGTTGGGAACACCCTGATTAGTCGTGGTTTGTGGTTGAGGGTTATAAATTTCAACTAATAGGTCTACTAACTGTTGACGTTGACGACGACTTAGTTGACGCATAACTTCGATATCTTTTGTTAGGGGATTACTTGTTAAGGTAGATCCTGGGTAGTTTGATTCTCGAATAGACTGATTTACCCCTAAATAATCTGCTATAGTTACTTTCCAGTCTAAAGGGTGTTGGGGAGAACGTCGTTTAAAGTCCTTGTGGTAACGGATAAAACGACCCATTAATGTATGATTAGGGTTTATTTCTCCCGTTTCAGCACTATAATAGTCATTTTCTTTGGGAAGTTCAGGTAATCTCTGATAAATAATCTCTGCTGCTTGTTCAGGTCGAAGATTTTGACCGTAAACACTTTTTATACTCCAACCTTGAATTTGACTGAAGTTAAGCTGCATTACTCCCCAACTGACACTCAGACTGAGGAGAAAAACCCCTAACCATTTTTGGTTTTTCCTTGAGAGGACAAGTGTTTTTCTCATCGTTTTTTTAGGATCTCACATCACTGATAATTTCTGGCTGAGTTAGCTCATCAGACATTTCAATGATGGCACGGACAGCCGGTTTCATGTGAGGATCATCAATACTATCAAAATCTTCATAACGACGACGTTTGGCGCGACTAGCCACTTGAACGGTGATACGATAACGGTTGGAGGCTGCGTCTAATAATTCTTGTGCGCGATACATAACCTGAGAAGACTCAAAAGCATGTTTTTTCTGCATCATTATATTTTTCCTGTGTATTGTGTGTTGGGTTCTATACATACAACAGCCTAACAAAATTTGCTGTTGCATTTGACTTGGTTAAGAGATGAAGTTACGTTGATTAATCAGAGAAATAGCGCGGGTCACACTTTCGGGAAAGACAATAACGAAACCTCCTTTATCGTTGTCTTCTTTGACAATAATGCGCTCGAACACCCGAGCAGCAATTTGACCTAAAAGAACTAAATCTTCATCCTCTACATCTGTTGTCATTGCGCTAAACATTCTTTCTGTTTTGAATCATGTTACCAAAAAAATGATTTTTACTGTTAGACACACATTTTTACATTTTTGTCAATATAAATTCGTATGTGCTTTAATACTAACTTGATACATTTGCTCAAAATAGAGTCAAAAAGTGAGTTTAAACCAGTCAAAATACTAAGAGGATAACGAAGTGATTAGGGTTAGAGACTCGTGTTTTAGAACTAGATATACGTACTGTAGATGTTTATTCTTGATCATCATACCATAAAGGCGGTAATTCGTTTCCCAAGTTACCTGAGAAGAAATATCCAGAAATTCCAGCAAAACTAGCTGCTAGAAACCTAACAATTGCAAGAGTTCCATCATTCATTATACGTGGGTTAAGTACCATAACAATTAAAGTTATCAAAACGACACTAGCAAATGCTAATGCAATTCCACGTTCGGCAGATGAAATATGATTGTGAATATTATTATTTTTATAAAATTTTTTTTTGCTCATATACTCAAAGTGTTATATATGTATAATCACTAGCTAGACTATTGCTTTCTTCAAGTTATACCGTTTTCATGAACTGAGACTACAGATGTTAAGGTTGTAGGGGTCAACGGCCGTTGACCCCTACGAGGATGTGTAGCTTAACTTTAGGAAACTGGTATTAATAAGGAAAGAAATTGAAACTAGATTTAGTGGGGGAGTATCTCAAACAGACTCTCGTTGCTTAATCAGAGAAATAGCCCTGGTAACACTTTCAGGAAAGACCACAACTAACCCTCCTTTCTCCACCTTATCTAAGCCGTAATTGATCGCTTCTGTCTCATCCAAAATAGCTTCATAATAGGCTTGAGAGTTTTCCTGTAAAATACCTTTAATAATGAGATCCGCAGCCTCACCACGATCGCGGCCTCGTTTATCATCGTCTTCTTTGACAATAATGCGATCGAAGACCCTAGCAGCGATTTTACCTAAGAGGACTAAATCTTCATCACGGCGATCGCCGGGACCTCCTACTACCCCTAACCTTTGTCCTTGCCAGTTTTTAACAAACTCTCCCACTGCTTCGTAACCTGCTGGGTTATGGG
Source organism: Crocosphaera sp. (assembly GCF_030064895.1). Classification (GTDB taxonomy): domain Bacteria; phylum Cyanobacteriota; class Cyanobacteriia; order Cyanobacteriales; family Microcystaceae; genus Crocosphaera. Next base: position 15,052 of record NZ_JASJEB010000031.1, on the reverse strand, counting down.
CATAATCTACTAAAGCGTGATGGTCTCCTAAATTAAAGAGATTCATGCGTCCGGGGGTTTGTTCTGCTGATGCGGTAAAAGTCCTTACCCCTTGTCTAATATCTTCGATATCTACTCCTTGAGAAAAGGCCGCCAGACAAGCGGCCAAGGCGTTAGCTATCATAAAGGGTGCCATTCCCCCCATAGTCATCGGTATATTAACCGCTTCTTCGATTCTCAGGGTAAATTGTCCTTCTAAAATGGAAAGATAGCCATTCTCATAAACCGCTGCCAAACCATCTCGACGTAAATGGTTCTGGATAATTTCGTTGTCAGGGTTCATGGAAAAATAAGCTATTTTGCCTTTGACTTTTTCAGCCATAGCTGCTACTAAGGGATCATCCGCATTCAGTACCGCGTGACCTTCTGGATGTACCACCTCAGCAATAACCCCTTTGACCTGAGCCATTTGCTCGATGGTGTTGATGTCTCCTAAACCCAAATGATCGGCGGCCACGTTCAAAACAATACCCACGTCACAACTATCAAAGGCCAAACCCGATCGCAGTATGCCACCCCTAGCACTTTCTAAGACTGCCACTTCTACGGTGGGATCTTTCAAGATCATCGAGGCACTAAAAGGCCCGGTATTATCTCCTTTTTCTACTAAATAGTCCCCAATATAAACACCATCTGTACTGGTATAACCCACAACTTTACCTGTTTGACGGTAAATATGGGCGGTTAAACGGGTGGTAGTTGTCTTGCCATTGGTGCCTGTAATGGCGACTATGGGGACTCGACTGGGTGTCTCGGGGGGAAATAGCATATCCATGACTGGGGCGGCTACATTGCGCGATAACCCTTGAGAGGGGGCGACGTGCATCCGAAACCCGGGGGCTGCATTGACTTCTACAATCACCCCGTCTACGTCTCTGACGGGTTTGCTGATATCTGGGGTTACTACATCAATACCCATTATGTCAAGGCCAATTATTTTGGCTACTCGTTCGGCCATCCAGAGGTTTTCCGGGTGGACCTCGTCGGTGCGATCGATGGCGATGCCACCGGTACTGAGGTTAGCTGTTGCCCGTAAATAGGCTATTTCTCCTTTATTTAAGACTGTTTCTAGGCGTAATCCTTGTTTTTCGAGGACAGCTAAGGAAGTTTTATCAACTTTAATCTTGGTTAAAACGTTATCGTGTCCTTCTCCTCGTCTGGGATCTTCGTTGGTGATGGAGATCAGTTCTTCGATGGTGTGTTGATCATCTCCCACCACATGGGCAGGAACCCGTTCTGCCACTGCGACTAATTTACCGTTAATAACCAATAAACGATGATCGCTGCCTTGATAAAATCGTTCCACAATAACTGTGCGAGTTTTCGACTCTTTGCTGGCGATATCGTAGGCTTCTTTTGCGTCTTCCCAACTGTTAACATCGATGGTGATGCCCCGGCCATGATTACCGTCTAGGGGTTTAAGGACGATGGGATAGCCCCCTACATCGGCGATCGCACTTTCTAGTTCTTCAAAAAATTGGATGCTGGTGCCTCTGGGAACGGGAACACCGGCATCTTGGAGGATGGTTTTGGTGCCTTCTTTATCACAGGCTAATTCTACGGCTAAAATACCGGAATATTCGCTGAGGGTGGCTTGAATGCGCTTCTGATGTACCCCATAACCTAACTGTACCATTGCCCTGGCACTGAGGGGCATCCAAGGGATATTTCTGGCTTCAGCTTCGGTAACGAGGGTTTGGGTAGAAGGTCCTAAAGCTGCATTGGCCTGTAAATCTCTGAGATCGCTAAGGTCTTGTTCTAGTTCTTTGGGGGGGTAGCTTCCTGTCTCAACGATGGACTGACAGAGACGAACTGCTGCTCTTCCTGCATAACGGCCTGCTTGTTCATCGACATATTCAAAAACGACGTTATAGACCCCGGGTGTAGCGGTTTCTCTGGTACGACCAAACCCCACGGGCATTTTGGTTAATTCTTGTAATTCTAGGGCGACATGTTCGATAATATGCCCCATATAAGTGCCTTTTTTCACTCTTTCCAAAAAGCCCCCCCGATGGCCAGGAGAACAATAATGTTCGACTAAGCTAGGGAGGATATCAACTAAGCCCTCGTAGAAGCCAGGAATCTCGTTTGAGGGTCTTTCTGCTAAGTTCTCCAAGTCGAGGCGCATAACAATTAGTTTTTTGCGCCTAATACTCCAATAGTTGGGGCCGCGTAGGGTCAGGGTCTTTAATATTTTCATACTCGCCGTTTCTCTAAAAAAGCACGCTTGAGGACACAAAAGCCATCCACTAATGATCTTCTCGTTTCATTAGGGTGAATAGCTGTTCAGATTGAACAGTTTTTATCAATTAATCATTAACAATTGATTAATTCAAGGTTTTAAACTTCCTATTAAGAGGTGAAAAATCCCAGAAATTCTCTATTTCCAATCCTCTCACTTTGCCAGGAGAGGTTATTGTTTATTATCAATTGTTTATTGTATTGGACTACTGATTTTCGCAATACATTGATGTTGATGGAGATGATAACAGTCTCCGTGGGATAAAATGTTGACTTTGAGGTTATGGAGACTTAACGGGTCTGTGGCCGAAATGTCTCCTTGGTTGGTGTAGGTCATGTCTCGACCATCAACAATGGTAACTGTTCCTTTGCCAACGATGCGCATGAGACCATCTCTCTCAAACAGGGCGCAGGTGTCCTCGTCGATACCGATGCCGAGTCTTTCGGGGTGAGTTGATAAGGCACTTAATAAACGGGACATTCGGTTGCGGTTATGAAAGTGCTGATCGACAATAATCTCGGGAATAATACCTAGTCCCATGGCCATATCCACTAAGGCTCTGTTGGGAGATTCTCCACTGCTACCCCCGGCAATCATGTGATGTCCCATCACAGCAGCCCCGGCACTGGTTCCTCCTAAAGAGATTTCACCGAGTTGTACCCGTTGTCGTATCCTTTCCATCAGGGGGGTGTCAGCCAACAGGCCACACAGTCTAAGTTGATCTCCTCCTGTCATAAATACGCCGGTACATTCTTCAACGTATTCCTTAAAGTAGGTATCATTTCCTTGGTCGCGATCGCGTATGTCTAAAACTTTAACGTATTTCGCTCCCATTTCTTCAAAGATACTCTGGTATCTTTCCCCGATTAATACTGGTTCTCTCGAGGCAGATGGAATAATGGCTATGGTAGCATTGGTGCCACCAGAACGAAACCAAAAGGTGTGCAGAATTTCTTTACCATGCACTTTGTCTTCTGCGCCACCAATAACTAAAATGGCTGTGGTTGTGGTTTGGGACATGGGGCTTGCTTGGGATTGAGTGTCTAATTGCAACATAATCTTATCTTTTTAGCCAAATAAGGTTCGGTACTTTCGCGCTTGTTAGTCATAATAGGGATTAAGGGTAGATTATGCCAACGTTAAGCCTTGGTACTTACTCAATTTTTGGCCCCGTTTCTGTAATCCATTCTAAGCTAGAGTAGCCTCGGAACAGTAAAATTAATATTATTTTTGTAAGTTTATACGGATTGGTTGTGAATATTGATGTCATTACTTTGTTTCCTGATTTTTTTACCTCCGGCTTAGAGTCTGGTTTGTTGGGTAAAGCTTTGGCTAAGGCCATCGCCACGGTTAACTTGGTCAACCCCCGTGATTTTACGGTTGATAAGCATCATCGGGTGGATGATATCCCTTATGGGGGTGGGGTAGGGATGGTTTTGAAACCGGAACCTATTTTTGCGGCGGTTAATTCTTTGCCTCGTTTATCGAGTTCACAGGTTATTTTGTTAACGCCTCAAGGTTCACCTTTAACTCAAACCACTTTACAGGATTTAGCGACCCATTATCAACAACTGATCTTAATTTGTGGTCATTATGAGGGGGTTGATGAGAGAGTTCGTTATTTGGCAGATCGAGAAATTTCTTTGGGAGATTTTGTTTTAACCTGTGGAGAAATTCCTGCTTTGGCTTTAATTAATGGGGTGGTTCGTTTATTACCTGGAACGGTTGGTAAGGAGGAATCTTTGAAAGCTGAAAGTTTTGAAGATGGTTTATTAGATTATCCTCAATATACTCGTCCTGCTGTTTTTCAAGAGTGGGAAGTTCCTGATGTTCTTCGGTCAGGAAATCATCAATTAATTGCTCAATGGCGACGAGATCAACAGATTAAAAGAACTCAAAAACGTCGTCGGGATCTCTGGGAACAATGGGTTAAGGAGAAGAGTTCGGAGTTCGGAGTTGGGAGTTCGGAGTCTGATAGTAGTAATGATTAATTTAATTATCAATTAGTTCTATATTCTACATTTTTTATGTTTTCTCGTCGTACTTTTCTTAAGGTTTTGGGAATTGGAGGTTTAGGTAGTTTAATTGCTTATTCTCGGTTTAGAAAGCCATCTCCTTCTTTTTATCAACAAGATAGTTTGATTTTACCTTATGGTTTAACTAATCCTAAATCTGTGGTAGTTATCGGTGCTGGTTTGGCTGGTTTGGCTTGTGCTTATGAGTTAAGTAGCCGAGGTTTTGCTGTAACTTTATTGGAAAAGTCAACTAATTTAGGTGGAAAAATAGCCAGTTGGAAGATTAATATTGGTGATAATAGTTTCAAGATGGAACATGGTTTTCATGGCTTTTTTCCTCACTATTATAATCTCAATAAAATTGTTTCTGAATTAAACATAGAAAATAATTTTCGCTCTTTAGGGTTTTATTCTGTTCTCTTTTCTGAGGAAAAATATAATTATAAACCGGAGAATTTTTATCCTAGTCATTCTGCTTTTCCCTGGAATATTATGGATCTTGCTGTTTGGTCAGATAATCGTTTTGATTGGGGCATTAATATTAGTAAGTTGTCCCATTGGCAGGTATTTAAAGAAATTGCAGGGTTTAAAATGCCTGATAGTTTTCAAAGGTTAGATCACCTCTCGGTTATTGATTGGTCAAAAATCGGTTTTCCTCAAGGACTTTATGATTTATATTTCTTACCTTTTGCTCGCTCAACTTTAAATGCACCTGATACTTTAAGTGCAGGAGAATTATTACAATTTTTCCATTTCTATTTCTTTGGCAACCCCGAAGGTTTAGCTTTTAATGGCACAAGAGATGATATGGGAAGCAGTTTAGTTGAACCGATTATTACTAATATTAAAAAGAATCAAGGTAATGTCATAAAAAAAGCACACATTAGTAATATTATCTTTCAAAAAAATACAATCACATCTATTAACTATCAACAAGGAAGTGAAGTAATTAATATCCCTTTTAAGGTGAAAAAAAATAAGATTTTATGTAGCAGTAATGAAACCTATTATGGGGATAGTGATCGCTTATTTTTAGAGACTGATGAAACAGTCATGGGTTTAACTTGTACTCATCAAGGTTGTACGGTGAAAAAACAAGAAAATGGAACATTTTTATGTCCTTGTCATGGTGCAGTTTATGATAAAAATGGCAAAGTAATAAAAGGGCCAGCAAAACAAGATTTAGCCCATTATAAAATTGTAGAAAAAGACGATAATTTCGTTGAATTAGTGAGTCAAGAAGCTGAAGAAAATATCAATAATAAAATCTTAAAAGCAGACTATTATGTTATCGCTACTGATGTTCCAGGAATACGTCATTTATGGACAAAAATAGAAGGAGGAAATAACGATATTTTAACACAAAAAATTGAACAATTAGCTGTTGCTGATCCCTTTGCAGTTGCTAGGTTTTGGTTTGATCAAAATTTTGAGTGGGAACATAGTAATTTTACTTCGCTTTCTGGTTACGATCTCACCGATAGTATTGCGTTATATCATCGCATTCAAACCCAGTTTATTGAATGGTCTAAAAAAACAGGAGGAAGTGTAGTAGAATTACACGCATATTGTTACAAAGAAAAAGACTTTCCTACCCAAGAAATTTTATTACAAACTTTTGAAAAAGAATTATATGAAGTTGTCCCTCAACTATCAAAAGCTAACCTATTACACAAAGAATTAGTTAATCAAAAAAACTTCTCTGGTTATCCTCCCAATAGTTATGAAAATCGTCCAGATACCGTTACAGATATTGATAACTTATTTTTTGCAGGAGACTGGGTGAAAATGCCCTTTCCCTGTGGTTTAATGGAAAGAGCAGTAAGTAGTGGTTTATTAGCTGCTAATGCTATTTTAGAAAAAGAAGGTTTACAAAGACGGACATTATTAACTGTTAATCAAGGCATCAGATTGATTTAACAGTGTTAAACCCCTACGGAAGCAAAAAAATGTTATGGTTTGGGGGTTTGTTATGGTGTCTCAAATAGTTTCTCTTACCTCAAAACTTTGATATATTTGAGGTTCTAATCTTTCTACAGTTACATCTGTTACCTTGGAACTTCTCGGCCCTTGATGACACCATTGCAACATCTTAGTAATTGGGGGTTCTGTGCCTGAAAAAATGGCTTCTACACGCCCATCAAGACGATTTCTAACCCATCCCCTAACCCCTAACTCTTGAGCTTTCTGTACCGTAGAATAGCGGTATCCTACACCTTGTACTTTGCCAGTAATAAAAACACGGACACAGACAATATTAGAATTAGAATGGGTCATTTCATTTAACATTTATCATTTATCATTCGTTTGGAAGTAGACTTGAAACCAAAATGTTCAATGTTCAATGTTCAATGTTCAATGTTCAATGTTTGGTCACTGTTTTAAATATTTCCTAAAGCATCCAGAACCTTTTTTAAACGACGATGACGATCAGAATAACTCCTCATAACTTCTAAAGCAAACATCGGGGTTTGTTGAACAGCAAATAAGAAATGTTCTCGGTCTAAAAGTGCTAGTTTAGAGTCAGTTTTAGCAACAGCAGTAGAAGCGCGTAAGTGATTTTCATGAACTAAAGCACCTTGTCCAAAAACATCCCCTTTTTCAATGGTTTCAATGACTTTGCCATCGATATACATTTCTATTTCCCCTTCAATGATGCCATACATCACTGTTCCTTGGTCTCCATTTTTGAAAATAGTATCTCCTTTAGAGAAGGTTTGTTCTGGTTGAGATTCAAATAATTTGATAGTTTCAACAGGACTTAACATAGGTTTAACCACTCGTTTGATAATGAATAATAGAAAAGTAGAATGTAGAATACAGAATCTAGAATAATTATCAAAAATAAATTCTAAATTCGCGCATTCTAAATCCTGACTATTAAGTAAACTAATGTTTACTATTTCTTCTTAAACTCAGCGATCATTTTTTCGGTGTGTAAAACGGTATCAACAGTGGATATGGCATTATTTAAAACATGAAAGAAGGTGATTTTATCTTCGATTTCACGTAATTTATCGTGTATTTCTGCCGTTTTACTTTCATCTGCCATTGACTCAAGTTCACTAATTAAATTGCCTTTGGCGATTTTGTAATAAGATTGTAAATCTCGGAAATGATTGTGCATTTCTGTGGCAATAGATAGGACAGAATGTTCTTTAATGGCAAATTCTGGTCTTTTATTCTCCATGTTGATTAGTCTAAGGATAGGATAAATTATCTGTTATTGATTTTAACTCTATTTAGGTGCTAGGTAAGGCACGTAAATAACTATTGAGGTGAGAGCGATCGCCAATAAAATGAAATAAAGGTCCACTGGCGGTTAATTCTACTAAACTCACCGCAGCAACGGACATCAAAAAGCGATCGCGGTAATATTTAATATCAATACCCAGTAAACCACACAACATAATACGGATGGTGGCTTTATGGGAAACAATTAAAATATTACCATTGTTATGATTCCCTTGGATCTCTTCTAGAACTTGGGAACTGCGACGGGCAATATCGATCCCTCTTTCCCCGTCTGGCGGTGCATTCCAAGCCGGATCGGTCAACCATTTGACGTAGAGATCGTGATAGTCGCGATCGATGTCTTTGGGGTGCATTCCTTCCCATTGACCATAACCGATCTCTTGCAGTCCTTCCCGCAACTGCATAGAAACCCCTATTTTTTCGCAGAGGGGTCGAATTGTCTCTCTAGTGCGATACAAAGGACTAACGTAGATAGCTTTCCAGGATACATGGGCGTAGGAATCGGCGAATGCCTGAGCCATTTCGTAGCCTTCGGGGGTTAATCCTGGATCGTTTTCTATTTTGCCGCAATATCCTCCTGTTTTACTGTAGGCGGTTTGTCCATGACGGAGAAAATAAAGTCTTAAACCCATTTTTAAAACAGTTATCAGTTATCAGTTATCAGTTACCAGTGTTAAAATAGTTATCTTTAATCTAGGTTCCGTGGCGTTGTCTTAATTCTGTTCTCAGATGAGAGCGATCGCCCATAACATGAACTAATGGCCCGTGTTGGGCCATTTCGACGATGCTAACGGCGGCCACGGACATTCCAATGCGATCGCGGTAGCGGCCAACATCAACACCTAAGAGGGAACATAAAATAATGCGGAGGGTGGCTTTATGGGAAACTACCAAAACATTCCCTGTTTTATGGGTATTTTCGATTTCTTCTAGAACTTCTGAACTGCGACGGGCGATATCGATCCCCTTTTCTCCGCCGTTGGGACTATTCCAACCGGGATCAGCTAACCAGCGTACATAGTCATCATGAAATTCTTGGTTAACTTGATCTGGGGTTTTGCCTTCCCATTCCCCATAATAAATTTCTTTGAGGCCGTTACGGAGTTCCATATTTATTCCTAAGCGATCGCACAAGGGTTTGGCTGTGGCGATCGCTCGTTTCAAGGGGCTACAATAGACGGCTTTCCAAGGAATCTCGTCATAGGTTTTGGCAAAGTCTTCTGCCATTTCTATCCCAGAAGGGGTTAATTCAATATCTAACCGCCCGCAATAGGTTCCTGTTTGGGAAGATGTGGTTTCTCCGTGTCTGAGAAAATAAAGTTTAAGACTCATTGATAATTAACAATTAATAATTAACAATTAACAATTGTAACAATTAACAGTTAACAATTGATTAATTCAAGGTTTAAAACCTCTTCCATCTTGCACTGTACTTTGTTCAAGTCTAGTTAGTCTCTCCCTCTTAAAATCGAGCCGTTGTTATAAGAACGGGGGATTAATTTACTGGGTTTTTCTTTTTCTATTTCTATTATTTTTCGTTCTAATTGATCAACTTCTCTTTGTAATTGATTGATACGGTTTTGTAATGTGGATATGGTTCTTTGATTACGTTGATCGCTGTTTCTTTGTAAGGCCATCATTTGCGATCTTAAGGCGTGTTGTTGCCGTTGTAAGGTATCAAATTCTTGGCTAAAACTTTGTTCTAGTAGTTCTATTTCTGAGGGCTGCTGCCACCATGAGGGTAGGGCCTCTCCTAACAAGAAAACACCTCCTATGCCCACACATATTCCCCCTAAACCGACTCCAAGAGCGGTAAATATACGGGTACGCCATTTTATGGTCTGGGAGAGTTTAGCCAGCAAATTCAGGGCTTCTTGGCAATCGGGTTTAATGACTAAACACTGCCGAATTCTCAAGCGGATGTTTACTTCATCGTCTTTGCGATGATGTACCTCCCATCTTCCCATCTGTGCTGAGGCTAAACTAACTAACATATCTAAGTTAGAGGGGTTAAAAGCCACGGCTTCTTGTAATTCAGCGATCGCATCATTCCAATGTTTTAAGCGCATATAACCTTGGGCGCGAACATAGTGATCGTGGGATTGTTTTTGTGCTGCTTGTATTTCTTCTGGTTCAATACCCAACTCAGCAGCAATATTTTCTAGTTCTTCGGTTGTTGGAATTCGTTGACTCGATTGACTCCATTCTGTCACCCGTTGGATATAGTTATTGATGACATTATTGGAGACACTGGTGGTCATTTCTGTCATTTTTTCCCATCCCTTTGCTATTTTTTGCTGTTTTTATCCATTAGACAAAAAGAGGCTGATAATTGATTCTAATTGTAACAATTATTCTTGAGCCATGGTGCGAATAATGTCTCCTTGAGTCAAAATACCAATTACTTTGGTATTATTTTCATCTATGACGGGTAAACGGCGAATTTTCTTTTCGTGCATAATATGTGCCGCTTCTTTTAGAGATTGTTCGCCTTTTATGGTAATCGGTTTATCGCTCATCACTTCCCCTACAGTTTGCCCTAAGGCTTTATGAATTTCTTTGTCATAACGGGCAGGATTTTGCAGATAAATGACGCTATCGAGAATCATGATATAAGGAGGCGGTTCCACACCTGTTTCTTGCCACATTAAATCCGTTTCAGAAATTACTCCTAAGAGTTTGCCATTTTCATCGACAACCGGTAAACCACTAATTCTTTTTTCTGCTATGATCTTTACTGCTTCTGATAAAGGGGTTTGTGGAGTAACGGTGATGGGGTTTTGGGTCATTATTTGGGCAACCGTTTTGGCCATGTTTCACCTGAATAACTGTTGGATTACTTATTTATTTTTATTTTAAGGCCAAAGGGGAATATTAGACTCGTTAGTTTAACCTCTACAAAAATTTGATGATGGTAATTAAGAGTCTAGCAATTATAAAATATTATCAGCTTCTGTAATGTTTACTAGAATTTTTCTTAAGATTAAAGAGTCAATAAGACTTCGTTTTTAGCCATATTCCACCTAAATAACTTTTGGGAAGATCCAAGTAAATAATCATCCAGCCTTAGTTATGTTATGAACTGGTGGAAAATAGGGATCTCTGGTATGAAGGCTGGATGATTATTATTCTGGAAGTCCCTTGGATTACTTGTCCATTAGTTCATGTGTATGCTTGAAGTTCCGGACTGATAGACCCGTCACTTTAAGCTCTACAAAAATTTGATAATTGCAATCAAGAATCTAACATTGATAAAATGTTATCAGCTTCTATAATGTTTATTAGAATTGTTTTTATAGTTTTTTTTGAATGACTCATGGATATAAAAATTATCTAATTCAGGTATAATTTTAACGAGTATATAGTTATTTTTAATTAATATGTTATGTAGTACGTCACTGGGTCTTTCTATTGTTAAAGCAAGAAAAATATAATCTTCAAAAGGAAAATTCTTGAGAATTCTTGTTTCAGCACCTTCCACGTCTATTGATAAATAGTCTATAATTTTAGGGGCTTTGTATTTTTGCAGTATACTTTCTAAAGTTGTGGTTTTTATTTTTTTTATATCTGACTTGGAGAACATTTTTTCCGACCAGCCATAACTATCTAAAATCCCTCCTTTCTCATTATTAAAAACAAAATTAACTTCACCTTCTTGGGAATCTAGACATACATTTAAACAAATAGCATTTCTATTAAGCTTTAATTCTTTAAAATAGTTGGGGTTAGCTTCTATACAAATCCCTGTCCATTGATAACATTTCTCTAATAAATAAGTATTATTTATAGCAATGCCATCAGATGAACCTATTTCAAGGAAGTAACCTTTTCTCTTTTTAAAAAATACTTCATTAATTACCCAATAATCTTGTCCTTCTTGTGAGATACTTTTACACTTTTTTAATCTATATTCGCGATAATTTCGATAAAAATTGGTATCTTTGAGGTATTCTTCTATTTTAGTTGGTAAGACTGCTTTTAAAGCCTTGGTGATATCCATTAACCTTTTTCCTAAAAACTATAGTGTGGACAATCGTAACACATGATTGGACTCTTTTCTATTTATCTATTTAAAACGCAATAGAGTTGATATTTCTATAAGTTCAATATAAAGTTTTGTTATATTAGTTAATTGTCTTGCTTCTTTCTAGCCACTGTTTAACTGTTTCTTTACTAGGTTGGGCTGCGATCGCACCTGGTTTTATGGTGGTTAATGCTCCGACGGCGTTACTATAAATTATTGCTTGTTTGGCCATTTTTGCGTTGTTTAATATTTCCTCTTCATAGCAACAACATTGAGATAAAAATCCTGCTACAAAACTATCTCCGGCTCCTGTGGTATCTATTACTTTAACGGAAAATCCTGCTACTGTTCCTTTATTTTTTCCTAGATAATAATGACATCCTTTTTTACCTAATGTGACTAAAACACCTTTAACTTTAGGAAACTTTTCAGCTATTTTTTTAGCATCTTCTGTCTTAAATAACCAATGAGCTTCTTCTTGAGAACATTTAATAAAATCTGCTAATTCTAAAACTTGTAAAATCAAGGGTTTTGCTGTCTCTATATTTTCCCAAAATACGGGTCGCCAATTCACATCTATGAAAATTTTAAGTTGATATTTTTTAGCGAGTTTTATGGCTTTGAAAATAGCTTGCTGACTTTGAGAATAAGCAAGTGCTAAAGTTCCCATTACTAAATATTTTGCCTGAGCAAATAAGGATAATTCTAATTTTTGATGATCCAATTTAGTATCAGCAAATTCATCAGTTTTAATCTGACCAAAACCAGCAAATTTACGCTCTCCTTGTTGAGAACGAGTGACATAAACTTGTCGAGTTGGGGCGGTTGGATGATGTTGTATTCCTCTTACATCAACATCTATGTTTTCTAGAATTTCAACTAATTGTTTGCCTGCTTGATCCCCTCCAATACAACCAATAAAAGCAGAGGGAATCCCCAATTTAACTAAACCACAAGCAACATTAGCCGGCGCACCTCCTGGATAAGCTGTCCATGATTTAACTTCTTTTAATTCTTTACCTAGTTGATCTGCAAGACAGTCAAAGAGTATTTCACCAATACAAATTATTTGTGGATGATTCATGAGTTTTTAATGTTAAGATAAATTTTGAAGTTATCAATAAAAAATATCAGAAGAATATTAAGCTATGATAGAAGGAAAAAATGTTTTAGGAAGCGATTTACAACTCTGTTGTAGTAACCCCATGACTGGTTATTATCGTGACGGTTATTGTCGTACAGGAGGGCAAGATTTTGGGGTTCATGTGGTATGCTCTCAAATGACGGCTGAATTTTTAAGTTTTACTAAGCAGCAAGGAAATGATCTCAGTACCCCTATTCCTGCTTATGATTTTCCTGGGTTAAAACCAGGCGATCGCTGGTGTTTATGTGCTTCTCGCTGGAAAGAGGCAAAAGATGCAGGGGTGGCACCTCCAGTCATTTTAGAAGCAACTCATATTCGAGCATTAGAAGTGATTTCTTTGGATGAATTAAAAGAGTATGCTTTATAAATAGATAATGGATAATAGGCAAATTAATAATCACTGTTCACTGGTAACGGGTAACTGCTAACTGTTCACAAGATTAACCAAAAAGCAAGACCAAAGAAAGGGATAAATCTTAAGGGACGTTGTGGACTATTACGAGGGATAATTGCACTCATTAAGATCACTTGAAAAATTGCAAATAAGAATATATCTACTGCAAAAGCAATAACCACACGACTGCTGTGTAATTGTGCCATAAAATAGGCAATTCTTTGATTAATATCGCCAAATTCTGGCCGACCAATAAATAGCCAAACAATGGCAATTACTCCTACAATTAATCCTATATAGCCGAAACTACGTTCTAATATTCCTTTCTTTGCTTCTTCTATTGTTTCTAACTTTGGTTGTTTAAATCTAAATGCCATATAAGGTAAAATAAAAACATTAGTTAGAAACATAGATACACTCCAAAGGGCAAATTTTGGAAAATCTCTAACCCGTTTATCTGCTAATAATAAAGGCAGAAACATAAAGATCCAAGCTTCAGCAAAGTTAAATTGTGCTTCGATCGCAGGATGAACTACGGGAGATTCCATGGAGGAAATTCCTAAACTATTGAGAATGGGTAAAATAAAGAAAAAATTGAGGGATTCGCTGATAACTTCTTGAGTTGTTTCTGGTTGTATTGCCCAAACTGGTTCCCCTGGTAAAAGAAAGTTAGGAGAGGATAATAGTAAAATATAAACATAAGTTCCGGCTAGAAACCAGAAAATTTTTGATAAGATTAGTTGGGGTTTTTGGGGGTTAGAATCTTCTTTTAAAAATATTCTAATTAAAGGAGTAACTAAACGAATAATTAAAAAAGATATTTTTCCTGGTTTTAGGGGAGGTTCGACAATATCTCTGGCAAAAATGAGTTTTCCTGTGGTTTCTGAAATACGATAAAAACTAACTCCTCTGCCATTTGGTAGAGGAATATTATCTAATTCAACGTGCCATAAAATGCCTACTTTTAAAGGATCTTCTGTGGTTATTTCATCGATAATAAATTTAAGATCATCAGGAACATTATCACAGGATTCTTGAAAGAGATGCTTAACCTCATTTTTACCTTGAAAGGGCTGAGAAAAGTTCATATCTTCGTAAAGACAATCATCATCAACCCATTGCATTGCTTGCTCAATATCTCGGTTATTAATGGCTTTATAAATGGATTCAATGACATCTTTTGCTGTTTTCTGGATCATAAAAATTAATACCCATTAATAATAAAAAACCGGCTTCCTTCAAGTTTAAGAAACCGGAAAAATAAGTGATCTACAATCAAAAACTTTATAAAGAAAGTCCCAATTTTAATCCTAAAATACCATGAGCAATAAACACAATGGCAACCACAGCCCCTAAATAAGCATGAAAGGTACGATAAGCTTCTTTTTGATCACCACCAAAACCAATTAAAGGAGTCATCGCACTAACGGCCATTAAACCAAGTGCGCCTGTACCTGTCCAAAAATGACCACTACTCAAAAGAGCATGGTTTTGCATCACCAAGGATAACACGCCTCCGGTGTATCCTAAAGCTACGAACAGAAAAACCCAAGGAGCTAACTGAGTGTGAGACGCACGAGTTTTTGATACAACTTCAGGATCAGTTGCGAAACGACTACGCCAACCCATGTAAGCAGTAACACTACCCATTAGTAAAACCACAATTCCCATCATAACTGGGTGTCCCCAATGGACAATGGGTTCTGGTACGCCTAAACTACGGAACCAAGCGGCCAGAGGTTCTAAAATATTTGCAAGTTTGTCTCCCATTTTCTTAATCCCTTAGCATAATTTTTTTACAGCAACTATTATAATTATAATGAACTACCCCAACTTTTGAGAAGTTGGGGTTTCTAAAGACCCCAAACTTTTCTTATGTTGTTGAGATTTTTGTCGCTTCATCTCCCCAAGTTGCTTCATAGAGCCAGTATGTTTACGA